>JBDTQM010000173.1:0-8481 GCA_039932175.1 Specibacter sp.
CCTCGGTCCAGCCCAGGGCCCCCTTGCCGCCATAGGCGTTGGCCGTGTCAAAGAAGTTCAGCCCGGACTCGTGCGCGCGGTCCATGATCGCGTGGGCCGCGGCCTCCTCGGTGTGCGGGCCAAAGTTCATGGTGCCCAGGCACAGCTGGGAGACCGACAGGCCGCTGCGGCCCAAATGTGTGTACAACATACTCAGTTGATCCCTTCGGCGGAGTTGGAAGTACGTTGGGTCCCCGGGGCCGAACTGTCACCCCATGAAGAGAGCAGTTTGAGCGCGTCCATGGTGGGGGAACCATTTTTGGCCGTGTAGATCCGCAGGCCCTGCTCAGGGTCGTCGGGCAGCAGCAGGTGCTCAAAATCCACTTCCACGTCCCCCATCACGGAGTGGTGCAGGTGCAGGGTGCCGGAGGATTTTCGGGTCACCGTGTGCCGGGCCCACCACTGGCGAAACTCTTCACTGTCGACGGCGAGTTCGCCCACCAGGGCCGTGGTTGCGGGGTCGCCCGGGTGCCTGCCGATGTCGGCACGCAAGGCGGCCACGGCGTCGGCGGCGGCGGCGTGCCAGTCCCGGAACAGGACCCGGGCGCCGGGGTCAAGCATGATCCAGCGCGTGTAGTTGCGCTGCTCGCGGGCCATGGCCGGGAAGTCGGCAAAGAGCAGGCGGGCCATGCGGTTGCTGGCCAGGACGTCGGTCCGCCTGCCCAGCACGACGGCGGGCACCTCGCCCAGCGCGTCCAGCAGCTGGCGCATGGAGGCGCGCACCCGTTGGGCCGGCGGCGGGCTGGTGGCCTGCCCGCCGCAGTTTTCCAGCAGGTCAAGCATATGGGCCGACTCGGCGTCGTTCAGCTGCAGGGCGCGGGCAACCGATGCCAGCACCGAGCGGGAGGGATGAATGTTACGGCCCTGCTCAAGCCGCGTGTAATAGTCGGTGGAAACGTCCGCCAGCCGGGCCACCTCCTCGCGGCGTAAACCCGGCACACGCCGGCTTGTCAGCTGGACGCCCGGTTCCGGTTGCAGCCGCGCGCGCATGGCCGAGAGGAACCTGCCGAATTCTATGCTTTGACCCATGCCCCCATTCTGCCCCGGCACGGCGGCGCAGCCTAGCACCAGGGAGGGACTGCTGGTCCTAGGATCGACTCACACCGGGTGCGGGTGGATGTTCGGCCGCCGGGGCGCCTAGGCTGGGGGAACCCGCACGTTGGAAGAAAAAGGACTGAAAGGACGTAAGTTTTCATGACTGACTCGAAAACCGCGGCAGCTGCCGTTCCGGAGCTGACGTTGAACAACGGAGTCACCATCCCGCAGCTTGGCTTTGGCGTGTTCCAGGTCCCGCCGGAGGAAACCCGGGTTGCCGTGGCACAGGCGCTGGAAGCCGGCTACCGGCACATCGACACGGCGGCTGCGTACCGCAACGAGTCCGGGGTCGGCGCTGCCATTGCCCGCTCCGGCCTGCCCCGCGAGGACATTTTCATCACTACCAAGCTGCGCAACGGGGAGCAGGGCAGCCCGCGCGCAGCGTTCGAGGCCAGCCGCAAGGCGCTCGGGGTGGACTGGGTGGACCTGTACCTGATCCACTGGCCGGTGCCCTCACAGGGGCTGTTCACGCAGGCGTGGAAGGAGCTCGAATCCCTCTATGCGCAGGGCCTCATCCGCGCCATCGGGGTTTCCAACTTCCTGCCCGTGCATTTGGATGAGCTGTTGAAGAAGTCAACTGTGGTCCCGGCCGTGAACCAGATCGAGTCCCATCCCACCTTCCAGCAGGCGGCGCTCGCGCAGAAGAGCCGGGACCACGGCATTGCCGTGGAAGCGTACAGCCCGCTGGGCCAGGGGCGGGACCTTGGGAATGAGGTGGTTGCGGAGTTGGCGGACCGCCACGGCGCCACGCCGGCGCAGCTGGTGCTGGCCTGGCACCTGGGCCTGGGTAACATTGTGATTCCCAAAACTGTCTCGCCGGAGCGCATGCGCGAGAACCTGGCCGCGGCCCGGATCAAGCTCAGCAGCGCGGACTTGGAGCGGATCTCCGCGCTGGAGGCCGGCAACCGCATCGGTGCCGACCCGGCCGTGGCGGCGTTCACGCAGCTCTGAGAACGTCCCGGGCAAACGGAACGGGTGCAGCCCCGCGGGGCTGCACCCGTTCCGTTGCGTGCGAAACGCTTAGAGCTTGTCGAACTCCGACTCATCCAGCTTGGTGGGGGCGGCAATCGCCGCCGCCGTCGGGGTGCCGCCAGCCTTCAAGGCTGCAAGGCGCGCTTCCACCTCGGTCTGCTCGCCCAGGTCCTCCAGGGAGTTGAACTGTGCGTCCAGGCTGGAAGCTGCAAGTTCATTCTGGCCGCGAACCTTGGCCTCTTCGCGCCGGATCTTCTCTTCGAAACGGCTGACCTCGCTGGTGGGGTCCATGATGTCGATGCTCTTGAGTGCGTCGTGCACCTGGGTCTGTGCCGCCGCCGTCTTGGACCGGGCAATAAGCTCGTTGCGCTTGTTGGCCAGCTCGGTGAGCTTGCCCTCCATCTGTGTCAGGCCGGTCTTGAGCTTCTCCACAACTTCGTTCTGGGCGGCGATGTTGGGCTCTGCGGAGCGGGCCTCGTTCTCGGCGGTGATTTGGCGCTGCAGGGCAACCTTGGCCAGGTTGTCGAACTTCTGTGCGTCGGCCGCATTGCCGGCGGCACGGAATTCATCGGCCTTGCGGCTGGCGGCAAGTGCCTTCGAGCCCCAGTCCTGGGACGCCTTGACGTCCTCGTTGTAGTCGTCCTCGAGCATGCGCAGGTTGCCAATGGTCTGGGCAACAGCGCCTTGCGCCTCGGTGATGTTGGCCTTGTAGTCGCGCACCATCTGGTCAAGCATCTTCTGCGGATCTTCGGCCTGATCCAGCAACGCGTTGATATTGGCCTTGGCCAACTGAGCGATCCGGCCAAAAATTGACTGCTTTGCCATTCTTATCCCCTTATTGTGCTGGTGTACATCAAATGAAACGTGATCAGGTGTTGCCAGAGGTGTCCGGTGGTGCGTTGAGTCTATTGGACGTTCCCCAATTCTTGCCCCAAGCTGCATGACAGTGCAATGCCATGAAGGCACGACGCCGGATTTCGGCTTTGGGTGCCTGCCGTTTAGTTGCCCGGCGGAGTCGGGCAGCAGCAGGGAATGCCACGGGCTAGAAGTTGCCGCCGCTGCCGCCGAAGCCGCCACCACCACCACCGCCTCCACCGCCGCTGCCGCCGAAGCCGCCACCACCGCCGAAGCCGCCACCACCGCCGAAGCCGCCACCGCCTCCGCCGGAGAGCAGGCCGCCAATGATGCCGCCGAGGATTGCGCCTCCCATGCCCCCGCCCATGCCGCCGCCGCCGTAGCCGCCCCGGCCGCCACCAAAACTGTCAACATCATTTTGGGCGCAGTCGATGGCCTGTTTGGCCAATTGCTGGGCCTGCTGTGCGTAGCTCAGGGCGCTGCCGGGGTCGGACTGGGAAATTGCCAGTGCATAGTCAAAGTTTCTTTCAGCCTCCGACAAACGTGTCCGTGCAGCGGATCCAACACCGCCGCGGCGGGCAGCAATAAAGTCCTTGGCCGTGGCGATGGTTGCTTGGGCGCCCGCCAGGGTTTGTTGCAATGCTGCCTGGGCCCGCAGGGCTTGTTGCTGCTGATCGCGAATCCCTGTCAACAGTTCATCCAGCTGGCCGTGGGCCGATTCCACGGCGGCCATCATGGCGAGCGGGTCTGGCCTGCCGCCGGCCTTTTGCATCCGCACCTCATTGAGCATCCCCTCGGCCGCTTGGACGGTGGGGGTGTAGCGGGCAAACTCCTGGGTTGCCACCATGGACCTGGCCTGCTCCAAATCGCCCAGAGCTGCCGGCAACGCTGTCTCCAACGTCTTTGCGGCATCGCCCATGGCTGCCTCCGTCTTGGCAATGGCGTCAAGCAGAACGGCTGATTGCAGCAGGCTTTCCTCGGCCGCCTTGACTGAAACAGCCGCAGCAGCGCTCTCTCCCACCGCCAATTTTGCGTCCGCGTCCGTGGCCGCGGTGTCCACAAAATCAAGGCGTTCCTTGGCTTGGGCCACGTTGTCACGCACAGGGGCCACCGCGCTCTCGGCATACTGGGCTGTCATGGCGGCCAGTTCGTGTTCGGCTGCGGCAACTGCTGTGCGGGCCGCTGCGGCCCGGGCCCGAATATTGGCCAGGACTGCGGGTGCGGTTCGCTCCAACTCACGCAGTTCGTCAAAGGCTGCCTTCTCGGCATTCAAGGCCGCGTTGGCTTCTTCGCTGCGCTTGATGATTTCACCCAGCCACCGGCGTTGCTCTTCGACGGTGTCAGGAATTTCATCATCGAGTTGTTGCTGGAGCTTAAAGGACTCGGAGAGGTGCGCCTTGGCGCTGGCCAAGGCGGCCTGGAACGGCTTGACCGCCTCATCGCCGTACGATGCCTGGGCAAAACCAATCTCGTGCTCGCTGGTGTTGATGGCGTCATCGGCAGCAATCAGGAGCGAACCGGCCTTTGACCTCAGCTCGGCAATGGACATGCCGGCATTTGGATCCAGGGGTTTTCCATCCGGCCCGAAGCCCTGTGCCGTGGCCTCAGCGGCCGACTTCCTGCGCCTGTTGCGAATGTAGAGGGCAGTGCCGGCGCCGCCCACAACCACCGCGCCACCAATGCCCAGGGCCACGAAGCCGCCCGTGGGATTCGGGACGTTGCCCTTGCCGCCGCCTGCGGCGTCGCCCAGGGCGGCAGCCGCGTCAATGGCTGCCTGCGCCCACTTGCTGGCCGCCAATTGGGGCTTGATGGCGTTGGCCTGAATGTATTGGTTCTTCTCGTCAGGGATCACTGACTTGTCCCCCAGAAGCGCATACTTGCGGTCCTTGACGGCCACCACAAGCAGTGCGTCGTTGGCGCCCATCTGCTTAGTATTGACCACCTCGGTGCCCCACGCCTCGCCGCTGAGGCCGTCGAAGGAGTCCACATAGACAACAAAAAACGTCAATCCGTGGTCTTGGGCCAGCTTGTCAATGGCGGACTGGACCTTCGCCTTGTCATTGCCCAGCACCTTGGCGTTGTCAACCACGAACGTGCCAGCGGGAATGCTGACAGGGGGTTCAGCCTGGGCAATGCCGGCGGGAATCAGCAAAAAAACCGCCAAGGCCAATGCTGCTAGTAATGGAGAAAATACCTTCAACCGTGAAAACATCGCTCACCTTTTGACGTTGGGCCATGACGTGGTTCGGCCTGAATACTTCACACGATACTATGAGCCCGTTTTGCCGCGTGTCCACGGTCTTTCGCTCAACGGAAAACCCTCAACGGAAAACTCTGTGGGTGCAGGGGCTGCGCCATAATGGAGGTAGAGGAACCTTCACAGCTACCTTCCAGCGAACGTTCGTCAAGGCACCAGCCACGGGCGACATGATGGAACTCAAGCAAGGATTCATCACATGAGATTTCAACGAAGGGACAGCTGATGAGCGACACCACCGGCAACCACACAAGCCACAACGACGACCAGCACGGGCGCTCACCCCAGACACCCCAAGACGCGCAGCCAACAGATTCGCAGCAGCTGCCCGCCAATGCCGGGCAGCTGGCACCTGCCGGGCCACAGGCACCACCGGCGACGCCCGCCAGCGGGGAAACTGCGGCACTTCCTTCGGTTGAGCCCGCCCCGGCCGAATCTGCACAGGCGGAAACCGCTGCGACCACGCCGGCTGCGGGAGCCGCAAACTACGGGAACCCCTCGTACAACGCACCCTCAACCGGGGCACACGCAGCAGCGCCTTCGGCCGGCGGATACAACGGCGCATTGGCAGCCGGGAATCCCACCGAGCGCATTCCCGCCCCCGTGGGCGCCGCGCCCAACGCCACCGAGCCCCTCCCGATGAACTTTGCAGCACCGGGCAACCCGCCCCAGGGCGGCAACAGCTACGGTGCGGGGCACGCGGGACCGGGGTACCCGGCGTCGAACGCGTACCCGCACACCCTGGCGCCGGCAGTCACAGCCCACCCCAAGGAACGCAAAAAGGTGGGCATGGGCTTGTTTGCCTCCAGCGTCCTGGCGGCGGCATTGGTGGGCGGCCTGGTGGCAGGGGGAACAGTGTTCTTCGTGGACCAGGCGGGCAACAACACAGTGGCCGGCTCCACCCAGCAGAGCTCCCCGCTGGTCATCAACAACCCCAACTCGGTCAATGAAGTCAGCGCCGCAGCTGCCAAGGCCATGCCGTCGGTTGTCACCATTTCTGCCACGAGCGGGACCTCCGGTGGCACGGGCTCGGGCATCATCTTGGATGCGGACGGGTACATTCTCACGAACACCCACGTGGTGACCCTTGACGGTGCCGCGGCCCATGCAGCCATTGAGGTTCAGACCAGCGACAACAAGGTCTACAAGGGCACCATTGTTGGCACCGACCCGCTGTCGGATCTGGCTGTCATCAAGATCGACGCCCCCAACCTTGTGCCGGCGGCACTGGGTGAGTCAGGCAAAATCAACGTTGGCGACACAGTGATTGCCATCGGATCCCCGCTGGGCCTGAACGGCACAGTGACCGACGGCATCGTTTCCACCCTCAACCGGACCATCCAGGTGGCCTCCTCGGCGGTTCCGGAAACCCCCAGTGATTCCTCGCAAGACCCGTCCGACGGCGGCAACGGCTTCCGTTTCTCCCCTCCGGGCGGCGGGCAGGACAACACTGCTGCGCAGGGCACAGTGAACTTGAACGTGATCCAGACCGATGCCGCCATCAACCCCGGCAACTCCGGCGGAGCCCTGGTGAACACCGAGGGGAAGGTCATTGGCGTCAACGTGGCCATCGCCTCAACGGGCAGCTCCGACAGCGCCAGCAGCCAGAGCGGCAACATCGGTGTGGGCTTCTCCATCCCGATCGACCACGCCAAGCGGGTGGCGGCGGAAATCATCAAGACGGGCAAGGCATCGCATGGCCAATTGGGCGTCTCGGTGGCGGGGACCTCTTCCACGGGAAGCAACAGCTCCTTCTCCACGGGCGCCACGGTGGCTGCCGTGACAGCCGGCAGCGCGGCAGCCAAGTCCGGACTGCAAAAGGGCGACGTCATCACCAAGCTGGGGGAGCGCACCATCAGCGACCCCGCGGACCTGACGGCCGCCGTGCGTGAGCAGGCCGGCGGGGCAACTGTGAAGGTGGACTTCACCCGCGGCGGCAAGGCCCAGTCGGCGGACGTCACACTGGACACCATGCCGGCCAGCTAAGCACCAACACGGCAAACAGTCCCCATCCGGGCACCCCATATTCAGGGCGGCACCGGATGGGGACTTTTGTTTGCACTGTCCTGCGTTGAACTCGTGGCGGCCAGGCGCGCACACACCAGGGCGATGCCGCAGGCCAACACGCCGGCAATGATGAGCAGGGACAGGGGAGCCACCATGGCTGCCAGTCCCGTCAGCGGGAACAGCAAAACAGCCCCCAGCCCGGCCGACACAACGGTGATCAGCGCCTCTGTGCGCATGTCATTGAAGAAGTTGGTTCAAAGCTGTTGCCGCTTTCCCCGGTTTTGGCCAGCACGGCCAGCCGCGTCCCGGCAACAACGGCAAGGAAACTGGTCATCGACAAGGCGCTGACTTGCCGCCAGCAGCTTCAGCACAAACGGCCCCATGAGGTTCAACAATGCCAGTCCCGCCGCAAACACACCCACCAGCACGACAATCACGACGGCAGCTGGGCTGCTGGCCGTCAGGGCCGTCATCACCAGATACAGCACGACGGCGCCGCCGCCGCCTAGGGCCAGCCGCAGCCAAGGAACAGCTGGTGCCTTCTGCCGGGTGCGCACCCCCAGCGGTGAAACCACCACCTGCCGCAGGCCGACCGCAGCGGTTGCGGCCGCCACCAGGAGCAGGGAAGCGTCTGCCAGCAGCAGCACTCCCGGGGCCAGTCACAGGTTTTCCAACCCCAAGGCCCTGCCCTGGAAGGGGATCAGCGCGACGGCGGGAAGGGCAACGGCGCAGAGCGGCATGCCCGCAAGAATGCCCACCACCGCCGCCAGGGTGGACTCCACAACAGTCAAAACCGCCGCCAGGGCGGGGGTGCCGCCGTGCAGGCGAAGTGTGGAGAACCCTTCATCACGACGGGGGCGCAGAGCCGTGCTGCCGAGCCCCCAAGGGTCAGCGTGGGCATGACAAGCAACGCCAGGGCCGGATTTTGCTATGCCGTGGCAGTGCCGTGGGGTCGTCGGCCTGCGCATGGGTGAAAAAGCTCAAGTCCCTGCCTGGGCAATCAGCAGCAGGTCCGTGACCAGCGCAAAGGCCGCGGCCGGCAAGGCAATCACGGCCTTGCTGCCGGCGGTTGGACGGGCCAGCATCCACAGGATGGAAAAAGTTGATCTGATGCATCCCATCACTGGCCGGCCGGGTTCCGGGCGGAATAGTCCATGGCAGCATAGTCCCGGCTTGCCAAATATGTGGTTCCGTTGGCGGGCGCGCCCGGGCTTGCACTCAGGTGGGGCTGCGGCGTGCGGGAGAGGACGCCGTCG
>JBDTQM010000174.1:0-8430 GCA_039932175.1 Specibacter sp.
CCTCACCTTTGGTGTTGCCGGATGCGGGTCCGCAACCGCCCCCAGTTCCCCCGGCACGACGCCGGCAGCCCAGTCCGCGGGCAGCCCGCCCGCTGTGCCTTCCGCACCCACGAAGGCTCCGCCGTCGTCCAATCCCACAGCGCCGGCCTCGGCGGCTCCGCCGCAGATTCAGGGACGGATTTTGCCGGAATCGGCACCCGTGACCCTGTCCATCCCGGATATTGCCGTTACCACGGACTTGATGACCTTGGGCAGGGACGCCAAGGGTGAAGCCGAGGTCCCGCCCGGGGAGGCCGGATCCCCCGCCGGCTGGTACAAGTTCTCGCCGACTCCCGGCGAGCTTGGCCCCTCGGTTATTTTGGGGCACGTCAACACCACCACGATTGCCGAAGGCGTGTTTTATCGGCTCCATGAGCTCAAGGAAGGCGAACTGTTTTCTGTGACCCGGGCCGACGGGAGCGTGGCCGTCTTTGCCGTGGACAGAAGCGAAGTGTTCAAAAAGGACGCGTTCCCCACACTGGCCGTCTACGGCAATACCCAACGCGCCGAAATTCGGCTCATCACCTGCGGCGGCTACGAGCCCAGCACAGGCGAATTTACCGAAAACACAGTGGTCTACGGGCACCTTGTGTCCAGCCACGCCGGTTAGCCGCCAGGCGATGCCGCAATGGAGTGTTGGAGCTCCGGATTGGACCATGATGAACAAGAATCTCAGCCTGGCCGGAGCCTTGGCCGTCGCCGCCATGCTCACCCTGTCAGCGTGCGGGGCGGGTGCCATGGCGGGGTCCCCCGCCGGATCGGAACCTTCCGCATCGTCGGCGGCGTCGGGGATGGCGATGCCGGGGGCCGGATCCATGGAGTCGATGATCCACATTCAAGACGGCACGTTCATGAACCCCAGGCCCCTGGCCGCGGGCGCCATGGTAACTGTCATGAACATGGACGCCACCTCCCAAACAGTCATCTCGGATGACTCCACCAGCTTCACTGTCAACGTTCCCGCCGGGGGCATGGCAACGTTTCCGGCTCCCAAAAAACCCGGTAACTACCCGTTCCATGGCGGCGCCGGGGACATGCATGGTGTTTTGACAGTGACGGCAAGTGCGCCGTCAGGGGCAGCCACCATGGTGTGCGCCGAGGAAGCCAAGCAAAATGTGACGGAGATATTGGCACTCCCCGCAACACCCAAAACAACTGACACATGGGACGGCACCACGTATTCGTGCACCTACCCGCTGGCTGTTGGTGACTTTGTCATGACAGTGACGGAATCCGCCAACGACGCCGACGCGGCTGCACTGGCGAAGCAGCTGGCCGGATCCCTGCAGGCACCTCCCATTGAAGGATTGGCCAATCTGGGCTTGCCCGGGTACCAGTCAAAGGACGGGAACGTCATCTTTGCCAAGGACAATATGACGTTGCGAGTTGATGCCACCGCCTTCCCCGCAACGGTGGGGCCGCACAAGGTAACGGCGGGCACGTTCGCCTACGAAATGGCCACTACCATTCTGGGTTGCTGGACGGAGCACCACAGCTGACAGGCCGGTCAGTCTCACCCCGGGAACTATGCAACTGACCCGCAGCAGTGGTCGAAAAAAGACGATTTCACGGCATTTTTCGAGGGGCCCACGCTCCCGAGGGTTCCCTGGCCGAGCTTGCGAGGTTAGGGAGGGAGTGGGGACTGCTGCGGGACAGTTGTAAGCGTGGTTAGCGCTGGGTGGCGCCGAACCGTTCTGCGGCCAAGTCCACGGCAGCTGCACGGGCAGCCGATGCTTCATCAGCCGTCAGCGTCCTGTCGGCTGCACGGAAGCGCAGGCCGAACGCCAGGGACTTGCTGCCTTCGGCAATGCCGGCACCCTGGTATTCATCGAACAAGGCAACGTCCTCCAGCAGCTCACCGGCACCTTCGCGCAAAGTTTCCAGGACGGACTGAGCCGGAATCTCCACGGGAACCACCAGGGCAACGTCCTGGGTTGCCACAGGGAACGTGGAAATCGGCTTGGCCACAATGACGTCGGCCGCAGCCGCGAAGACCTTCTCGGCGTTGATTTCCATTGCGACGGAGCGGGCAGGCATGTTCAGCTCAGCCAGCAGCTTCGGGTGAAGCTCCCCTGCGTGGCCAACCACGTCACCGTTGCGCAGGGTCAAAACAGCCGCGCGTCCGGGGTGGAACGCCTGGTGCGAACCCTGCGAAACCACCAGTTCCACGCCCACCACATCGGCCACCAGACGTGCGGCATCCAGGGCGTCGGCCCAGTCCCACTGCCGCGGGGTGTGGCCAGGAGCCGACGGTGAATCCTTGCCGGTGAAGACGGCGGCCATGGTCAGCGGCTGGTAGGGAATTCCGTCATAGAGCGCATCCAGGACGTCCTCGGACGGCTTGACGCCCAGCGGCGGAATGGACGGCGTGCCAAAAGTCTGGCCAGGCAGGAAGACCAGGCCCGACTCGAACAAGGCCAGGTCGTGGAAACCACGTGAGTGGTTGCGCTTGGCAATCTCCAGCAGGCCCGGCAGGATGGAGGTCCGCAGGAAGCCGAACTCCTCGCTCAGCGGGTTGGCCAATTTCACGGCCGGCCGGACAGCGCCGGCTTCAGCCACGCCAAAGGTGTCGTTGGACGCCTTCGACACAAACGGGTACGCCAGGATCTCGGTCAGGCCGGAGTCGGCCAGGGCCTGGACCACGCGGCGGCGCTGCTGCTGCGTGCGTGAGTAGCCACGCCCGGGAGGCGCGGTGGGCAGCGTTGCCGGAATCAGCTCGTAGCCCACCAGGCGGGCAACTTCCTCGGTCAGGTCCTCCTTGGTGAGAAGGTCGTAACGCCAGGTGGGGGCCGTGACGGAATATCCGCCGTCGACCTTCTCCACAACGGCACCCAAGTCGCTCAGTGACCCGATGATCTGGGCCTGGCTGAAGTCGATGCCGATGCGGGCCGAGGTGAACCCCAACGGCAGGAACACCGGTGCCGGGGCCGCAAAGGTGGCAACGTCGGTGGAGGTGGTCTCTTCCGTGCCCCCGGCCAGTTCAACCAGCAGGTTCACCGCACGCTGGGCGGCGACGTCGGCAACCGCCACGTCAACGCCGCGCTCAAAACGCTTGGAGGCTTCGGAGGGCAGCTTGTGGCGGCGGCGTGAGCGGGCAATGGTCACTTCCTCGAAGTGGGCGGCCTCAACCAGCACGGTGGTGGTGCCGGAGGAGACCTCGGTGGAGGCACCGCCCATGACGCCGGCGATGCCGATCGGCCCCGAGGAGTCGGTGATGAGGAGGTCCTCGGTGTCCAGCTTGCGGACCTTGCCGTCAAGGGTTTCCAACGTTTCACCGGCAGCTGCGCGGCGCACCACAATGGCGCCGGTGACCTTCTCGGCGTCGTAAAAGTGCAGCGGCGCACCCAGTTCCAACATGACGTAGTTGGAAATGTCCACGGGCAGGGAGATGGAGCGGATCCCGGCCAGGCGCAGGCGTGAGGACATCCACGGCGGGGTGGGAGCGGCGGCGTTGATGCCGCGCACCGTGCGCGCCACAAAACGGTCGCAGCCGGGCTTGCCGTAGATGGGGGCGCCGTCTTCGATGGCGACGGCCTGGCCGGCACCTGTGGATGCGGTGACCGAAACGAGCGACGCCGGATCGGTGAAGATGCTGTCCGTGGCGTGCGCATATTCACGGGCAACGCCGCGGATGCTGAACGCGTAGCCGCGGTCAGGGGTGACGTTGATTTCGGCAGCTTCGTCGTCAAGACCAAGCAGCGCCAGCGCGTCGGTGCCCAGTTCCGGGTCGAGGCCCAGGGTGGAGAGCACCAGGATGCCGTCGTGGTCGTCCCCGATGCCCAGCTCGCGCACGGAGGCGATCATGCCGGCGGAGATGTGGCCGTAGGTGTTCCGCGGCGTGATGCGGAAGTCGCCGGGCAGCACTGCGCCGGGCAGGGTGACAACCACCTTGTCGCCCACCACAAAGTTGTGCGCACCGCAGACGATGCCCTGCACCCCTGTTGGGTCAATGCCGTCAATGTCCAGGGTTTGCGCGGCACCCTCGGGAACCACCCGCACGGTGCACCAGTTGATGGTCTTGCCGTTGGACTGCGGTTCCTTCTCGATGGTCAAAACCTGGCCCACAACAATGGGGCCGCTGATTTCAGCCAGGGGACGGTGCACGTCCTCTTCTTCGAAACCAACCTTGACCAGTTCGGTCATTACGTCTTCGGCAGTTGCTCCTGCCGGTACCTGCGCATACTCGCGCAGCCAAGTCAGTGGAATACGCACGTACTTAGATCTCCATCCCAAAGTGTTCGCTGAATCGTACGTCGCCCTCGATCATGTCGTGCATGTCCCCAACCTCGTTGCGGAACATGAGAGTGCGTTCAATACCCATGCCAAAGGCGAAGCCTGAGTACTCATCCGGGTCGATTCCGGCCGCGCGCAGCACGTTCGGGTTGACCATGCCGCAGCCGCCCCATTCGATCCAGCGCGGGCCGCCCTTGGCGCCGGGGTGCCAAATGTCCAGCTCGGCCGACGGTTCGGTGAACGGGAAGAAGTTCGGGCGCAGGCGGATGCTGGCGTCGGCACCAAACATTTGCCGGGCAAAGTGCTCCAGTGTGCCGCGCAGGTCCGCCATGGACAGGTTCTTGTCGATGGCAAGGCCCTCGAACTGGTGGAACACGGGGGTGTGCGTGGCATCGAGCTCGTCGGTGCGGAACACTTTGCCCGGGCACAGCACGTACACGGGCAGTTCGCGCTCCAGCAGGGAACGCACCTGCACGGGTGAGGTGTGGGTGCGCAGCAGCAGGTGGGCCTCGGGCGGCTCCACAAAGAACGTGTCCTGCATTTCGCGCGCGGGGTGGTCCGGCTTGAAGTTCAGGGCGTCAAAGTTGAACCACTCGGACTCCAGCTCGGGGCCTTCGGCAATTTCCCAGCCCATGCCCACGAAGATGTCACAGACGCGGTCCTGCAGGGTGGACAGCGGGTGGCGGGCCCCTGCCTGGCGGCGGCGCGGGGCTGCTGTGACATCAACAGTCTCCTCGACCAGGATGCGGGCAGCGTCCTCGGCTTCGAGCACCTGTGTGCGGGCGGCGAGGGCCTTGGCCACACGGCCGCGGGAGGCGCCCATGATCTTGCCGGCGGCGGCCTTAAACTCCTTGGCCAGCCCGCCGATGACTCGGTTGGCAAGGCTCAGCGGCGATTTCTCCCCGGAATGCGCAAGCCGGGCAGCCTTGAGCTCATCCAGCGTGGTTGCAGCGGCAATGGCTGCGAGCGCGTTCTCGACGGCAACACCAATGGCGGCTTCGTCAAGCGGGTCCGGGACCGTTGTGGGTTCGGTGGTTGATTCGGGCGTTTCGGCCGTCTTCTGGGGCATCTCTGACATCTACAGTTTTTACCTAAGCTCGTGTGCGAGTAAGCGGCGGGGTAGCTCCTCCCGCCGGAACCAGTCTAGTTGACTGCGCCTGAGTGTTGAATTCCGCCCGGGCCGCCGGCCTGCAACCCAATTAGCCTTGACTCTTTAGCTTTCCGAGACCCCATTGAGCCCCCGGCTTGCTACGCTTTCGCCCATGCGGTTCTTCTGTGCGTTTCGCCCCGGAAGTACGACGCCGGCCACTCCCCCGGCGCCGGGTCCTGCCCTGGCGCCGGTCTTAGGTGCCTTGATGCTGGGAGTGCTGTTGCTGGTTGGGTGCACCCCCGCAGCGGGTGGCGTCACCCACTTCACCCCGGAACCGGCAGACCTTCAGGACAAGGTGGACTGCGTGGTCAACCCGGAATGGCGCCCGGACTATGGAACAACATCATCTGCGTCGAGGTTGATGGGTTCGGTCCCTGATGGTTTCACTCCGGTTGACGTGGTGCTGTGCAGTCCGGGCGCCCGAGAGCCGGTTGTGGAAGAACATCTTGCCGGCGACTTGTGCACTGACGACGGGGAGACAGTTCCCGGGTTGTGGCTTGTCGATGCCACAGGACAGGCCATCAACGTCGTGTGGCCACTGGATGTGTGCGGGAAGGCGCGCGGGAAACCCGATACAGCCAAGGCCCTCGAGGCGTTGACAGTGTCCTCGGCAAAGACCTTTGACCTGACGGTGACACCGTGAAGCGCCCAACGCGGGTCGCCCCCTTGGCATTGCTGGTCTGCCTCCCACCCGTGTTGGCTGGATGCATCATCTGGCCGGGACCCGTCACGCACTACACCCCCGCCCCTGCCACGTTGCAGGCAAAGGTTGACTGCCGGGCCAACTCCTTCGAACAAAATCCGTTGGAGTCCCCATCCCCAACGGTGACGGCCTTGATGGGCAGCGTGCCGAAGGGCTTTATCCCGGTGGATGCAGTCCTGTGTTCCCCGGGCGACACTGCATCCCAGGAAATCGAATCCCACCTCACCGGAGACTACGGTCCCCTGCTCGCGGCCCTGGCCGAATCCAGCGACAACCCCGGGGAAGGCGACGCGTGTCCGGCCATGGCGGAGTTCCTCCCCGACCTCTGGCTGGTTGAAGCCGGCGGCAGGGCAGTCCATGTCCGGTGGCCGCAGACCGAGTGCGGCTTCGCCAAACCTGGCGTGCGGGCGGCCTTGGACGGCCTGACGGCAGCCTCACCCAACACACCAGGCGTTTCCCCGGCACCATGAACCAAGCAGGCAAGCAGCGTGTGAAGGTGCGTATGGAGGCCGCCCGCCTGTAACCCAATTGGCCCCGACTCTTTAGCGTTCCGAGACCCAATCCCGGGCGCGGCTTGTTAGGCTGTCGCTCATGCGGTTCTTCTGTGCGTTTCGCCCCGGAAGTACGACGCCGGGCCCTGCCCTTGCGCCTGCCTTGTGCGCTCTGATGCTGGGGGCGCTCCTGCTGGTTGGCTGCACCCCGGCGCCGAAAGACATCACCGAGTTCACCCCGCCGGCTGCAACCGTTGTGGCCTCGGTGGACTGCGGGCGCTCCGTGCGCAAAGTTCCCTCCGGACCAGGTTTTTCCGATTCACCCGGCACAAGCTCCCCCACTGCGGCTGGATTATTGGCGGGCAGCGTGCCGGCAGGTTTTGTGCCGGTGCAGCTGATGGAGTGCTTTCCGGCGCAGCCAACCTTGGATGCCGACGGCAAGGTTGTTGGCTGGACTGTCAAACAGCTCCGGTTCAAAGGTGATTTCGCCCAAGTGCTTGCGGCCTTGGCCGTGCCCACGGAGAGCCAGGAGGGTGTTGCCTGTCTGGCCGTTGGTGAAACCCTGCCGTCGCTCTGGCTGGTCAATGCCGAAGGCCGGAGCGCAAATGTTTTGTGGCCGCTGGATGTTTGCGGCATGTCCAAACCCGAAGTGACCCAGGCGCTAAACGGCTTGACCCTCAGCGAGACCAAAGTGTTGACAGTGAAGGGACCCTCACAATGAATTCCGTGAACAGTTCTTTCCGGAAGGGTCCAGGAATATTCGGTGCCATGGCCATGACGGGGGCAGCCTCGCTGCTCCTAATTGCTTGCGCTTCCGGAGCCGGCTCTGACACCCCAACCACCGCGGGCAGCCAGTCAACAACTGCCGCCACCCCGGCGCTCGACCACTACACCCCGGCGCCGGCCGCACTCCAGGACAAGGTGGACTGCCTGGCCCCGTCGGAGTGGCGGTCAGACTCCGGCGCCACCTCCCCGGCGTCGAAGCTGATGGGGTCCGTGCCCGAGGGATTCGCGCCGGCGGAGGTGGTGCGCTGCCGGCCGGATGCCCGCCAAACCCCCGATCCCTCCGGCAAGGCGGGGTGGATCGTTGCCCAGGAGCAGCTGACGGGCGACTACACGGCGTTGCTGGCGGCCCTCGCCCAGCCCGGCGACCGCCAGTACGGCATAGCGTGCACGGCGGATGCGGAAATCCTGCCGGGGCTGTGGCTCGTGAATGCGGACGGCAAGGCAGGCCATGGGGTGTGGCCGCTTGATGCCTGCAACAACGCCCGCGGCAAACCGGACACCGCCAACGCGCTGGAGGCACTCACTGTCAGCGGCACCGTGATTTTGACGGCGCCCGGCCCATGAAATCGTGCAAGGCGGCGGCTGCCTTGATGACTGCAGCATTGATTTCCCTATTGTTATCTGCCTGCCTCTTCACGAGCCACTACCGGCCGGAACCGGCCGCCCTGCAGGATGCCGTTGACTGCTCCGTGATGACAGGCACGATGGCCAGCCCCACCGACCCAGGCGTTTCATTAAAGGGACGGGTTCCTGACGGATTTGTTCCCAGTGACGCCGTTTTGTGCACATGGGAATTTCCGGTCCCTGCGCAGCCGGCAACCACCGATCCACATCCGATCATCAATATCGAACACCTCTCCGGGGATTATTCGCCCCTTCTGGCAGCCCTGGCCGAGTCAAGCGATCGAGGTGGCCGCGGTAACTGTCTAGCCAATATGGAGAATTTGCCCGAGCTTTGGCTTGTCAATGCTGCGGGCAAGACCGTCCGGGTCGACCTGTCGAGCGTCGACGACACGCTGCGCGTCACC
>JBDTQM010000175.1:0-8366 GCA_039932175.1 Specibacter sp.
TTCCACGGGCTGGCGATGGTGCCATCGCCGTTGGCCGTGGCGTCGCAGTCGAGGAAGAACAGATCGCCGGCGCCGGCGCCGGCCGCGGCGGCAACAAGGGCTGGCGCGGCCGCAGCACCAATTGCGCTGCTGGGGACGGGCCCATCGGGGTTGCCCTGAGCGGCGACGGGGCCTGCGGCAACAAGCCCGCCTGCCACCAATGCTGCACTGAGCATGACAAATAATGCAGGTCTCTTCATATGTTTTCCTTCTCGAATGGGGCTACAGCACGTAGTCCAGACGCCAGACTGTGAACGTGCACACATAGACGTGTGAACCATAACATGAAGAAGGAATTCCGCGTGAAAATTTCGTGAATCACGTCACAGAAGTGACGCGTCCGGTCGCTCGCCATCAATGGGCGGTGGCATTCAGGCCGAATCGCGCCACACAGTGGATGTTGGCACCATCTCTTGGGAACCACTCAGGACTTCCCCTGTGATCTGGCGCAGCACAAGAGTTGCCATGCGCGCGCCTATCTCATCTATAGACTGCCGAACGGTGGAGAGTGCAGGGAATGAGCGTTGGGCCCACAGGCTGTCATCAAATCCGACGACCCCCACATCACCAGGTATGGACCTGCCCGATTCACGCAGGACATCCATGGCGCCGATGGCAAGGGCATCACACGCGGCAAAAACGCCGTCGATTTCCGGATCTCGCCGCAGGAGTTCCGCCATAGCTTCAATGCCGCTCTGGTGACTCCAGCCGGGGGCCGAGACAACCAGCGCCGGATCGAAGGATTCCCCCAGTGCTTCTTGAAAGCCGGCCAGCCGCTCACGGGCCGAACGCATGTCCGCAGGCCCTCCGATCATGGCGATGCGCTTTCTGCCTGTCCCCACTAGGCGGGAGCAAATTTCCCCAGCCGCTGCATAATTGTCCACATCAACCCAGGGAACGGTGCTCGGCCCATCGGGGCGGCCCGCCATGGCTGCGGGCAAGCCCAGTGATTGAACGATATTCAAAAGCGGGTCATCCGCCCGAACGGAGACGAGAATTGCGCCGTCAACGTATCCACCGCGCAATAGGTCGCCAATGCGGATCATGGATTGTTCAGTGTCCACAATCATGATGACTAGTTGAAAGTCGGCATCGGAAAGCACGCGATTGGCCGCGGCAAGCATGCCGCCAAGATTGGGGTCGTCGTAGAACAGATTGTGTGACTCGTGGACTACAAAGGCAACACTCTTCGTCCTTCGACTGGCCAGCGACCGTGCGGCACTGTTGGGCACATACCCCACTTGGGCAATGGCATCACCAATGGCTTGCCGCGAGGCCTCGGAGACATACCCGCTGCCATTGAGATAGCGGGAAATGGTGCCACGGGAGATTCCAGAGGCGGCAACAACATCAAAAATTGTTGCACGCTTGCTCCGGCTTCCTGATTGGTGGACATTGGCCATGGATATGGCTCCTTTTGGTCGAGGGGCTCAACAGTAGGGTACAGCCGCACCCGGTCTGAGGTGCCATCGCGCCGGGTGCAGACCCCGCAATCGAGTTGCGCGTCACATATCGAACAATTCTTTGCATATTCACACATGTCACATATATTTCAAGGGATTTGTGTGAACGTGCACACATTCGCTGCGCCATCCACTTGAATTGAAGGCGCCACTCAATGAGGAGATCGACATGAAGATGAAATCAAGGCTTGGAATCGTTGGCACCGCTGCCATGTCCCTGGCAGCCATGACAGCTCTGGTACTCACCGGATGCGGCCCTGCCAACGATTCTGTCGCAGGCGCAGGCGCAGGCGCAGGCGACGGCGCAGGCACCGCAACAACCATTGACTTCTGGGGCTGGGTTCCTGGCATGGACAAGTTGGTTGAACGGTGGAACAGCGAAAACCCCGATATCAAGGTCAACTACTCGGGCCAGGCTGCCGGTAATGATGAAACTCTTGCCAAGATCACAGCCGCGGTCAAGGCAGGAAACGGTCCCTGCCTGAGCCAGGTGGACGGCAAGTGGACCACCTCCATGGTCTCCTCCGGCCTGTTCGAGGACGTCACCAAGGAAGCCGCCCAGTACAAGGGGAACTTCCCCGCCGGGCTTTGGTCCGGCGTTGATATCAACGGCACCACCTATGGCATCCCCCAGGACTCCGGACCCATGGTCATGTACTACAACGCCGCCAAGTTCAAGGAATTCGGCGTTGAGGTACCCAAGACCTGGGACGAATTCAAGGCTGTCGCCTTGAAAATCCAGGCCGAGCACCCTGAAAGCTACTTGACCGGCTTTTCCTCCGATGACGCCGAGACCCTGCAGTCATTCGTCCAGCAGGCCGGCGGCCAGTGGTGGAGCATCGACGGTGAGCAGTGGAAGGTGGACGTCACAGGGGCGGCAAGTGAAAAGGTTGGCGCCTTCTGGCAGGAATTGATCGAGAAGAAGGCAGTCTCGCCCACCAAGCGTTGGGATCCCGCGTTCTACAACGAAGTTGCCAACGGCACCGTGCTGAGCGTGGTTGGCGCAGCATGGCAGGCACCGCTGCTGGCCGAAAACTCCGCGGCAGCGTCAGGGGACTGGTCAGTGGCCGACATGCCGCAGTGGAAGGCAGGGGAGACGGCATCCGCCAACAACGGTGGTTCCAACACCATGGTTCTGGCAGGGTGCAAGAACCCGGCTGAAACTTTGAAGTTCGCCAACTGGCTCAACACCAACACCGACGGCTTGCTGGATCTGGGATTGTTCCCGGCCGCATCCTCTACCACCTTGAAGACACCGGAGAGCCTCTCCACGTTCTTTGGCGGCGAGGATGTTTACTCCTACCTTTCCGATGCCGCCGGCAACATCAAGACACCATGGACCTTTGCTCCGAGCTACTCGAAGTTCTCCTCCACGATCGGTGATGGCATTGCTGCTTCAGTGACGGGCAAGACAACCATTCCGGCACTGTTGAAGGACCTTCAGAAGAGTTCCCTGGACAGCCTGACAGAAGCCGGCATCGCTGCGGTGGCCGCCAAATGACACAAACCGCTACGCGGATGCATGACCTTGCGGGGGCCGGCGTCGAGGCGCCTGGCCCCCGCAGGGACTCCCGGCGGGCATCGGGCACATTGCCGGTGCCCGTCTGGGGCTTGCTTGTACCGTTCCTGTTGTTCTTTGCCGCCACGTACATCGTCCCGATCATCTATACGGTCGTGAAAAGCCTCTACTCGGAAAAGAGTGGCGGAGGCCTTGGCTTGGGTGCGCCCAAGACTGTCTTCGCCGGGTTCGACAATTACCTGAAGGTTTTTGCATCGGCGGATTTTTGGGAAGGAATGGGCCGGGTCCTGCTCTTCGGTATCATCCAGGTGCCGTTCATGGTGGTCTTTGCGCTGCTGCTGTCTTTGGTCTTGGACTCAATCAAGCACAAGGTCAAGGGCTTCTTTCAGTTCGCTTTCTTCCTTCCCTATGCCGTTCCCGGCGTCATCGCAGCCTTGCTGTGGGCTTACCTCTATGTTCCGCAACTGAGTCCGGTCGTGCAGGGACTGACCAGCATTGGCATCCCGGCCGATTTCCTGGCACCGGGTACGCTGCTGTTCTCCATGGCCAACATCACCACATGGTGCTGGACGGGCTACAACATGATCATCCTGATCTCCGCGCTGCAGGCCATCCCCACCGACCAGTATGAGGCGGCCCGACTCGACGGCGCGAACGAATGGCAGATTGCCACCAAGATCAAGGTTCCCAACCTGCGCGGAGCCATCGGCCTGACGGTTCTGATGTCAATCGTTGGCACCATCCAGCTCTTCAACGAACCAACCATCATCAAGACAGTGTCCAGCAACATCGATAGCAACTATGTGCCCATGATGATGGCCTACAACACCGCTTTCACGGCCGGGGATACCGGGTATTCCGGGGCAATCGCCATCACCATGTCCATGGTTGCCGGGATCCTGGTTTACATTTACTACCGCCTTTCCACGCGAAAAGACTGACCGACATGACAACGCTTACAAAAAGCCGGCGTAAGGCAACCCCCTCCGCCGCCATCCTTGTCCTGAGCCTGCTTTACTTCATGCTGCCACTGTGGTGGCTGCTGGTCTCGGCCACGAAAAGCAACGGCTCCTTGTTCAACTCGAATGGTTTCTGGTTCGATTCACCCCAGTTGTGGACCAATCTGCAACGCACTTTCACCGCCTCAGATGGCTTGTTCACACGCTGGATGGGCAATTCCCTGTTCTATGCCTCGACGGCGGCCGTCGTCGGCACGCTGCTGGCCGCGGCAGCCGGGTATGTCATTGGCAAGTTCGAATTCCGCGGCAAAGGCTTCGTCTTTGGTATTATCCTGGCGGGAGTGCTCGTCCCCAGCGCTTTGCTGACCATCCCGTTGTACTTCGTGGCGTCCTGGGCTGGCCTGACGAACACTGTCTGGGCCGTGATCATTCCCGCGTGTGTGAGCCCGTTCGGCGTCTACTTAGCCAGGGTCTACGCGGAGGCATCGGTCCCCAATGAGATCTTGGAAGCCGCACGCATGGATGGTGCCGGCGAACTGCGCATCTTCTTCACTATCGTTTTGCGCATCCTTTCCCCTGCCCTCGTGACCATTGTGCTGTTCATTTTTGTTGCCACCTGGACCAACTTCATGCTGCCCCTGGTGATGTTCAACGACAGCGAGCTGTACCCGGTCACTCTGGGCCTGTATTCGTGGCAGAGCTACAAGGGCGCCTCCAATTACGACATCGTTTTGACTGGTGCACTCATTTCAATCATCCCGCTGATGATTGCGTTCTTCTCGCTGCAGCGCTTCTGGCGTTCCGGCCTGACAGTTGGGGGAGTCAAGGGATGACATTCGCACTCGCCTATGGTGGCGACTACAACCCTGAGCAGTGGTCGGCTGAAACAGTTGACCAGGACGTTGAACTCATGCTTGAAGCAGGGGTCAATCTGGTGTCGGTGGGCATCTTTTCCTGGGCCGTGCTGCAGCCTGAACCTGACGTTTTCGACTTCGACTGGCTGGACCTCGTCATGGACAAGCTCCATGCAGCCGGCATCGGCGTCGACCTGGCCACAGCGACGGCCTCCCCGCCACCGTGGCTGGGGCATCTTTACCCCGACACCCTGCCAGTAACTCGTGACGGCGTGCGGCTGGGCTATGGTTCCCGGCAGCAGTACAACCCCTCCAGCGCCCGATACCGAGATGAATCGGTAAAAATGGTGCGCGCCCTCGCCGAACGCTACGCCACACACCCGGCCTTGAAGATGTGGCATGTCAACAATGAATACGGTTGCCACGTCCATGAAAGCTTTGATGAGGAGTCGGCGGCCGCATTCAGGCTGTGGTTGCAGCAGCGCTACGGCACCTTGGCAGAGCTGAATCGTGTGTGGGGCACAAAATTCTGGTCCCAGCAGTATTCAGGCTGGGATCAGCTCACCGTGCCGCGGACCATGCCAACTCTGGCCAATCCAACCATGATGACTGACTGGAACAGGTTCTGCTCTGACGCACTGCTGGCCTGCTATGTGGCAGAAAAGAAAGTGCTTGCCGAGCTCACCCCCGACGTCCCGCTGACGACGAACTTCATGGGCGCCTTCGCCTGGGTGGATGGGTGGAAATGGGCCCAGGAGATCGATGTCATCTCCAATGATTCCTACCCCGACCCTTCGGACCCCAGAGCCGGGCGTGAATTTGCCTTCGAATCGGACCTGATGCGCTCGCTGGGCGGCGGCAAGCCGTTCATCCAGCTTGAACAAACCACCTCGGCAGTCCAATGGCGTCCCCGCAACGCCGTGAAACGGCCCGGCCAGTACAAGCTGTGGTCGCTGCAGGCCGTGGCTCGCGGGGCTGATGGCATCTGCCAGTTCCAGTGGCGCCAGTCGGCCTCGGGTGCAGAGACGTTCCACTCCGGCATGGTTCCGCACGCCGGCAAAGCGAGCCGGACCTGGCGTGAAGTGGTGGAGCTCGGCGCAGCCTTGCAAGCCGTTTCCAGTGTGGCCGGAACTCGCGTTGAGGCCGACGTGGCCATGGTCTGGGATTGGGAAAGCGCCTGGGCCCAGCGCAACGCCATCGGTCCGGTTGACACCGAACCGCTGACGATTGCCAAGGCCTGGCATGCCAGTCTTTTCGAGCTCGGCGTCACAACGGACTTCGTTCGACCAGGGCACGATCTGAGCGGCTACAAACTCATCATTGTGCCTTCACTCTTTGCCATAGGCGACAGCTTCGCAGCTGACCTTGCTGCCACGGCGGAGCAGGGCGCCCGTGTTTTGGTGACCTGCTTGAGCGGCATTCTCGATGCGGAAGGGCACGCGCAATTGGGCGGCTACCTTGGCCCGCTGGCTCCATTGCTGGGCGTGCGTGTCCTTGATTTTGCGCCCATCGGCGTCACACCGCACGCTGTGGAGATTGAGTCGGGGGGCCCCTTGGACGGTCCAACGTTGAACCCGTTGTACGAGCCTGTCTCCTCCATGGTTGGCACGCCCGCCACGCTCGCAGCTGTGGATCTGGTCCCCGCCGTGCAGGACGGCATCAGCGGATCTGCGATCGGGTGGGTTGAGGAAGTCGAGGTGTTCGACGGCGGCGGGGCAGTCGTGCACGCATCGTTCTCCGGCGCGGATACTACCGGTTGGCCGGCAGTGACCCGGCGCAGCCACGGCGCAGGATCAGCCTGGTATGTGGCCACCAATCCGGATGCCCGCGGCCGTTCCGAGCTGCTTTCGGCGCTGATGGCGGAAGCAGCAGTGGCACCGGTGCTTGTCCACCAGGTGCCCGGGGTTGAGGTTGTTCAACGCGGCAACACCTTGTTCCTGCTCAACCACGGCGACGCGGAAGCGGTGGTGGCCGGGCTCAGCGGCACCACCCTGTACGACGGTGGTGGCGCATTGCACCCAGGTGCAGTACTTGCCAACGCGAGGATCACCGTGTCCTCACGAAACGCCGTCGTGCTCAGGCTCTAGGAGAGCGGCAGCGGCCCAGAGGGAGGGTGTGGACCAGGGGCCGGTTCCCTCCCTCACGCGTTGATCCTGCTTAAACTCCATCCGCCGACCCGAAAATGGTCTCGGAAGGGTTTGGCTGAACGCAGAGTCGGGTCCTAATACGCCGCGGAATCCCGGATGAGTTCAGGCGCCAGAGCCTCGTCGTTCCGAAGGTAGTCCGTCGCTGGGCACACTCGAAAGCAGATGTGCCCCTCGCAGAGGGTTGGGCTTGAGGCACTAGGCAAGTGCACGAACTTGCCGGTGCCGACCCGACTAGGGCCATGTCGTGTGCACGGGGGCCCTCTGGAACCGACCAGCGTGTCCCGGTAGTCTTCGTCCATGCACCCGTTGATTCATGAAGTTGATCTGCGCCCGGCCGAGGATGTCGCCAAGCTGCTCGACGCGAGGGGAGACAGGGTTACGTCGGTAATTCCGCCCGGCTACGAATCGTATGTGCGTATTCTCAATCCGATCGAGCTTCGAGACGGCTCAACTGTCTCCTGGACAGATGTCGTGAGCAGGAACGGAGTCGAGCCTCGGGCATGGATGCAGTGGCCCGAATTCTCGGCCGTTAAAGGTGTTGTGCTTCCCGACGGCTACTGGAGGGAACCCGATATGGGGAATCCACCCGTCAGTCTCGCAAAGCGACTCATCGAAGCACTCAATCCGAATCAGAGCACCCATTATTTCGCGTCCTGGGCCGGGTATGCCATGGAAACACAGAAACCGACCGTGAAGTTCTCCCCGTATCAACGCGAGATGGTGCTCTACTCCGGAAATTTGATCGATGAGCATCGCACTCCACTCCTGCCGACCACACCGACTGGGCGTGTCCCGATGTACTGGTGGCCTTCAGATCTTCGCTGGTTCGTCGGTCAGGACATCTACGCCCGAAGCCTCCTCGTCGGATGTACCCAGAGCGCAGCGCAAACGATCTTCGAGGATCCCAATCTTGATGCATACTCCATCAGCCCCTCAGATACTGTCCCCACCGAAGAGTTCTGACGTGACGGTATCCGTCAGATCGACACTCTCTTCCTAACTCGCCCAACTCAAAACCCATAGGTCGCGAAATACCATTGATTCCGGCAGGTTTCCGGCAGAGCGGTCCCCTGCGGGCACTTGCCGTCGGTGAACTGTACTGCTGAAATCCATTCAATCAGGTTCTGAACAATGGCCCTTCGGCCCTTTGCCGGTTGGCATCGTCTCATAGCCTAGTCCGACCCGTCGTTCTTGTATTGTCCGTTTGGTTGAGTGAACGGTGGAAGTCTTTCCGTCATATTGCTCCCGGCCATTGAATGCAACTTACGACACCTCTTATGATGTTATCCATAACAAAAAGCGTGCAGTGGGGCCCTTAATTCCCATGGCGGATACTTTGCCTTGGAAGGGTGATCGCTGCCTTAAGAGGGTGGATTAATGACTAG
>JBDTQM010000176.1:0-8329 GCA_039932175.1 Specibacter sp.
GAGGATCTTGCGCTGCGTCTGCTCGCGCTGCTCCGCGTTCGTGGGGGCGGCTATTCGTGGCATAGCGACAGTTTACCGGCAATTTGTCAGTAAAAGTATTTGGCCAGTTTCTAGCGTTGGATGGCCGCGCGCCGAATCCCCAAAACACGGACGACGGCGGCACTGACCCCGCGCTCAAAGGGCAGTTCCGCCGTGGTCATGACGGAGGCCGCCAGGGCCTTGTCGATGCACTTTGCCACGAGACGTTCGGGAATGTGCAGGGAGCGGCCAAAGCGCAGCCAGTCATTGCGGTTCAGCGCTGTCCTGCTGCCGGCACTGCCGCCCACGGCCAGTGCCATGCCGGGGTCGCGGGAGGGGTCGCCGTCGGTGAGGTCCGTCAAAATGCCGCCGGGAACACCTGCGGCAAAGCCCTGCTCGATCTCGGCGGCAAGCGTGCACTGGAGGTCGTAGGCGGGGGCCACCAGCCATTCGCCGTTGTGCTGCTGCACCACGGAAATATTCTTGGCATGCAGATTCCCATTGCCCGTGAGCCAGGCAAACAGGAATTGCAAGAAGATGTTCCGGGCGGCCAGGGACTGGGCCGAGCACATGTTCACGGCGGCCGCAGCCACAGCCTCGGAGGGCACTGAATGTTTGCGCCCCGGCAACAGGCCCATCAACTGGGCGCAGTCCTCAACCGCCAGCGGCCCGCCGGGGGACCTGTCGAACCGTGAGACCAGCAGCGCGGCCTGGCCGCCGCCGTCGTACACCAGGCGGGCATCCGCCACAGGGATGGCGAGTTGCCTGGCCTTTCGCAGCAGCATGAATTCGGTTTCAACCTGGCGGGCGTGGCTGCCGTCATTGAACTTGAGAATGTAGGCGCGGCTCGGGTCCTTGTCGTGCAGGTAGGAGGCGGTGACCTTGTCCTGCATGCCCGGCAGGGCGGAGTGGTCGACGGGTCCCGGGACTGAGGCGAAATCACCAAAGTTCAGGGTTGCCATGTTCTTGGTGACAGTCAGCAGGGCGGGAACTTTTTGGGGTTCCTGACCGGCCGGAAGGATTTGGACGTCGCCCACGGGATTTTCACCGGCAGCAACCAGGAGGGAGAACTCGTCGTTGATGGTGGTTTTTACGGCCCAGCGCAGTTTCGACAGGCGTTCGCCCTCCGGCAGCAGTCCCGCAAAGAACGCCGGCACACTGCCATGGCCCAAGGTCACCGGGACGTCCAGGGCGGGCAGGGTGGAAGCAATCGCCGGGCCGCCGGTGCTGAGATAGCCGGGCAGGTAGGAAAAAACCACGCCAACGCTTGGGTGGCGGGTCAGGGTTGCCGCGGCCCTGCCCTTTTTATAGATCACGGCCTGGGCAATGGTTTTTGCCTGCTCAAGATTCTTCACGTCAGCGACTTTTTCACGTCCGTGTCACGTTCAAGCTCAGGCTCATGCCAAGCGCCGTGGCCACGGCGGTCAGGATGTCCAGGCGCACCGTTTCGCGGCCGTTCTCCAGATCGCTGAGGACCCTTGTGGAGATGTCGGCCAGGTCGGCTGTTTCGCTCTGCGTCAGGTGCAGGGTTTTGCGGCGGGCGCGCAAGGTGGCGCCCAGTTCGGCAACATCCATGGCCAACGCACCTTTCCACGCAGGGACTCCGTGGCTCCATCCTATGCCCGGAGCGCCGATTTTCTGCATGATCCTGCCGAAAAACCGGGAGCATTACGTGTGCGGGCTGGGCCCGGGATCAGTTCGCCCGGGCCCGGCGTGGCCCGGCAGCGCCGCCGGACTCAGGTCACCTGCAGGCGGGCCAGGAATTCGGGGGTGTCCCAGAGGTTGTTGTCCAGAATGTCGAACAGGGCCTCCACAGCGTTCCACACATCCATGTACCCCACGTAGAGCGGCGTAATGCCGAAGCGCAGGACCCCGGGTTCGCGGTAGTCGCCAATGATCCCGCGGGCAATCAGGGCCGCCATCACGGGGTAGCCCTGCGGATGAACGTAGCTGACATGGCTGCCGCGCCGGGCGTGCTCAACCGGCGTGATGAGTTCCAGCGGGTGGTCACCGCGCCTGGCCTCAACCAGGGCAATGAACAGGTCAGTCAGGGCCAGGGACTTCTCCCGGACGTCAGCCATGGGGGCTGCCAGGCTGATGTCCAGCCCGCACTCCACCAGGGCCATGGACAGGATGGGCTGGGTGCCGCACAGGAACCGCCCAATGCCCGAGACCGGTTCGTAGGAATCCTCCATGGCGAATGGCCGCGCGTGGCCCCACCAACCGGACAGGGGCTGCCAGAAACGGTCCTGGTGGGCGGTGCTGACCCACATGAACGCCGGCGACCCCGGTCCGCCGTTGAGGTACTTGTAGGTGCAGCCCACGGCGAAGTCGGCGCCGTCGCCGGTCAGGTCCACGGGGACGGCCCCGGCGGAATGGGCCAGGTCCCACACGGCCAGGGCGCCGGCGTCGTGAATGGAAGAACTGGTGGCAGCCATGTCCCACATGGCCCCGGTGCGGTAGTTCACGTGCGAGAGCGCCACCACTGCCACATCGGCACCCAGGGCATCCTGCAGGGACAAAGTGTCATCGACCAGGCGCACCGAATAGCCCTGGTCCAAAAAATCCACCATGCCCTGGGCCATGTAGATGTCCGTGGGGAAGTTGTCCCGCTCGGTGACAATGACCTTCCGCGCGGGATCGGCGGCCTTCTGGATGCGAACGGCGGCGGCCAGGGCCTTGAAGAGGTTCAGCGAGGTGGTGTCCGTGACAACCACTTCGCCGTCGCCGGCCCCGAGCAGGCCCGCCAACTTGTTGCCCAGCCGGCCGGGCAGCTCAAACCAGCCGGCCGTGTTCCAGCTGCGGATCAGCCCCGTGCCCCACTCCTCCGCCAGGACGCGCGTGGCCACCTCAGCGGAAGTCGCAGGCCTGGCGCCCAGGGAGTTGCCGTCCAGATAGTTCACGCCCTCCGGCAGCATGAACTCATGGCGGAACGTCCTCAGGGGGTCATTCCCATCAGCGGCCAAACAGGCGGTCTTGGTGATGGGCTGCGTTAGATCCATGGGGCATCCTTGCCGTGGGGGAGGGGTGTAAAGGCCAATCCTCAATCTATGGCCGCACTTGTGCCGGGTCAAGGACGGCGGGCCGATGCGGGCGCAGAAATGGCTAGGGTTGTCAGGTGAGTAATTTTGTTGTGAAGAAACCGTGGACAGGCCGCATCGGGGCGCTCCTGGGCATCATGGTCATGGCCCTGAGCCTGCGCCCGGCAGTGTCCGTGGTGCCTCCGTTGCTGGGAGAACTGCGCGGGGAGCTGGGTTTCGACGCCAACACCATTGGCCTATTGGCCATGCTGCCGCCGCTGATTTTTGCCGTCTGCGGGCTGTTGACGCCTGTGTTGATTCGCCGCTTCAGTCTGGAGAAGGTGCTGATGGCTGCCGTGGTTCTTGCCCTGCTGGGGCAGCTGGCCCGCGCAGCCACGGGACAGGTCTGGCCCTTCCTGGGCCTCACTGCCGTGATCATGGCCGGCTACGGGATTGGCAATGTGGTGCTGCCGCCGCTCGTGAAAAAGTATTTCCCCGACAGGGTGGGGCTGGTGACGGCCGGCTACGTGACCCTGCTGGCCGTGGGCACCGCCATCAGCCCGCAGCTGGCGGTTCCGGTGACCGGGCTCAGCAACTGGCGGGTGTCCATTGGGATGTGGGCCTCGGTGAGCTTGTTGGTGTTGCTGCCGTGGATCCTGCAGTTCGCGCGCGACCGCAAGGAAACGCGCGACGCCGCTTCCCCAGCCGGGCAGGGCTCCCACTTGGGTGCCGCCCCGGGTGCCGGGGTGGTGCCGACGCTGCGGCCGTGGCGCTCGCCCGTGGCCTGGGGCCTGGCCATTTTCCTGGCCGGAAACTCCGCCCAGACCTATGTGTACTTCACGTGGCTGCCGCCATACCTCTCAGGCCAGGGGATCGACGCAGCGGCGGCAGGGTCGGCGCTGGCGTACTTCGCCATTTTGGGCCTGCCCGTGAGTTTGCTGGTGCCGTTGTGGGTGCCGCGCATGCGGAACCCCATTGTGGCGGTCTCCTTATTTGCAGCGTGCTGGGCCACGGGCCACCTTGGCCTGTACGTTTCCCCTTTGGACGGGACTTGGCTGTGGGTGACGTTCGCCGGCCTGGGCCAGGGCACCTTCGCCACGGCGCTGCTCATGGTGAACCTGCGCTCGCGGACCACCCACGGGTCAGCCGTGTTGTCGGGGTTCAGCCAGGGACTCGGCTACGCCGGTGCGGGCATTGCGCCGTTGTTCTTTGGCAGCCTGCACGACGCCACAGGCTCGTGGACTGCCTCCTTCGCCACGCTGGGCATCTGCCTGCTGGTGATGATGGCAGGTGCCGTCATGATCAACGCCAAGCGGTACATTGAGGATTCCGCGGCGGGTCCGGTGGAGCCCCGCATCACCGAACGCGCGGTCGCCATCAAGGAGTAAACGCCCAAATCACACGCTCTCGCAGCAATGGTCAGTTTCCGGGGGACGCTCTCGCAGCAATGGTCAGTTTCCGGGGGACGCTCTCGCAGTGAGTGCGACAGCGTCTGCCGAAATCGCACCATTGCTGCGACAGCGTCTGCCGGGGACTCGGCGTCGTGCTTGAAATCGACCTAGAAGCTGGAGGAGCTGCCCGACCCGGAGAAGCTACCGCCGCTGGAACCGTATCCGCTGCTGCTTCCGCCGCTGGAACTGGCGCTGGAGCGTGCCGATTCAACAGTGCTCCTGCCGCTGACATAGCCCACGGTGAAGGCGTGCACCGGGTAGAAGGTGTACCACTGGTACACGGACCCCAAGATGGTGGATTGGCGTCCACGAATCTCTGTCCGACGACTGCTTTCCATGGCTCGTTCCATGTCTAGAGTCTCGGACTTATTCTTGGCGTACTTGCCGATCATGGCCTCCGAATGCCGCTGCAACACGGCAGTAAGTTCCGCTCCCATGGCCCGCAGCTGGTCCAGGGCGGCATCCGGGGTGATGAGTCTGGACTGGAAATCGGCGGCCAATTGTTGCAGCCCCTGGGTTCTTTGGGTGTGCAGTGAGGCGAGGGCTGCGGTGGTGGGCAGGCCTTGGGCCTCGCCCTGGGAGATCAGTGCCGGCAGCTGTTCCAAGTCTTGGCGCATGGGACGGGACTGCCTGTCCCAGGCACCCTCCCAGCCGGCAAACCTGTTGAGCAGGGTGTTGGTGTCGGCAATGACGTCATCCAGACTGTCCAATTCCTCCGCCAGATCGGCGTACTGGGCAACGGTCTTGACGGTTGAGCCCTTGGCCAGATCTTTCTTGGTAAAGCCGTGGCACGTTTGGTTCAAATCGCTGGCCTCATGGTACTGGGTACTGAAATTGCGGTATTTCTCCAACACCAGGGCACCGTAGCTTGACGCTTCGGGGATGGTGTTGGCATTGAGTTCGGTGACGTCCAAGGCCAGGCTCACGCTGGAATAGCCGGCATCGCCGCGCTTGAGATTCTCGGCGGCCTTCTTCCGGTTGTTGGCCCGGACGACGGCGCGGGTCCCGAGTCCCAGCGCGGCCAGGCCGCCCACAATGCTTGTGGTGATGATGAAGCCTGCCGAGAGATACCAGGGCTGGTTGATGAGCTTCGCAGCCTTCTTGACCCCGGCGATGGTGCCATCCGTCCATTGGGCTTCCCGGAACAGGTTTTTGGTGGCTGCCTGGATCACTTCCTGCTTATTCAAGGACACCTTGCGGTCCTCGCCCATGTAGGTGCCCACGTGGCGGCCCGCCGGGTCAAAGGCCAGGATGAAGAGGCCATCGGCCCATTTTTGTCCGTCGGAGCTGATCCATTCCGGGTGGTTTTCCCGGGCGTAGCGGAGCACTTCCTCGTTGAAGTTATCACCTGATGCGCCGTTGCGAGTGTAGATGGCCACCTTGGTGCGGGAGTGGAAGCTGATCTTCTCGAGCGCCGGCAGCAGCTGGGGCCGGTAGAGCACTCCCGCGGTGTCCTCAACAACGATGTCAGTTGGCGGAGCGGCCATGGCTGCCGGGGCAACCCCCAGCAGGGTCATGAATGTCAGCGCGAGAATCCCCAGAATCTTCTTCAATTTTCCCTCTTCGGCTCAAGTACGTAATCTGACTCTACCGTCGGGGCAGCCGGCCCAACACCCAGTTCCAGTGCAACAGTTCCTGCTCCAGGCGCAGCAATGGCGCGAACGTCCCTTGCTGCAGGGCCGTGTAGAGCGCACTTTCGGCCGAGCCCAGGTGGGTCAGGGCGGCGCGTGAGGGTGTGTCCTCACGGCCCCAAAATTTGCGGTGCTCCAACAGGGTTTCTTCATCCATGAGAATGCTGCGCACGTGCGGATGGTGGGAGCGCAGCTGGTCCAGAATATGGAAGCCGTGGGTGTCGATGTCGCCCCAGTACACCAGCTCCTTGTCCTGCAGCCATGACGCGTCCCTGATGCCCTCGAAGCCATAGCCGCCGCCAAAAACGGCCAGTGTACGAGGAGCCTGCGGCAGGGCCAGAAAGTTGACCAGGTTTTCCGTGGTGATGACCCGGTCAACGTCCACAGGGTTCGCCGCGAACGCAGCAGCGGCAACTTCGACGTCGTCCATGCCGGGGGCGGGTGCCTGGGCCGGGTCTAAAAAGCGCAGCCGAACCCGGTCCGGGGCGGCCAGAAAACCGTGTCTGCGGGCGTAATTCCTGCCGGTCAACGGCCTGCCTGGTGCCAGCTCGGCCAGCATTCCGTCGATGAGCCGCCGGTGGTTTTCCACGAACTTTGTGTGGACGCCTGGCAGTGACAGCTGCCGCAGGTAGATGCCCGGCGCCGGATTCGCGTCCAGCCAGATGGCCACCCGGGCGGCGGTCAACGCGTCCTGACCATGCTTGAGCAACTCCAGGGGCCGCTGCAAAGTCCACGCGCTCAGCCTCGTATCCAGCTCCGTCACACCGTGGGCCAGCGCCGTGAATGTGGTGGCCTCTCGGCCCAGCCCCAGAAAATCAATTTCGTCGTGCGCAGTGGCGAAGACCGCAGCGCACGGCAGCGTGTTGGCCCCGATGGTTGTTGCCCCGACGCTGATGTACTCCACGGTGGAACCGCGAGGTGCCGGGGCCCAGCTTTGCGCCCAAGCCGCGGCGCGGGCGTAGTCGGTGCGCAACTGGGTGGCACTTGGGTGCCTTAAGGTTCGACGCCGGGGATGCAGCCCCGTGGGCAGAGCCGCCTCCCGCAGCAGCTCGCCGCTGTTCCAGGCGCGAAGCGCGGCGGCGCGCACCTGCGCAGGGGTGGTCCAGCCGGACGTTTTAGCGGCCACGCTTGTCCCGTTCGGCCCGGTATTCGTGAATGGTCATATTGCGCAGTTGGGAATCGGCTCCAGTCTCATTGGCCACGAATCCCACATTGGCCACAAAGGGTTCAATGACATGGATTTTTTGCAGGGGTGTGACGATCAGCAGCTGCAATTTGAGGCGCTTGAACAGTTCCAGCCCGTACTTGGCTGACTCATCGGATCCGCGCCCGAACGCTTCATCAATCACCACAAAACGGAAGCTGCGCTGGTTGGACGGTCCTGCCGCTATCCCGAATTGGAAAGCCAGGGCGGCGGCCAAAATGGTGTAGGCCAGCTTTTCCTTTTGCCCTCCAGACTTGCCGCCGGAATCGGTGAAGTGTTCGTGTTCCTCGCCGGTCTCCGTCCATTTTTCTGAAGCGGAGAAGGTGAACCAATTCCGCACATCGGTGACCTTCGCTGTCCATTTCTCATCCAGGTTGGTGCGGCCTTCGCGCCCACGGAATCGTTCCACCAGCGCCTCAACTTGCAGGAACTTTTGCTCCGAATACTGTTCCTGGGCGCCGATGGAGCCCTCGGAACAGGCCCTCAAGTCGGTGCCAAATTCGCGTACCTCCGGATCGGAGGTGGCTTGTGGTTCCAGCTGAATGTGCCGGCCCGGGTTGTATTCGATCCGTGCAAGGGACTCGTTGATTTCGCTGATGCGCGCGATGATGTCCTGCTTGCGGGCATCCAGAAACGCGTTGAAGGCCACAATCTCATGGATGGTGTTTTGCGTCAGTGATTCCTTGAAGCGTTCGGCAAAGCGCGGAAGATCGTTATCCACCAGCTGCGCCAGGATCTTATTGAACTCGCCCGCTGCCTCCAGGGAGGCGTCAAGATCTGTGGACTCGGCTGGGTACTTGTTGCGGAAATCGGTCATGAACCGGATGGTGACGCCCTCGGCGGTGCTCATCCGCCTGCTTAAGGCGTCGATGTTTTTGGTGAGGGTATCGCGCACCTTGCTCTCAATTTTGGCCGTGTTCTTGTAGGTCAACACCCCTGACTCAAGGGCCGCACCGGTGAGCTTGCCCAATTCAGCCAACAGCCCGGCGTCGGACGTTATGGGCG
>JBDTQM010000177.1:0-8307 GCA_039932175.1 Specibacter sp.
CAGGCCGAAGCCGCGCTTCGCTTGGCGCCGTGGGCTTCGCCCCCCAACACCTACCGGGCCGACCTTGATCTGCCGGGTTTTGCGCCGAGGTGTAAGCACCGGCGGTGGCAGTGGCGGCATGCCGAGACTGACGGAGGTCAAAATATGCTCCTTGGAGTTCATTATTCAAATATGCGGCGCGGGCACCGGTAATTGGCGCCGCTAAGGAATCTCGCAGTATCTACCATTGATTGTAAGCTTGATCCCCGCTTTTTGCGGACGAGTGAGGTCTAAGCCACGTAGCCGCTGAGCTGGCCGATGACAGGATTCCACGCAGAAATCTTCAGACCGGTGACACCCCCGCCTGAGCACATTGGATCCTGTGCCAGAAGTTCACGCAGGCACGCCTCATCGGCTGCACGGAAAATCAGCAAGGCGCCGGCCCCGTCGGCGTAGGGCCCGGAAGCGAGAACAACCTCAGCCTCAGCCTGGCCTGCCAGCCACTGGCGATGGGCGGGGCGGTGCTCCACACGGGCGGCTTCAGCCTCGACACCGTAAACGTATTCAACAGCAAAAATAGACATGAATTCACCCTATAACAGGAGTGCTTGTGTGACAGCAGCGACGCTGGCAGCCCACAACATTGAGGCCAGCGTACCAATGATGAACCGTTCACTGGCAGCGGGTGTGTCCTTCAGTTCCGGATACCGGCCCAGGCCCTTGATGGCCACAACGTAGGCGATGGCCACCGGCTGCCCGGAAAAGATCGCCACCGCCACGGCGGCCCGTTCCAGGAAACCAATGAGCAAGCCGCCGCGCAGGACTTCAACCCGCGGACGCGGAGCCGGATCTGCTCCGGCCGGGGCCTCCGGGCCTTGCGGGGCCGGGGACTCCGGGCCTTGCGGGGCCGGGGACTCCGGGGTGGCATCTTCCGGGAAATAATTCGGGACGGCGGCCACTGATGCTGCCGGCCCTGAACCACCAACGTCCGGCTCAGTTGCCGGTACTGGCACCGCGGCCGTGCCGGACTCTGCGTCATCCACAGCCTGGACAGTTTTTGACCGCGCGAACTTGAGGATTCCGGCAGTCACAGGCCATCCTCCGGCCACGGCTACAACAAGCGCCACGCCTATCCAGAGCGCATCCATGGGACCTCCCTCAGCCAGCGAATCCCTGAGTTGGGCGCTGGTATGACTGTGCTCTCCAAACTAGCGTGCGGCGCTGACATTAAGGGCTTGTTGCGCCTGATCCAGGAGAAGGGACGCCGCTTCCCTGCCATTGTGTTCCTCCTGGCGCCCGGAGCGCAGCATGGCCTTGCTGACGGCTTGGGGACTGATGCCCAACTGCCGGGCCACCTCCTTCTGGGCGGCACCGGGTGCGGCTGCCAGGGCGTCGAGCACCCGCCACTCTGCCTCGGACCTGCGCCGCACCACGTCGCCGACCAGGACCAGAACCGCCTCGGCAGCGGCCGTCCACTTCCCGGCCGCGGCAAGGGACGTCTTGGCACTCAGCGGCACTCGCTCACCCATTTTCTTGGCTGCGTCCACCGCTTCCCGGGCTGAAACAAACGCGTTGCCCGATGCCTCACGGGAATTCTTCGGCAGGGGCAGGTCCATGTATCCGAGCCCAATGCCTATGTACCAGTCGCGTTCGCGCAGGACCCGGGCCACTGCTTCAACCACGGCGCCGGGGCTCTCAATGACGCCCTGGATTTCATCGCCCACTGAGCGTTCGAAAGGCAGGACCGTCTCAACGTCAGCCAGCAGGCTCAGCAGTTGCGGCACCTTGTCGCCATGGGTGCGGCTGCCGCGCTGGTCAATGGTCATCACAAACATGAATAAACCATAATTGATTGTTTAGTAATTATCAACCATTTTAGGCTGTCGACATGCGGGGCTCGCGGCCGCACAACAGTTGCCCCTACCCGAAGAGGTTGACCGGCTTCACAATGTCGGCGTAGATCAGCAAGGCACCCATGGCCATGAGCACCACGGCAGCCACATAGGTGACGGGCAGCAGCTTGGCAATGTCAAAGGGCCCGGGGTCCTTGCGCTTGAAGACTTTGGCCACAGTGCGCCGCGCACCCTCGTAGAGGGCACCGGCCACGTGTCCGCCATCGAGCGGGAGCAGTGGAATCAAGTTGAAGACGAACAGGGCAAGGTTCACGCCGGCCAGGAGCCCAATCAGCGTGGCTGCCCGGGAACTCAGCGGAACCTCCTCCATGGCGGCCACTTCGCCAGCCACACGCCCCACACCCACCACTGAGATGGGTCCGTTGGGATCCCGCGGCTCGGAGCTGAATGCCGCCTGGGCCACACCCACGAGCTTTTGCGGCAGCTGGAACACAACCCCGCCAATCTGGACAATGTTGTTCCCCACGGCCGGGAGAACGGCCGACGCCGGTTGTCGCACCATTGCTGCGCTGGGGCCAACGCCGAGGAACCCAACCTGCACGGTGACTGCCTTGCCATCGGCATCCACTTCAGCCACACCGTTGGAGTCGATGACCGGCCGCGCGGTCAGAACGGGGGTGATGCTGGTGGTGATGGTTTCGCCACTACGGACGTAGACCAGGGAGACGGTTTTTCCCGCCGAGGCCCGGACCGAGTCGGTAAAGGCTGTCCAGTCAGTGACTTCCTTGCCGTCGAAGGACTTGATCGCGTCCCCCGGCCGCAGCCCTGCGGCAGCGGCTGGAGTCTTGGTGCAGTTACTCAGGTCCTTGGGTGCGGGTTCACCAAAAGCCACCTGGCAGGCATTGACTTCTGACAAGGTGGTGGTGGCCTGGGCCGTGCCAAAACCCATCAACAGCACACCCATGAGCACCACGCCGATCAGCAAGTTCATGAAGGGCCCGCCGAGCATGATGATGATCTTTTTCCACACGGGAAGCTTGTAGAACACCCTGTTGGCGTCCTCCGGGCCCACTTCCTCGTGCGCGACACTGCGCGCTTCACTGGCTATGGTCTGGAACATGCCGGTACTGGACGGGCGGACACTGCCGTCAACGGGATTCGGCGGGTACATTCCAATCATGGCCACATAGCCGCCGGCCGGGATGGCCTTGACGCCGTACTCCGTTTCACCTTTTTTCCTGGACCACAGGGTGGGGCCGAACCCAATCATGTACCGGGTGACACGGACTTTGAACAGCTTTGCGGGCAGCAGGTGGCCCACCTCGTGCAAGGCGATGGAGAGGGCGATTCCAACGGCCACAAAGACCACTCCGCCAATGAAAAGCATTACAGTCACAATTTACTTTCTTGTTCCTATTATTTTCAGCCCTTAGTGGCCAGCACCTGATGGGTCCGCGCACGCGCCCAGACTTCAGCTTCCAACACGGATTCGAGCGTCAGCTGCGAACTCGGTGTATGTTCACTGAGAACTTGGGCAATAGTATCCACAATATCCAAAAAGCCTATCTCGCCGGCATGGAAGGCATGGACGGCCTCCTCGTTGGCCGCGTTGTAGACGGCCGGGCAGGTACTCCCCCGCCGTGCGGCCTCCTTGGCAAGTTCGACGGCGGGAAACGCCACGTTGTCCAGTGGCTCAAAAGTCCATGTGGCCGCCTTGCTCCAGTCGCACGGCGATGCAGCCCCGGGAACCCGCTCAGGCCACCCCAACCCCAAGGCTATGGGCAGGCGCATGTCGGGGGGCGATGCTTGGGCCATGGTGGATCCGTCGGTGAATTGCACCATGGAATGCACCACCGATTGCGGGTGCACGACGGCTTCAATGCGGTCAAGGGGGACGTCAAAGAGCAGGTGCGCCTCAATGACTTCCAGTCCCTTGTTGACCAGAGTGGCCGAGTTGGTGGTGACCATCATGCCCATGTCCCAGGTGGGGTGCTTGAGCGCCTGGGCCGGTGTCACATCAGCCAATTCCTCGCGGCTGCGTCCACGGAAGGGTCCGCCGGAAGCTGTCACAATCAACTTATCCACCTCGGCAGGCGTGCCCGACCGCAGCGCCTGGGCCAAGGCGGAGTGTTCGGAATCCACGGGCACCAATTGCCCAGGGGATGCGGCGTCCTTGACCAGGGCGCCGCCCACAATGAGGGATTCCTTGTTGGCGAGTGCCACGATGGCGCTGGTGCCCAGGGCGGCCAGTGTTGGCGCCAGGCCAATGGAGCCTGTAATGCCGTTGAGGACCACGTCGGCAGCGTCCTCGGTTTCGGCCCCCCAGGCCGCGATGGCGGTGGAGGCGTCCGGACCGGTCAAAATGGCGGGGGCGAAGCCTGCCACGGCTGCCGCGGCGGCACGTGAGTTGATCAGGGAACGCAAGGTTCCGGCGTCGTCCGCGGACGTTCCCACGGCCAAAACCCTCAGCTGCACGGCCTGCTGCGCCAACAGTTCCAGGTTGCCGCCGCCGGCGCTCAGGGCAGTCACACTAAAGCGCGGGCTGCCGTCCGCCAGGGTTGCTTGTTCGATCACGTCGATCGCCTGGGTGCCGATGGAACCTGTTGAGCCAAGGATGATCACTTTACGATGCGCCATAACTACCAGTATTCCGCACTTGGCACACGACGGCGGCTTAATCGCGGCAGGTGCCGGCTGGGCCCACGGCAGCGAGGGCCCCGCGGCGAGCTTGCGAGGGGTGGGAGGTGCCGGGGATTACCAGAGTCCGCGCTCGGCGAACGCTTCCCGGATGCTCCCAATGGCCTCCAGTAATTGCTCCTGCTGGGCCACGCTGAGCGGATCGAAGATTGTCTCGCGAACCATCTGCACATGCCCCGGGGCGGCGCCGCGAATCTTGGCCCAGCCGGCCTCAGTCAGGGAGATTTGCTGGCCCCGGCCATCGGCGCTGGCAGCACAGCGGCCAATCAGGCCCCTGGCCTCCATGCGGCGCAGCAAGTGTGAAACCCGTGAACGCTCCCACTGGAGCCGGGCAGCCAAATCGCCGGATCGCACGCCGTCCGGGGACGCCTCGGACACGGACGCCAGCACGGAATATTCAACCCCTGATACGTCGGAGTCCTGGCTGAGCTGCCTGTCGATGGCGCGGGGAAGGCCGTTGCTGAATTCCACCAGCTCCAGCCACAGCTGGCGCTCCTTCGCGGTGAGCCAGCGCGGCTCAGCGGTTGCTTCTACTGCGGTCTCCGGTGTAGCCATGACGTCCCTTGAAATAATTGCAACACAGTAGTTGACATATCAAGTATGTCTGGTCCATGCTTGAAACATCAAGTTTTAGTTGACACGTCATCTAACTAGAGTGGCGGGTTATCAACCTCAAGGAGACTCACGCATGACCAAGATCGCTATCGTCACCGGTTCCACCCGACCCGGCCGCAACAACACAGGCGTTGCAGAATGGGTTTTGGCCCAGGCCCGGCTGCGGGGCGATGCCGACTACGAACTGGTGGACATTGCCGATTTCAACCTGCCTCTCCTAGATGAGGCCTACCCCGCCGGCTACCAGAACTACCAGAACGACCACACCAAGGTCTGGGCCGCCAAGATGAACGAATTCGATGGCTACATCTTCATCACCGGCGAATACAACCACTCTGTTCAGCCTGCCCTGGCCAACGCCATCTCCTACTTGAACGTTGAGTTCAACAACAAGGCTGCCGGCATGGTGGGCTACGGCTCAGCGTTCGGTGTCCGCGCCATCGAGCACTTGCGCGGCATCCTCTCCGAGCTCCAGGTTGCCCACGTTCAGAAGACGGGCATGTTCTCCTTGTTCACCGACTTCGAGAACTTCTCCACCTTCAAGCCCACAGAACTGCAGGCAGCATCTGTTGCGCCCATGTTCGATCAGCTTGTTAGCTGGACCCACGCCATGAAGGCTGTGCGCGAAGGCGCCCTGGCAGCCGCCTAAGACCCCAACGCTCTCGCAGCAATGGTGTAGTTTTTCCGAACGCTCTCGCACTTGCTGCGAGAGCGTTCGACATTTAATGACCATTGCTGCGAGAGCGTTCGACATTTAATGACCATTGCTGCGATAGCGTTTGGTATTCAAGCCGCTGATGTGAGCCAGCGTCGGAGGTGGGCGGAGTGGGCTACAGGCCGGCCCTGCGCAGCGTCTGCCGGGCGTGCAGCAAAATGGGGCCGTCGACCATCTGGCCGTTGAAGGCAAAAACACCTGTTCCGGCTGCGTCGGCAGCAGCCAGAAGCTCCTGCGCCGCCGCCACCTCGTCATCACCGGGCCTGTACGCCGCGCGAATCACCGCAACCTGCGACGGGTGGATGCAGGCCTTGGCGCCAAAGCCGCTGGCCACCGCGTCCTCGGACTCGGCAGCCAGGCCGTCAAGGTCGGCAAAATCTGCGTAGATGGAATCAATGGCCACCTTCCCAAAGGCTCCGGCAGCCAGCAGCAGCTGCGAGCGCGCATGGGTTGCCACCGCCCGGTACGCCCCTGCGCCCGGCCCCGACGTGAAGCGGCTGGAGGTGCCACCCAGGGATGCCACCAGGTCCTCGGCCCCCCACATCAGCGCAACAACATTGGGCAGTTGTGCCAAGCCTGGCGCAGCAAGGATGCCCGCGGCAGTTTCACACAGGACCACCACGTTGTAGTTTACGAGCGCCGCAATGGTCTGGGGGTCGGAAGCCTTGGCCACCATGATGGTCTTGATGTTGCTCAGGGCCAGGGCCGCCAGGTCCAGCCGGCTTTCCTCCGTGCCCAAGGCATTGATGCGCACCATGGTGGTTGCCGGGTTCAGCTCACACGTGGCCAGGTTGTCGCGAGCCTGCGCCTTGGCCCCGGGCGCAACGGCGTCCTCCAAGTCCAGGATGACGGCGTCGGCACGGTCGGCCGCCTTGGCGAATCGCTCAGGCCTGTCTGCCGGAGCGAACAGCAGCGCCGGTCCCATGGTGAAATCTGTGCGCACGGAAATGGTGGACTCCTTCTCTGGGGTTTCGCCGGGATTGGCTAGTGGATGGGCATCAGCAGGAACAGTGCTGTCCTGCTGGCTTTTCCAACCACGACGCCGGATTGGTTCCGTCCGGTGTGTTCCAAAGTCACAATACCTTGGCCGGGCCGTGAGGCGGACAGCCGTTTTTCAGTCACCACCGTCTCCGTGTACAGGGTGTCGCCATGGAACAGGGGGTGCGGGAAGGAAATGTCATTCATGCCCAATTGCGCCACGATGGTGCCCTGGGTCAGTTGCGCCACCGACTGGCCCACCATGGTGGCCAGGGTGAACATGGAGTTCATGAGGCGCTGCCCAAACGGCTGCTCCGCACTCCATGCCGCATCCAGGTGCAGGGCCTGGGTGTTCATGGTCATGGTGGTGAACAGGACATTGTCCGTTTCCGTCATGGTACGTCCAGGCCTGTGCTGGTACACGGTGCCCGGCGTGAGTTCCTCAAAGTACAGCCCGCGCTGGGTGACAACTGCGGGCCCGCCCCCCTGCTGCTCCGACTCCCGGGCACGCGGGAATCCTGCGTGGCCCTCATTCATACATTGTCCACATCATGCATCTCCACATTCAGTGGCGCACCCGTGGCCGCCACGATCTGATCCACGCTGACCTCGGGCGCTAATTCCTTGAGTACCAGCCCATCCGGTGTCACCTCGATGACTGCCAGGTCTGTGACGATGAGGTCAACACAGCGTTTCCCTGTCAACGGCAGCGTACACTCCCGCAGGATCTTGGGGTTGCCGTCCCTGTCCAGGTGTTCCATCATGACGATGAGTTTCTTGGCCCCGAACACCAGGTCCATGGCCCCGCCCATGCCCTTGACCATCTTGCCCGGAATCATCCAGTTCGCCAGGTCGCCGTTCTCGGCCACCTGCATGGCCCCCAGTACGGCGACATCCACGTGGCCGCCGCGCACCATCCCAAAGGACAGTGCAGAGTCAAAGAACGCAGCCCCCTTGTTCACAGTCACTGTCTCCTTGCCGGCATTGATCAGGTCGGGGTCGACGTCGGCTTCCGCAGGATAGGGGCCCGTGCCCAATATCCCGTTCTCCGAGTGCAGCACCACCTCCACCCCTGCGGGGATGAAGTTGGGTATCAGAGTAGGCATGCCAATCCCCAGGTTCACGTACTGCCCGTTGTGCAGCTCCTGCGCCACCCGTGCGGCCAGCTCATAACGCGAAAGTGCCACGGTCATGCCTCCTGTCCAGTTGCAACGGCCTTTGCCCCGATGGGGTGCCCGTCGCCGACGGTTGGATCACTAGCCGAGAGGCTCGCTTGTTGGCCACCGGGAGCGGCTTCGGGCGCCGGCGTTGGGGCCACGGCCCCGGGGGTCCCCGGCCGAGCTTGCGAGGTTGGGGCGGGGCTGGGGACGGGCGGGGGGCCAACAAGCGGGCCGACCGGCGCGGCAACTGTCCGTTTTTCGATGCGCTTCTCGCTGCCCGGTGTGCCTGCCGGGACGTGGACCACGCGTT
>JBDTQM010000178.1:0-8266 GCA_039932175.1 Specibacter sp.
GCCGTACCTCCACGGAGCCAACTAGTGGATGAGCGCATCCTGCCGGGCGTCCTGACACTGCTGATCATTGTGGTGGCATTTGCCCTGATGTGGTGGGGCTGGCGCAACAAGCTCAAACGCCAGGGAAGCGTGGGCGAGCTGCCAGCGGTTCCGGCCGGGCTGGGCGCCGCGCTGATCAGTGTGCCGGGGCAGTATGTAGTCACCACCAGCGCAGGGGACTGGCTTGACCGCCTGGCCGTGCACGGCCTGGGCATCAGGACGCCCGCCGTCGTGCACGTCTACAGCACAGCCGTTGTGGTGGAGCGCAAGGGCGCCCCAAGCCTGTTCATTGACGCGGCGGAACTCACCGGCGTGGGGACCAAGGCAGGCATGGCCGGCAAGTTCGTTGAGAAGGACGGACTGGTGGTCGTCAGCTGGCGACTGGCCGGCACTGAAGTGGACACAGGATTCCGAACAGCAGAAGCCGGAGCAAAGCGTCCCCTGCTGGACGCCTTGAGGGCGTTGTTGCCCCAGAACCATGGCGGCATGGCTGAGAATGATGTAGAAGAAGTACACGGCAAGCCTTTGACTAAGGCGCCTTTGGACGGCAATGAAACACCTGCCGCAGAGAGCAACGGAAAGAACAACTAAGAATGAGTGATGCAATTATGCCTGCACAGGCACTTTTGGTCTTGGAAGACGGCCGCACTTTCCGTGGCAGCAGCTACGGAGCCCAGGGCACGGCCCTGGGCGAGGCAGTCTTCACCACCGGCATGACCGGTTACCAGGAGACCCTCACGGATCCCTCCTACGCCCGCCAGCTGATCGTCCAGACAGCCCCGCACATCGGAAACACCGGCGTCAACGCGGCCGACAACGAGTCCATCAAAATCTGGGCTGCCGGCTATGTTGTCCGCGACGCCGCCCGCCGCCCCTCCAACTGGCGCTCGGAGGGATCGCTCGACGACGAGCTCATCTCCCACGGCATTGTTGGCATCCAGGGTGTTGACACCCGTGCCATCACCCGCCACCTGCGTGAACGCGGCGCCATGAAGGCAGGCATCTTCTCCGGTGCCGATGCGGCCCGCCCCGAGGCCGAGCTGCTGGCCGAGGTCCTGGCCCAGCCGTCCATGGAGGGCCTGGCGCTGGCTGAAGAAGTCAGCGCGGCGCAAGCCTACGTCGTCGAACCTTCCGCCCACGGTTGGGAAGGCGAGGCGAAGTTCAGCGTCGCCGCAATCGACCTCGGCATCAAGGGCATGACGCCCCAGCGCTTCGCCGAGCGCGGTGTTCGCGTGCACGTGCTGCCCGCCACCTCCACCCTTGAGGATGTCCAGGCCGTCAACCCCGACGGCGTGTTCCTCTCCAACGGCCCCGGCGACCCCGCCACCGCCAACGCCCAGGTGGACCTGCTGCGCAAGGTGCTCGACGCCGGCCTGCCGTTCTTTGGCATCTGCTTCGGCAACCAGATCCTGGGCCGCGCCCTGGGCTTCGGCACCTACAAGCTGCGCTACGGCCACCGCGGCATCAACCAGCCCGTCATGGACCGGGCCACAGGCAAGGTGGAGATCACCAGCCAGAACCACGGTTTTGCCGTGGACGCACCGAAGGACGGCCCGGTGACCGCCCCGGAGGAGCGCTTCGGCCGCGTCGAGGTCAGCCACATCTCCCTGAACGACGACGTCGTCGAGGGCCTGGCCTGCCTGGACATCCCCGCCTTCTCCGTGCAGTACCACCCGGAAGCCGCTGCGGGCCCGCACGATTCCGCCTACCTGTTTGACCGTTTTATTGACCTGATGGCCAGCACCGCCACCAAGACTGAGGAAAAGAAGTAATGCCGAAAAGAGAAGACCTTAAGTCCGTACTGGTCATTGGATCCGGTCCCATCGTGATCGGCCAGGCCGCGGAGTTTGACTACTCCGGCACCCAGGCATTGCGGGTGTTGAAGGAGGAGGGCCTGCGGGTCATCCTGGTCAACTCCAACCCGGCCACCATCATGACCGACCCCGAGTTTGCCGACGCAACCTACGTGGAGCCGATCACCCCCGAGGTCGTTGAGAAAATCATCGCCAAGGAACGCCCCGACGCCATCCTGCCTACACTGGGCGGGCAGACAGCCCTGAACACGGCCATCGCGCTGGACAAGAACGGCGTGTTGGCCAAGTACAACGTTGAGCTGATCGGCGCCAACATTGCCGCCATCGAACTCGGCGAGGACCGCGAAAAGTTCAAGGGCGTCGTTGAGCGCTGCGGTGCCGAATCGGCCCGCAGCCACATCATCCACACCATGGAAGAGGCCTTCGCAGCAGCCCAAGACCTGGGCTACCCCATGGTGGTGCGTCCCTCCTTCACCATGGGCGGGCTCGGCTCCGGCCTGGCCTACAGCCCAGCGGACCTGGAACGCATTGTGGGCCAGGGCCTGCAGTACAGCCCCACCACCGAGGTTTTGCTTGAAGAGAGCATCCTGGGCTGGAAGGAATACGAGCTGGAGATGATGCGCGACAAGAACGACAACGTCGTTGTTGTTTGCTCCATCGAAAACTTTGACCCGGTGGGCGTCCACACGGGCGACTCCATCACCGTGGCCCCGGCCATGACGCTGACGGACCGCGAATACCAAAACCTGCGCGACATCTCCATCGCCGTCATCCGCGAAGTTGGCGTTGACACGGGCGGTTGCAACATCCAGTTCGCGATCGAGCCCGACACAGGCCGCGTCGTCGTCATTGAGATGAACCCGCGCGTGTCCCGCTCCTCGGCACTGGCCTCCAAGGCAACAGGCTTCGCCATTGCCAAGATCGCCACGAAGCTCTCCCTCGGCTACACCCTGGATGAGATCCCGAACGACATCACGCAGAAGACCCCGGCCTCCTTCGAGCCGAGCCTTGACTACGTGGTTGTGAAGGTGCCCCGCTTCGCGTTCGAGAAGTTCCCGGCGGCGGACCCCACACTGACCACCACCATGAAGAGCGTTGGCGAAGCCATGGCCATGGGCCGCAACTTCACCGAGGCCCTGCAGAAGGCGCTGCGGTCCCTGGAGCAGAAGGGCGCAAGCCTGGACTTCTCCTCCATCAACGCCTTGGATGTCCCCGACTTGATCGAGGCAGCCAAGCGCCCCACCACCGAGCGCCTCTCCCAGGTCCAGCGAGCCCTGCTGGGAGGCGGCACCGTTGAGGAACTGTACGCGGCCACAGGAATCGACCCCTGGTTCCTTGACCAGCTGGTGCTGCTCAACGAGGTTTCGGCGACCATCCGCCGGTCCACCGCCCTGACTCCGGAGATGCTCAAGCTGGCCAAGCGCCACGGCTTCTCCGATGCCCAGATCGGCGCCCTGACTTCCAACTCCGAGGCAGTGGTGCGCGGTGTGCGCCAGGCCCTGGGCATCCGCCCCGTCTACAAGACCGTGGACACCTGTGCGGCCGAGTTCAACGCCTACACCCCGTACCACTACTCCTCCTACGACGAGGAAGATGAGATTGCGCTGCACGAGAAGCCGTCCATCATCATCCTGGGTTCCGGACCCAACCGCATTGGCCAGGGCATCGAGTTTGACTACTCCTGCGTGCACGCCTCCATGGCACTGCGCAAGGCCGGCTACGAGACCGTCATGGTCAACTGCAACCCGGAAACCGTCTCCACCGACTACGACGTTTCCACGCGCCTGTACTTTGAGCCGCTGACGCTTGAAGACGTGCTGGAAGTCATCGCCGCTGAAGAGCGCACCGGCGGCGTCATGGGTGTGTTCGTCCAGTTGGGCGGCCAGACCCCGTTGAAGCTGGCCCAGGAACTGGCCGACGCCGGTGTCCCGATCCTTGGCACGTCCCCCGAAGCGATCGACCTGGCCGAGCACCGCGGCATGTTCTCCCGCGTGCTGGACAACGCCGGCCTGATTGCGCCGAAGAACGGCACTGCCGTGTCCTTCAACGACGCCAAGAAGATCGCCGACGAGATCGGCTACCCCGTCCTGGTCCGCCCGTCCTACGTGCTGGGCGGCCGCGGCATGGAGATCGTCTACGACGAGGCCAACCTGTCCCGCTACATCAAGAACGCCACGGAAATCACCGAGGCACACCCGGTCCTGATCGACCGGTTCCTGGAAGACGCCATCGAAATTGACGTTGACGCGTTGTTCGACGGCAAGGACATGTACCTCGGCGGCATCATGGAGCACATTGAAGAGGCCGGCATCCACTCGGGCGACTCCGCCTGCGTTCTGCCCCCCATCACCCTGGGCAAGGACGTCCAGGAGCGGGTCCGGGCAGCCACGCGCGCCATCGCCGAAGGCGTCGGCGTCCGCGGCCTGATCAACATCCAGTTCGCCCTGGCTGCCGACATCCTGTACGTCCTGGAAGCCAACCCGCGCGCCTCACGCACCGTGCCGTTTGTTTCCAAGGCAACGGGCGTCCAGATGGCCAAGGCCGCAGCCCTGATTGGTGTTGGCGTGTCCATCGCCCACCTGCGCAGCGTGCACCACATCCTGCCGGAAATCGGCGACGGCGGCACCCTGCCGGACAGCGCACCCGTGGCCGTCAAGGAAGCCGTCATGCCGTTCAACCGCTTCCGCACCGTGGAGGGCCACGTTGTTGACTCGCTGCTGGGCCCGGAAATGCGCTCCACCGGCGAGGTCATGGGCATTGACAAGCACTTTGACACGGCATTCGCCAAGAGCCAGGCAGGCGCCAACAACGCCCTGCCCGTCTCGGGCAAGGTGTTTGTCTCCGTAGCCAACCGCGACAAGCGCAACATCATCATGGCCGTCAAGCGCCTGGCAGACCTGGGCTACGAGATCGTCTCCACGGGCGGCACGGCGGATGTGCTGCGCCGCAACGGCATCGCCTCCACCACCGTCCGCAAGATCGCCGAGGGAACCTCGGTTGACGGCGAGGGAACCATTGTTGACCTGATCAACAATGGCGAGATCGACATGATCTTCAACACCCCCACCGGAGGTACGGCCCGCGGCGACGGTTACGAGATCCGTGCGGCAGCCGTCTCCAACGGCAAGCCCTGCATCACCACGGTGGCCGAATTCAACGTGGCCGTCCAGGCCATGGAGGCGCTGCGCACCTATGAATGGGATGTCACCAGCTTGCAGGAGCACGCCAAGGTGCTGGCAGCAGGTCAGGCAGCACAGCATGCCAAGTAACAACACTGGCTTCGGCACGCGGCTGGCCGCAGCCATGGCCGCCAAAGGTCCCTTGTGTGTGGGCATTGACCCGCACCCGGGGCTCCTGGCGGCCTGGGGCCTGCCCGACTCGGCCCAGGGCCTCAGGACGTTCTCCCAGACCGTCCTGGAGGCCGTGGCTCCCTTGGCTGCGGCCATCAAGCCGCAGGTGGCGCTCTATGAGCGCCACGGCTCGGCCGGCATGGCCGCCCTGGAGGAACTCCTTGAGGCCTCCGTGCAGGCTGGGGTTCTGAGCATTGCCGACGCAAAACGGGGCGACATTGGCTCCACGATGGCCGGCTACGCCGATGCCTGGTTGCGGGATGGATCGACCCTGGCCGCGGATTCGGTGACCCTGAGCCCGTACCTGGGCTTTGAGTCGCTGCGTCCGGCACTGGACTTGGCGGCAGGCAACGGGCGGGGCGTATTTGTTCTGGCCCTGACCTCCAACCCGGAGGGTGCCTCCGTGCAGCATGTGGGCGGCAACGAGTCCGTTGCCAAACGCATTGTGCAGGCGGCCGCGCTGGAAAACCAGCGCTACGCCAATGAGACTTTGGGCTCAGTTGGTTTGGTGGTTGGGGCAACAGTTGGCGACGCCCTGGTGGGGCTTGGCATTGACCTGGCCGCCGTCAACGGCCCCATCCTGGCGCCCGGACTGGGCGCCCAGGGCGCCACAGGGGCGGATATGCGGGCCACTTTTGGTGCTGCCTATCCTGCCGTGCTGGGCACATCCAGCCGCGGCATCCTGGCTGCCGGGCCGGATATCTGCGCATTGCGCCTGGCCACGACGGAGACCCTGAAGGGTTTGTAGTTTTTGGCGGATTGATTTGATCTCCGGGTGCGGATAGGTTCGAGGAATTACTTTGTTCCTGTCCGCACCTTTTTGCACTGCCACCGCTAGGGGAGTCCTTTACGTGAATTTGCCGGCACTTTCACAGCAAGACCGCGCCGAGGCGCGGCTGAAGGCATTAGCGGCGCGCGGCATCAGGTCGCGGATCAAGGCTGAACTGAAGAATGGCCAGACCACTGTCGGGGCCGTTCTTGCTGCCGCCGCGCAGGAACCGGCCCTGGACAGGCTCAAAGTTTGTGAATTATTGGAAGCCCTTCCGGGCATTGGAAAGGTACGTGCAACAGTGATCATGAGCGAGCTGGGGATTGCCCCAACCCGCAGGGTGCGTGGCCTGGGCGTGCATCAGCGCCGGGCCTTGGTTGACTATCTGGGGCAGGGATCATGATCGAAATCAGTGACGCCCCAGTCCCGGAAGAGAATACCGAGCTCTTCAAGCCACGAACAGGTGTGACTGTATTGGCGGGGCCTACAGCCGTTGGCAAGGGAACAGTTTCCACCTTCATCCGGGACAATTACCCGGATGTATGGCTTTCGGTTTCAGCCACCACGCGCCCGGCCCGTCCGGGGGAGGAAGAAGGAGTTCACTACTTCTTCAAAACGGCTGAAGAGTTTGACGGCCTGGTTGCCGACGGCGATTTGCTGGAGTGGGCCGTGGTGCACGGCGTCAACCGCTACGGCACCCTGCGCAGCACCGTGGAGGCAGCTGTGGCTGCCGGAAAATCCGTGCTGCTGGAGATTGACCTCCAAGGGGCCCGGCAGGTTCGGGAAGCAATTCCCGATTCTGCATTTGTGTTCCTCGCACCGCCCAGCTGGGATGAATTGGTCCGCCGTTTGGTGGGACGCGGCACAGAAACAGCCCAGGAACAGCAGCGCCGCCTGGAAACGGCTAAACTGGAACTTGCTGCCGCGCCGGAGTTTGACTACGTCATTGTCAATGACGATGTCAGCCGCGCTGCAGCCGCGCTTGTTGAACTGATGGGGCTCACGCCCCACCACATAATTTGATCCGTCATTGATTGATCTGCAAGACCCCTTTACAAATTTTGGAGAAGTAATTGACTACACAACCCGAAGGCATCATCAATCCCTCGATCGATTCGCTGCTTGAAGCCGCTGACTCGAAGTACGGACTGGTCATCTTTGGTGCCAAGCGCGCACGCCAGATCAACGCCTACTACGCCCAGCTCCACGAGGGCCTGTTCGAGTACGTTGGCCCCTTGGTGGACACCAAGCTCAACGAGAAGTCCCTCTCCATCGCATTCCGTGAAATCGACGAGGGTCTGCTGGTCTCCACTCCTGTTGAGACCGTGTAACTGAAGTTCAAAGAATACTAACGGTGTCACGACTGAACATTGTTTTGGGGGTAGGCGGCGGCATCGCCGCCTACAAGTCGGCTTTGTTGCTGCGCCTTTTCACCGAGGCCGGCCATGATGTCACTGTCATCCCCACCGACGCGTCCACGAAGTTTGTGGGCGTGGCCACGTGGGAGGCATTGAGCGGCCACACGGCCACCAACAATGTTTTTGACGCCGTTGACACCGTCAACCACGTTCGGATTGGCCACGAGGCCGATCTGATTGTGGTGGCACCGGCCACGGCGGATCTCCTGGCCAAGGCTGCCGGCGGCCACGCCAACGACCTTCTGACCACCACCTTGTTGATGGCCAGGGGGCCTGTCCTTTTTGCCCCGGCAATGCACACGGAAATGTGGCAGCATGCCGCAACGCAAGCCAATGTGGCCACCCTGCGGTCCCGCGGCGTCCACGTCCTGGATCCTGCCGTGGGTCGGTTGACCGGCCCCGACACCGGACCCGGTCGTTTGCCGGAACCGGCAGACATTTTCGCAGCAGCCATGGCACTGGTGAATCAGCCGGGGCCGGCGTTGGGTTCGGAACCCGCGAACCCTGCACCCTTGGAGCCGGCAGCCGCCGAGCGTGATGTGGAGTCTGCCGCGGACCCTTTCGCTGCAGAACCCGCACCCGCAGAACCCGCTTTGCAGCCTGCTTTCCAGCCTGTGGCCGAAGGCAGCGGCCTCCTGGCCGGAAAACGTGTCCTTATCACGGCCGGCGGCACCCGGGAACCCCTGGACCCGGTGCGCTTTTTGGGCAACAAGTCTTCAGGCAAGCAAGGTGTGGCACTCGCTGAGGCGGCCCTGGCCGCCGGAGCCCAGGTCACCTTGATCCACGCGCCCCTGGACGTGCCGGCTCCTGTTGGGGCCAAGCGCCAGGCGATTGAGACAGCACTTGAACTGCGGCCGGGGGTGAGCCGATCAGTGG
>JBDTQM010000179.1:0-8251 GCA_039932175.1 Specibacter sp.
GCACGCCACCGACGTCACCAACGCCTCCCGCACCATGTTCATGGACCTCGAGACGCTGTCCTGGGACCAGGAAATCCTGGATGCCTTCGGCGTTCCGGCTTCCATGATGCCGGCCATCAAGTCCTCCTCCGAGGTCTACGGCACGGTGCACACCTCCCAGCTGCTGCGCGAGGTTCCGGTCGCCGGCATCCTGGGCGACCAGCAGGCCGCGACGTTCGGCCAGGCCGCCTTCGACGCCGGCGAAGCCAAGAACACCTACGGCACCGGCTGCTTCCTCATCTTCAACACCGGTGAGGAAATCGTCCACTCCAAGAACGGGCTGCTCACGACGGTCGGCTACAAGCTCGGCGACGCCGCCCCGCACTACGCCCTTGAGGGCTCCATCGCCGTCACCGGTTCCCTGATCCAGTGGCTGCGCGACAACATCGGCATGATCAAGTCGGCCCCCGAGGTTGAGGAGCTGGCTGCCTCGGTGGAGAACAACGGCGGCGTCTACATTGTCCCGGCGTTCTCGGGCCTCTTCGCCCCGTACTGGCGTTCCGACGCCCGCGGCGCCATTGTGGGTCTCACGCGCTTTGTGAACAAGAGCCACATTGCCCGTGCGGCGCTGGAGGCAACAGCCTTCCAAACCCGCGAAGTCCTTGACGCGGTCAACGCCGATTCAGGCGTGGATTTGACCGAGTTGAAGGTCGACGGCGGCATGGTCGCCAACGACGCCCTCATGCAGTTCCAGGCGGACATTCTGGGCGTGCCCGTGATCCGCCCCAAGGTCACCGAGACCACGGCGCTCGGTGCAGCGTACGCGGCCGGCCTGGCCGTGGGCTTCTGGAAGGATCTGGGCGAGCTGTCCTCCAACTGGTCCGAGGACAAGCGCTGGGAGCCGAACATGGATCCGGCCGAGCGTGACCGCCAGATGCGCCTGTGGAAGAAGGCAGTCACCAAGTCCATGGACTGGGTTGACGAGGACGTGCTCTAAGCACGCATGATGGACGACGGCGGGGCCGCACCCAGGTGGGCGTCCCGCCGTCGGCCTTAACCCTGAACTTATGCGTGGGACTCGCAGCGAGTTTTGCGCATAAGTGCTTATGCGCAGGACCCGCAGCCGGTTCAGCGCATAACTTCGGGCCCGCACGACGGCGGCAGTCGGGTCCCGGCGTCGAACGCCACTTTTCGGCCTTGATATTTAGTTTTGCAAGTGCGCTAAAGTAAAGGGGTGCAGACAAACCTTCTTCTTACATAGCCGCATTCCATAGATGCGGTGCGCCCCTTGCTATGTCGAGGGGCTTTTGTGTGTAACGACGCGAGAAGGTGCAATAAAGCCAATGATGAATGAAGAGGCAGGGTACGTGAGCGTGCAGTCCCAGACTGAAGAAAACAGCGAAGAGGGCGTCTACAATTTCGCCGCGATGGAAGCCAAATGGCCGGCCATCTGGGACGATCTTAAAGTCTTTACGCCCCTTGACGACGGTTCCAAGGAGCGCCGCTACGTCCTGGACATGTTCCCGTACCCCTCGGGCGACCTTCACATGGGCCACGCCGAGGCGTTTGCCATGGGCGATGTTGTGTCCCGCTACTGGCGCCAGCTCGGCTACGACGTGCTGCACCCGATCGGCTGGGACTCCTTTGGCCTGCCCGCCGAGAACGCCGCCATCAAGCGCAACGCCCACCCCAGCGAGTGGACGTATGCCAACATTGACACCCAGGCGGAGTCCTTCAAGCGCTACGCCATTTCCGTGGACTGGTCACGCCGTCTGCAGACCTCCGACCCCGAATACTACCGGTGGACACAATGGCTGTTCAAGCGCTTCCACGAGCGCGGCCTGGCGTACAGGAAGAATTCCCCCGTCAACTGGTGCCCCAAGGACCAGACTGTGCTGGCCAACGAACAGGTTGTCAACGGCGCCTGTGAACGTTGCGGCACCATTGTCACCAAGAAGTCCCTGAACCAGTGGTACTTCAAAATCACCGACTACGCCGACCGCCTGCTTGATGACATGGACGCGTTGAAGGGCCACTGGCCGGACCGTGTGCTGGCCATGCAGAAGAACTGGATCGGCCGCTCCGAGGGCGCCCACGTCACGTTCGTGATCGAGGAAGCCGGCGAGGAAAAGCCGGCGCAGGAACTGACCGTCTTCACCACCCGCCCCGACACCCTCTACGGCGCAACGTTCTTCGTTGTGGCAGCGGATGCGCCGCTGGCACTGGACCTGGTCACGGGTGAGCACGCCGAGGCCCTGAGCGAATACCGCGAACAGGTCAAGGCGCTCAGCGACATTGAACGCCAGTCCACCGAACGCCCCAAGTCGGGTGTGTTCACGGGCCGTTACGCCGTCAACCCGCTGACGGGTGAAAAGCTGCCCGTTTGGGCCGCCGACTACGTGCTGGCCGACTACGGCACTGGCGCCATCATGGCCGTGCCCGCCCACGACCAGCGCGACCTGGACTTCGCCAAGGCCTTTGACCTGCCTGTGCGGGCCGTCCTGGACACCGGCATGGATGACCCCGCCGTAACCGGCACCGCCAGCACCGGCGAGGGCACCCTCATCAACTCCGGCGAGCTCAACGGCCTGTCCAAGGCTGAAGGCATTCCGGCCGCCATCGAAATTCTGGAAAAACTGGGCACCGGCAAGAAGTTCATCAACTTCCGCCTGCGCGACTGGCTGCTGTCCCGCCAGCGCTTCTGGGGCACCCCCATCCCCATCATCCACTGTGCCGATTGCGGGGAAGTTCCCGTGCCCGATGACCAGCTGCCCGTGCGCCTGCCGGACAACCTGCGCGGCGAAGACCTGTCCCCGAAGGGCACCTCCCCGCTGGCGGCAGCTGCCGACTGGGTCAACGTGGCCTGCCCCAACTGTGGCGGCGCCGCCAAGCGCGACACCGACACCATGGACACCTTCGTGGACTCGTCCTGGTACTTCCTGCGCTTCGCCTCCCCGGACTTCACCGAGGGCCCGTTTGACACAGCCAAGATCAACGACTGGATGCCTGTCGGCCAGTACGTGGGCGGCGTGGAGCACGCCATATTGCACCTGCTGTACGCGCGTTTCTTCACCAAGGTCATCCACGACATGGGCATGCTGGATGCCACCGAGCCCTTCAGCGCACTGCTGAACCAGGGCCAGGTGCTCAACGGCGGCAAGTCCATGAGCAAGTCCCTGGGCAACGGTGTTGACCTGGGCGAGCAGCTGGACAAGTTCGGCGTTGACGCCGTGCGCCTGACCATGGTCTTCGCCGGTCCGCCCGAGGACGACGTCGACTGGGCGGATGTTTCGCCGTCGGGCTCGGCCAAGTTCCTGGCCCGTGCTTGGCGTTTGGCCCGTGACGTTGCCAGCGAGCCGGGCACCGACCCGGCAGCCGGTGCGCCGGCCCTGCGTTCGCTGACGCACCGCACCGTCCACGAGGCCAAGGCCCTGCTGGAAGGCCACAAGTTCAACGTTGTGGTTGCCAAGCTCATGGAACTGGTCAACGCCACCCGAAAGGTCATTGACTCCGGTGCCGGCGCCTCGGACCCGGCCGTTCGTGAAGCGGCGGAGGCTGTTGCCATTGTGCTGAGCCTCTTCGCCCCGTACACGGCCGAGGACATGTGGGACACCCTGGGCCACCCGGCCTCCGTTGCCAACGCCGGCTTCCCCGCCGTGGATGAGTCACTGCTGGTGCAGCAGAGCGTCACAGCCGTCGTGCAGGTCCAGGGCAAGGTCAAGGACCGCCTGGAGGTTTCCCCGGACATCACTGAGGATGCCCTGCGCGAACTCGCGCTGGCCTCAGAGCCGGTGCAAAAGGCGCTCGACGGCCGTGGCATCCGCACGGTGATCGTCCGTGCGCCTAAACTGGTGAATATTGTTCCTGCCTAGGCAAGAGTGACACACGCGTTTATGCCGCACGCATGAGCGCGAAGTGCCCTCCTCGCCCCAATGGGCGTTGGAGGGTACTTCTGTTTTGGAAAGGCGAACCGGTGGTTCCAGACACAAGCGCTGCACGCACCTGGATTCGCCAGCAGGTCCAGCGGCTGCGCCCCAAACCCGGCGTGGACGGGCCGGGGCCGGCGCTGCCCAGGCCCAGGGTCGCCGTGGTCACCGACTCCGCCGCGGCGCTGCCGGCGGAATGGGTGGGGTGGTTTGCGCAGAGCCTGGCGCTGACGGTCGTGCCCATGCCCGTCGTCATTGGCGAGAACGTCTATGCCGACGACGACGCCGAGCTGGAGACCCACATTTCCCTCGCCCTGGTCTCGGGAACCAGCGTTAAAACCTCCAGGCCGTCGCCCGGCCAGTTCGACAAGGCATACCGGAATGCGGCGGAGGCCGGCTTCGAGGCGGTTGTTTCCCTGCACATCTCCACCAAACTCTCGGGCACGTTCGACGCCGCACACCTTGCGGCGCAGCGGGCATCGGTGCCTGTGCATGTGCTGGATTCGGGCACAGTGGGCATGGGCCAGGGCATCGGCGTGCAGGCCGCCGTGGCCGCTGCCTTGTCCGGAGCCGACGCAGAAGCTGTCATGGCGGCTGCACGGGCGGCCATCGCGGCCACGGACGTGTATTTTTATGTGCCGAGCCTTGAACAACTGCGCCGGGGCGGGCGCATCAGCCTGGCCTCCTCATGGTTGGGCACAGTCCTGGACATCAAGCCGATCTTGGGTATCAAGGACGGCTCGGTGGTTCCCTTGGAAAAGGTGCGCTCGGCCGCCAAGGCCGTTGCCCGGCTGCAGGAGCTGGCCGCAGCCAACATCGCCTCCCGCGGCGCCGGGAACACGCAAATCAGCGTGCACCACTTTGGCAATGAGGAACAGGCCCGCACTTTGGATGAGGCCCTGCATCTGGCCTGCCCGGGCCTCGGTTCGTCCACGCTGACCCGGCTGCCGGCCGTCCTGGCCGCCCACGCCGGCCTCGGCGTGCTGGTGGTCGTCGTTGCTGACGCGCTTGTTCCCCCACAGGCAGTGCTGGAAACCTAGTTCTCCACAGAACCGCCCATTGGCGCCCACGGCTGGTCCGGACGGGCCTACCGTTGCTTCATGGGCGGTGTTGGCGGTGAATCGTTGTGGACTCCACGGGAGTCTGCCAGTTCCTCCCCGGCTGGCCCGCAGCCTGCTGGGCGGGGGCCGCGGTGGATGATTTCGCTGCGTGCGCTGGTGGTGGTGTTGACCATGATGGCAGCGGCGTTGGGCGTGCTCTGGATCGAGTCGGCCAGTGTGCAAAGTGCTTCGGCGGAACTCGATGCGCAGGGTGCGGGGAAAGTGGCCGTGCCGCCGCTGACAGGAACGCCGGAGCCCGCACCATCGCCTGCTGTGCTCCCTGGCCACACTCCTGCCAGCCCGGGAGACGGTGTGGCGTCCACCCCAGCGGGAGGCCTGCTGGTGCATGTGGCCGGTGCCGTCAAGCTCCCCGGCGTCTACACCCTGCCGCCGGGCAGCAGGGTCTTCCAGGCCGTGGAAGCAGCCGGGGGAGCCCTGCCCGCGGCCGAACTGTCAGGGCTGAACCTTGCCGCCCAAGTCATCGACGGTGTTCAAATATTGGTGCCTGCCAAGGGGCAGCCCGCCGGCATGGGTGGTGCTGCCGGCCCCGGCGGAGCCGGCCCGCCGGTTCGGAAAGCAGCGCCGCTCAACCTCAACACTGCCAGTGCCACGGAGTTTGACACCCTGCCCGGTGTTGGCCCTGTTCTGGCGCAGCGGATTGTGGCTTGGCGGACCGACCACGGCCCCTTCGCCTCGGTGGATGCCTTGGACGCCGTCTCCGGCATAGGAGCTAAATTGCTGGCTGGCATTCGGGACCTGGTGACTGTGTGATGGGACGGCGTTCATGAGGGCGCGTGAACCGCAGTGGGCACGCTTTGCCAAGGCGGCCGTGGGTGCGCCACGGCCGGTTGTGCCGCTCTCGCCTCCGCAACGCCTGCGCCAACACCTCCGCGCCCTGGGCGGCCGCCTCGCGGAAGCCCATGACAACAGGGGAACCTCCCCGGCGTGCAGCCGGGCGGACATGAGGCTGCTGCCTGCCGTGTCAGCCACCTGGTTGACGGCGGTCATCGCCATCACGTGGGAGGGGCCATGGCTGGCGGGGGCCGCGGCGCTGATGGGTGGCAGCTTGGTGGCCGGGGCGGCCCTGACGTGTCTCCACAGTGCCGTTGCTGGCGCCGGGTCCCGGCGGAGGGGTGCCGACGGGCCGGCGTCACGGGGCAGGGGACGTGACAGGGTATCTCTGGCGGCCGCCATGGCCACAGTGCTTGTCGCTGCCGTCTGTGTGACAGCAGTGCTGACTGCCGTTGGATTGCGGCAGGCCGCCTCGGCATCCTCTGCCCTGGAGCAGGCCGTGGTCAGTGGTGGAGATCTGTCGCTTACCGTGGAAGTTGGCAGCATGCCCCGGCGGCTGGAAAGCGGCCATGGACCGGACCGGCTCATCTTCGATGCTGTTGTTGTCAGTGCCACCGACAACGGGCGCATGATGACGGGGCGGGTGTCGATTCGGGTGGTGGCAGCGGCCAACTGGGGTGTGGTGCACGTCGGGGACAGGGTCTCCACAGCCGGCAGGATCACGCCACCAGGCACAAACAGGCAGACAGTTGGTTTTCACGCAGTGGGTTTTCTTCACCCGGCCACAGCGCCCCTGCACGTGGTGCCCGTCCAGTCGGGGCCGCAGGTTGTTGTTGTGCCCATGCGCAAGGCATGGGTCGAGTCCGTGAAACGTGTGTGGATGCCACTGAGCACTGACGCTTCAGGCCTGCTTCCCGGGATGGTCATGGGGGACCGCGGCGGCATGGACGCAACACTCAACGAGTCGATGAAGACAACGGGGCTGACGCATCTCACTGCCGTCAGCGGAGCCAACTGCACACTGGTTTTGGCGTCGCTGATGTTGTTGGTGCGTTCACTGCGGGCACCGCGTCAGGTGGCCGCACTTGCCTCGGGAGCCGGATTGGTGGGCTTTGTTGTGCTGGTGGGTCCCGATCCCAGTGTGCTTCGTGCCGCCGTCATGGGTGCCATCGGGGCGTTGGCGGTGTTGGGCGGGCGGCCCAAACGGGTTGGCGCCCTGCTCTGCGTGACTGTGGTGGTGTTGCTGCTTGCGGACCCGTGGCTGGCAATGGATTATGCATTTATCCTGTCGGTGCTGGCCACCTTGGGGATCCATCTGGTGGGAAGGCGCTGCGTGGACTGGCTGGCCGTTTGGTGGCCCGTGTGGCTGGCCCAGGCGGTGGCCATACCGCTGGCGGCACAATTGTTCTGCGCCCCGGTCATTGTCCTGCTGGCGCCGCGGCTGACCCCCTACACAATCCCGGCCAACATGCTGGCAGCTCCCGTCGTGGCGCTGGTGACCACGGTGGGAACTTTTGGCCTGGCGGTTGCTGCCGTGGTGCCGCTCATCGGCTCTCTGTGCGCTTTTGTCAGTGGCCTGGGTGCCTGGTGGGTGGCCGCCATCGCCCGGTGGATGGCGGGACTGCCCGCGGCAAGTTTGCCATGGCCGGCAGGCCTGGAAGGGGTTGTCCTCATGGCAGCTGTGAACGCTGCGGTTCTCGCTGCGTTGTTCGCCCTGGTGGAGCAGGAACGTGCCAAGGCAGCCGCCGCGCGTTTGACGGGATTTCTCCCGGCCAGGTGGCGCGCGCACTTTGGCTTTGGCACGGTGGTGGTTCTTGCCGCCGCGGCCACTGCGTGGTGGTGTGCTGCCGTGCTGGACCCATGATCACAAGCCAGCACCGGGTTGGGAATCACCGGCAGGGATGGCACAGTAGATGCTGTGAATAATGCATGGACAGGAACGCAACAATGAGCCCGGCACCCAGGACGGCTCAACGGCCGGCTGCGGGCGCCGATTGGCGTGATGTCCCGCTGGCCCCCGTGGTGTTGCTGTTTGGTCCGGAAGACTTTATTGCCAGCCGTGTAGTGGATGTTCTCCGGGGCAAGCTGCGGGCCCAGAACCCCGACCTGGAACTGACCTCCCTCGATGCTGCCCAGTACACGGCTGGAGCGTTGGGCATGGTAGCCAGCCCCTCGCTTTTCAGTGAGCCCAAGCTCATACAGGTCGCAGCCCTGGCCACCATGAACGACGACTTCCTGCAAGATGCCCTGGCCTACATCAAGGACCCGGCACCCGATGTCACCCTGGTGCTCATTCACGGCGGCGGCACGCGGGGCAAGAAATTGTTGGACGCGCTCAAGGCACTTGGTGCCCCGCGTGTGGAGTGCCAACCCCTGAAGAAGGATGCCGAGAAGGCGTCCTTTGTCAGTGCAGAGTTTTCCAGGGCCAAGCGCCGCATCGATGCCCAGGCGGTC
>JBDTQM010000180.1:0-8237 GCA_039932175.1 Specibacter sp.
TGGAAGCCGTTGACGGCGTCCTTGAGGGCATTGTCCGCGCCAAGCAGGACCGCTTGGACCAGGGCGAGAACTTCCCCGTGCTGCCCATCATGGTGCACGGCGACGCCGCCTTTGCCGGCCAGGGTGTTGTTGCAGAGACGCTGAACCTGTCCCAGCTGCGCGGCTACCGCACCGGCGGAACCATCCACATTGTTGTCAACAACCAGGTTGGCTTCACCACGGCGCCGTCGTCCTCGCGTTCCTCGGTGTACTCCACCGATGTGGCCAAGATGATTCAGGCCCCCGTGTTCCACGTGAACGGTGACGACCCCGAGGCAGTGGTCCGCACGGCCCAGCTGGCGTACCAGTTCCAGCAGCGCTTCCGCAAGGACGTTGTCATCGACATGGTCTGCTACCGCCGTCGCGGCCACAACGAGGGCGATGACCCCTCGATGACCCAGCCGCTGATGTACAACCTGATCGAGGCCAAGCGTTCAGTACGCCGCCTCTACACCGAGGCCTTGATTGGCCGCGGTGACATCACCGAAGAGGAAGCCACGCAGCTGCTGCGCGACTACCAGGAACGCCTGGAACGCGTGTTTGCTGAAACGCACGCGGCCCAGACCTCCCCCATCCCGATCATCACCAAGGATGCAGCGGCTGTTTCGGACCTGGAGCGCCCCATCGCGCAGCAGGGCGATTCCGGCGTGAACGATCCCCAGGTGACGGCCATCAGCGCCGAAATGCTGGCCCGCATTGGTTCCGTCCACATGGCGATCCCCGAAGGCTTTGAGGTTCACCAGAAGCTCAAGCCGTTGCTGGAAAAGCGTGAGGCCATGTCCCGCGAGGGCAACATTGACTGGGGCTTCGGCGAACTGAGCGCCTTTGGCTCGCTGCTGCTAGAAGGCGTCCCGGTCCGTGTAGCCGGGCAGGACTCACGCCGCGGCACCTTCGTGCAGCGCCACGCAGTGTTCCACGACCGTGCCAACGGCACGAACTGGACCCCGCTGAGCGACTTGAGCGAGGACCAGGCGAAACTGTGGATCTACGACTCCCTGCTCAGCGAATACGCTGCCATGGGCTTCGAATATGGATACTCGGTGGAGCGTCCCGACGCACTCGTTGTGTGGGAAGCCCAGTTTGGTGACTTCGTCAATGGTGCACAAACCATCATTGATGAGTTCATCTCCTCGGCCGAGCAGAAGTGGGGCCAGCGTTCCTCGCTGGTGCTGATGCTGCCGCACGGCTACGAAGGCCAGGGGCCGGACCACTCCTCTGCACGCATTGAGCGTTTCATGCAAATGTGTGCCGAAGAGAACATGATCGTGGCCAACCCGACCACACCGGCGTCGCACTTCCACCTGCTCCGCCGCCAGGCCTACCGCCGCCCGCGCAAGCCGTTGATCATTTTCACCCCGAAGCAGCTGCTGCGCCTGAAGGCTGCAGCGTCCTCGGTGGCGGACTTCACCACTGGCGGCTTCCGCCCCGTGATCGGCGAGCATGCAGCGTTGGACAACAACGCAGTGGACCGCGCCATCCTGGTCTCCGGCCGCCTCTACTACGACCTCCTCGCAGCACGCGACAAGGCCGGGGACAACAAGGCTGCCATCATCCGCGTGGAGCAGCTGTACCCGCTCCCGTTGGAGGAGATCAATGCTGAGCTGGCCAAGTACCCCAATGCCGAACTGGTGTGGGCACAGGACGAACCCGCCAACCAGGGTCCGTGGCCGTTCATGGGCTTGAACCTGGCTCCTGAGCTGGACCGCAAGCTGAACCGGGTCTCACGCCCGGCGTCGGCGGCAACGGCAACAGGTTCCGCAAAGAACCATGCCGTTGAGCAGACCTTGCTGATCAAGCAGGCCTTCGAGCGTAGCTAAAGCATCATGGATGCCCGGTCTGCATTGACAGGCCGGGCATCTCTGATTTTGACTTCAAATTTTGCAGGAATGAAAGGGGCGCCGTGGACAAGCGGGAACTGCGCATTGTGGCTGTGGGGGACGAGTTGGTGGCAGGTGTGGGAGATCCCCGCGCTCTGGGCTGGCTGGGCAGGGTTTTGGCAAGGACTCCACAGGACACCATCACGGTTGAGCCGTTCGTCCTGGCCTGCCCGCGCGAGGGCACCGAGGCGCTGGCAGGGCGCTGGCTGACTGAGGCCGGACGGCGTTTTGATGATTTCCATGAGAACCGGCTGGTCATTGGCCTCTCCGGCCGCGACATTGAGTACGGCCTCTCCACGGCCCGCAGTCGGCTGAATCTGGCCAACATCCTTGACGGAGCCACCCAGCTGAACATTCCGGTGTTTGTGGTGGGCCCCCCTCCGTCGTTGGATCCTGCCCTGAACCGCAAACTGGCCGAGCTCAACGCAGCCTTTGCCGACGTCACCACACGGCGCAAGCACCACTACGTGGACACCTTTGCCCCGCTGCAGAACCACGAACAGTGGCGCAACGACGTTGCGGCCAACGCAGGCACCCCGGGCCAGGCCGGCTACGGCCTCATGGCGTGGCTGGTGCTGCACCGCGGCTGGTACCAGTGGCTGGACCTGCCCGAGGCCGTCTAGCACTCCCCTGCCTCGTGCTGGATCCATGTAGCAGTTGTTGGAAGAAAATGCCACGATTTCGTGGTTTTTCATCCAACAACTGCACCATGGATCTTTTTTGTTTATCAGGAGCGTGCCGGAATTTTCGCGATATATCTTGATTTGACCCACAACACGTTATGGCGCGTTGCAGGTAGAAGCGATATAACGCGAAGGAAGGGGCGGTTGTGAACGAGGATTCGTGGTCCATCAGCGCCCCGCAGACACTTGAATTTGCCGGTGTCGCAGAGGTGAAGGTGGCCCTGATCAAGGCCATTTCGACATTGTGGTGACCGAAGAGCCAAAAGCGACACTGGAAATATCCGAAGTTGACGGCCAGCACTGTCAACGGTGACGGCATGGTCAGCGCCAGCGCCAAGACAACGCTGCGCACTGTCACCGACGCCCTCATGGCTGATGCCACGGAGGGGTTGCTCACCCTGGACACCGTGAGCGGGAGATCATTGCCCGCGACCACAGGGACGACTTGGTGGCCAAGAGTGTCTCGGGCAACGTCAACTTTGACCTGCACGGCACGCCGCACACCTCGAACACCAAGTCTGTCTCCGGTGATGTCACGGTCAGGCTGCCCAGGACCGTTGGCGTCCATGTGAGGTCAACGAGCGCTTCGGGAACCCTGCTGCTGGACGAGGAAAGGTACAACAACCTTGGCCAGAACACCACGGCCACGGCCGGCCCGTCCGCCCAGCGGCTCATTGCCCATACGTCAACGGTCTCCGGCGGAGTTTCCATTATGTAAGCCGCAGAGGAACCCGACAGCAACATCTCCCTGACCAGGGAGGAGTCCTGATGCCTCCCGTCTTTGCCCACGGCGCTCTCCGGTTGTACCTGCTCGCAGTCCTGGAGGAAGGCCCCCAATACGGCTATGAGATCATTCGGGCCTTGACCGACCGATTCGGCGGCACCTACTCCCCCAGCGCCGGCACCGTGTACCCGCGGCTGGCAAAACTTCAGGATGAGGGACTGCTGGAGACCACCATGGAGGGCCGGCGCACCGTCTACTCCCTGACGGCCGCAGGCCGGGCCGAGCTTGAGCAGCGCCGACACGAGCTGACGGAGGTCCAGGCGAGCATTTCCGCCTCGGTGCGCAGCCTCGCCGACGACATTCGGGTGGATGTCCAGGAGAACATGCGCAGCCTGCGGGCGGATCTGGCGGCCACCGCCGAAACTGCCAAAACCCAGGCCCGCCAGGGCGCACGGTCCGCGCGAAGCGAATCGGCGGCAACCGGCAGACAGCTCAAGGAAGCAGAATTCCTGCTGCAAATATTCCGCGACGACCTTCGACTGGACTTGCGCCTCCACGCTGCCCGGAACGGTTTGGACGAGCTGGCGCTTGAGACGCTGCGTACAGTTCTGAGCCAGTCGGCCATTGCCATCCGGGCCTCCCTGAGGAATTGCATGGCACCCCGGTTAGGCACGAATGAGTCATTTATGCCAAAATGGACACGGATCGTTTTTAAAGGTCTTTCTAGATGATTGGAGGCAGCTATGTCGAAGCGTTCACGTAAGCGTCGGGATCGTAAAAAGGGCGGCGCTAACCACGGTAAGCGTCCCAACACGTAAGTCTTGACGTAAAAAGCAAAAGCCCGCTCCGCCATTCGGCGGGGCGGGCTTTTGCACGTCCTGACGCTAAGCTGGAACCATGGGCAACGCAGCACCAAACTCCGGGCCAACGACGTCGAACCTTGACCTCTATGCGCCGGCGCAGACGGCCGAACCGGGGCTGGCGGACATCACCAACCGGGCGGACATCCTGCGGCTGGTTGAGACGTTTTACACCGAGGCATTTGCCGACGCCCTGATTGGGCCCATCTTCACCGAGGTGGTGCACATGGACCTGGCAATGCACCTGCCCGTCATGGCCGACTTCTGGCAGAGCGTGCTGTTCAAGGCCGGCCTCTACAAACGCAATGCGCTGAAAATCCACTTCGAGATTTCTGCCATGGAACCGCTGACCAAGGAGCACTTCAACACGTGGCTGCGGCTCTGGAGCCGTACCGTGGACAGTCTCTTTGCCGGCGAGAAGGCCGAACTGGCAAAAGCCCAGGCCCACGTGATCGCCGGATCAATGCTCCGACGAGTGAGCGGGCGTCCGGCAAGCGCCTACAGCACCATCAACCTGCGGCCGGACTAGACGGACGCGGGCTTGCTCTCATGCAGGCGGGCTAAAATGGCAGCCTTGAGCGTTTCCGGGGCCGCTTCCTTGCAGGAACGCTTGACCACTGTGCGGATCACGCACTCCAGGTCATACTGGTGCGCGCAATCCTCGCAGCCGTCCAAGTGGGCCTTGATCTCGGTGAGGTCGTCTAGGGACAGCGCCCCGTCGAGATACTCGTAGATCCGTCCGATCCGTTCGTCATCGCAATCGCCGAGGCTTTGGCAGTCGCCCATGATTATTTCTCCGTTTCCGTCATTTGAGTGGCGTCCTTGACGTAACCGCGATCAACGGCGTAGTCGGCCAACATATCTCGTAAAAGCTTTCGTCCCCTGTGCAACCGTGACATTACGGTGCCAATGGGGGTGTTCATGATCTCTGAAATTTCCTTGTACGCAAATCCTTCAACGTCGGCAAAATACACCGCGAGCCGGAACTCTTCCGGGATGGACTGCAGGGCGTTCTTCACATCTGAGTCCGGCAAGTGGTCCAGCGCGTCTGCTTCTGCCGAACGCAAACCCCGGGAGGTGTGCGATTCGGCCCGGGCCAGCTGCCAGTCTTCAATGCTGTCCGCATTGGACTGCAGGGGCTCGCGCTGCCGCTTGCGGTACAGGTTGATGTACGTGTTGGTCAGAATCCTGTACAGCCACGCCTTCAGATTGGTGCCGGGCTTGTACTGGTGAAAAGCCGAGAACGCCTTGGTGTAGGCCTCCTGCACCAGATCTTCGGCGTCGCTGGGGTTGCGGGCCATGCGCATGGCGGCTGAATACAGTTGGTCAACGTAGACCATGGCATCACGCTCAAAGCGGGCACGCCTGGCCTCGGTGGTCTCGGTGGCAACGTCCACGTCCGCCACATCAGTGCTCTGCACAGGAGACTGCGCCTCGGCGGACTGCACAGTGGCGTCAGAGGACTGTTCGGCATCGGGGCTTGTCGCTGCCGTCTCAATGGTTTGCTCAGGCTCGGAAATGTTCATCACTGTTGAGTCTATGCTCAGTCGTAGCATCGGGGGTGCTGGATGGCTCAGTGTCTGCATTGCCGCCTTTCCTTCGCTGGGTGTGCCTGCCGCCTGGTGTGTCCGTGCAGCCGGCCCGCACCTAACGGGCCACATATCTACTCAACCGGGGAACGGCGTCGGATATTCCGCAAACACGGCAACTGCGAATCAGACGTGGGAGACTTAGACACAGCATTAGCCTTCCGTTGGGCCGTCAGAAAAGCCCGCGGGATGCCCCCAGCACAACCAAGGAGGCCCACTTGTCCATTGTTCGCGCACTCGCCCGCCCCATGTTGGCATCATCATTCATCCTCGCCGGCCTTGACCGGCTGCGCCATGCCGACCAGACAGCCGCGCAGTTGAAGTCTGTCCTGGGACCGCTCAGCGCCGCATTGCCCATTGAGGTGAGCGAGAAGACACTCGCACGCGCGCTGGCTGGAACACAGGTAGGGGCCGGCATTTTGCTGGCCACCGGGAAGGGCTCCCGCGCCGCAGCGGTTGTGCTTGCCTTGACGGCCGGGCTGAACACCGTGGCGGAGTATCGCACCTCCGAGCCCACCAGCAAGGAAAACCGCTCCCACCGCCGCAAGCAACTGGCCAAGAACATTGGCCTGATTGGCGGCGCGCTGCTGGCCAGCGTTGACACGGCAGGACGCCCAGGCCTGGCGTGGCGGGCGGAAAAGCTCATCGAATCCGGCAAGAAGACCACCCACAAGCAACTGAAAAATGCGGACAAGACAGTTCGCGCGCTAGCTCACGACGTGACAGGACAGTAGCCACCCATGACCGCAGCCCATTGGCCCGCACCCTTCTCCACAACACCCTTGGATGCCACAGTCACCATTCCGGCCTCCAAATCGCTGACCAACAGGTATCTTGTCCTCGCTGCCATTGCCGACGGCGAATCCCGCTTGCGTGCACCCCTGCAATCCCGCGACTCTGATTTGATGATCGGGGCCCTGCGTGCCATGGGCGCGGACATATCCGAAGTTCCCGGCAGCGGCGGCGTCCCTGATCTTGTGGTCACACCCATCCCTGCCGGTTTCACGGCCCCCGACGGCGGCATTCTGGTGGACTGCGGCCTGGCCGGCACCGTGATGCGCTTTGTACCGCCGCTTGCCGCGCTGGTCAACGGCTCGGTAAGGTTCGACGGCGACCCCGCGGCCCGTGTCCGTCCCATGGCTGCGATTGTGGCTGCGCTGGAGGGGCTTGGTGTCCGCGTTCAGGACGGCGGGGACGGCTTCCTGCCTTTCACCGTGCACGGCACGGGCGCTGTTGACGGCGGCCATGTGGCCTTCGACGCCGGCGGATCCTCACAGTTCGTTTCGGCCATGCTGCTGGTTGCGCCGCGTTTTGCCCGGGGCCTGCACCTGGAGCACATTGGCGACTCGGTGCCCAGCGTTGACCACATTTCCATGACTGTGGAGATCCTGCGGTCCATGGGTGTTGTGGTTGACGATTCCACCCCGAATCACTGGATCGTTGCCCCCGGCCCCGTCGCCGCCTTCGACGTGGTGCTGGAACAGGACCTCTCCAATGCAGGCCCGTTCCTGGCTGCCGCCCTGGCCACCCGCGGCACGGTGCGCATCCCCAACTGGCCTGCCAACACCACCCAGGTGGGTGACAAGTGGCGTGAAATCCTGCCCCAATTCGGTGCAACCGTCACCCTTCAGGACGGTGTCCTGACAGTCACCGGCGGCGCCGAGATCCATGGTGTGGACATTGCCGACACCAGCGAGCTGGCACCGTCAACGGCAGCCATCTGCGCCCTGGCCTCGACGCCGTCGCGCCTGCGCGGCATTTCCCACCTGCGCGGGCACGAAACCGACCGCCTAGCTGCCCTGGTGGCTGAAATCAACGCCCTGGGCGGCAACGCCGAGGAGACCGAGGACGGGCTCATCATCACCCCGGCTCCCCTCCGCGGCGGGGTGTTCCACAGCTACCACGACCACCGCATGGCAACGGCCGGCGCCATCATCGGCCTGGCCGTGCCCGGCGTCGAAGTTGAAAACATTGGCACCACCGCCAAGACGATGCCCGATTTCCCGGCCATGTGGGCGGCCATGGTGTCACAGACCGCGGCGGCCGGCACCTCGGACGTTGGCGCGTAGGGCCATGGCAAAGGACTACAGCAACTGGGACGAATCCGATGTCAGGGTGCGGGCCAACAAGAAGGGCAGCCGGCCGCGCACCAAGGACCGGCCTGCCTACGAAGAGGCCGTCATTGGCCGCATTGTCACGGTTGACCGCGGACGCTACACGGCCATCATCGATGAAAATGAACCCACAGAACGCACACTGATCGCAGCCAGGGCCAGGGAACTGCGGCGCAATCCCGTGGTGGCCGGTGACTTTGTGGCGCTGGTGGGCGATGTTACGGGCAAGCCTGACACCTTGGCCCGGCTGGTTCGGATCGAGGAACGCCGGACGCTGTTGCGCCGCAGCGCCGATGACACCGATCCCGTGGAGCGCGCGGTGGTGGCAAATGCCGACCAGCTGGTCATTGT
>JBDTQM010000181.1:0-8176 GCA_039932175.1 Specibacter sp.
GCGAGGTAGTCAAGAATGCGTCCCGAGGACTGCCGCAGGAGCGGAAGTCCCTCAAGCTCGGGTGGCTCGTGGCGCTGGAGGTATCGGTTGAAGTGGCGGCGTTCGAGCTGAAAGGCATCATGTTGCTGCCGCAACCGGGCCAAATGCCTCTCGGTCTCCTGCAACCCTTGCAAACGCTGGTCAACGCCTGCGAGCTGCTCGTTCGGCGGCATCGGCACCGCCCCGCCGTCGAAAAGGCCGGCGACTTCGACGTTTCTGGATGCTTGGCTGGCGAAAAACTCCGCCCTCTTTTCCTTGCGGCCCAACCCCGCAACCACGTAACCAATTCCTTCCTGGACAAGTTTTTCACGGACATTGTCCACCGCCGAGTTGTTGAACGAGACGACGCCGACAGTGGCGCCGGGCGTGGCAATGATGTTGGCGATCAGGTTCAGGATTGTTTGGGTCTTGCCGGTGCCCGGCGGCCCGTCGATCACCGAAACAGGGTGGCTCAAGCACGTCCCGAGGGCCTCGCGCTGGCTAAGATTTGCGGAGAACGGGAAGATCATTGGGCCCGCGCTGCCCGTCGATTCGAGGGGTTCCCCGTTGAGGTACCTGCCCAACACGCTCTTGGAATCGACGAAGTTCAAACGTTCGTAGGACGGCCGGATCGGGTCTTCTGCTGCCAGGCCTGACACGATGCCCCGCCAATAGTGAAGAATGCTCGACGCCTGGGGTGCCCCCGCGGCGTTCTGGCGGAAATCGATCTCGTGATCTGGGTAGCCTCGGAAGTCTTCCTGCCCTGGCGTGCCATAGAAAATTCGCCACCAGGGGCCATCAGGTCCCTCGAAGCGCCACAGCTCGGTCACGCCGTTCCAGAGGGAGCCCCTGACCGCGACCCTGGTGCCCGTGTGAAGCGGAACAGCCACAGGTTCCCACAGAATTGCTACCCTGTCTGCGCGGTACCGGTACTCCTTTGCGCCATGCCGTGTCATGAACGTGAGGTAAACGTACGACGGGTCAGCTCGATAGTTGACAACATCCCGGGTCTTGTCTTGGAGTCCCCCTCCGGCGCTGGGGCGGACAAGGACGGCCTGGCGGCGCGGATCAATCACGGCAGCTTCTCCCTGCTCAGCTATTGGAACACTCTTTTCGAAGTCTAGTCACCATGGCCAGCCAGGAAGCGGCCGCCACCGACTGCGTCCATCCCCGCGGCATCGCCGGTACCGGACGTGGGCCAGAAATTCGAGGTGACTGGCGTTCGCAGCGGCACAATGCTGTGCAGTCCCAACCCCACACTTGCGTGAGATGGCACACACAATTATGCTTAGTGTGCACTATTGGAACTTGGTGTTCAAATAGTGAACAGATTTAGATGGTGGTGAACACGCCGCCCACAGTGCAGTGAGGAGATTCTTGTGCAATTCCACCACCACGGATATGTATCCGGTGACCCGCGCATTCAAGCGGCGGCAGGTACCGGCATTGACCGGCCCGAGGAGCTTCCCGACGAGGTGGATGTTCTTATTGTTGGTTCGGGCCCGGCGGGCATGCTGACCGCGGCCCAGCTTTCTGCGTTCCCGGATATCACCACGCGCATCGTGGAGCGCCGGGACGGGCGGCTCGCGATCGGCCAGGCTGACGGTATCCAGGCTCGCAGTGTTGAAACTTTTCAGGCGTTCGGCTTCGCCGAGCGAATCGTTGCTGAGGCGTACCGGATCACCGAGATGGCGTTCTGGCGGCCGGACCCGCAGGATCCCACGCGCATTGTCCGCAGCGGCCGCGCCGCCGATGACACCACGGGCATCAGTGAGTTCCAGCACCTGATCGTCAACCAGGCGCGCGTGCTGGACTACTTTGCCGAGGTCATGGCCAACTCACCCACCCGCATGAAGCCCGACTACGGCTGGGACTTTAAAACACTCGAGGTCACCGACGAGGGCGACTACCCGGTCAAGGTCACTCTGGTGCGCAGCGCCGGACCGGATGAGGGCACCGAGCGCATTGTCCGCGCCAAGTACGTTGTCGGCTCGGATGGCGCCCGGAGCAAGGTCCGCGCGTCGATCGGCTGCACCATGTCCGGCGACCAGGCCAAGCACGCATGGGGTGTTATGGATGTGTTGGCGTCCACCGACTTCCCCGACATTAGGCTTAAATGCGCCATCCAGTCGCACACCGGCGGGAGCATCTTGCACATTCCCCGTGAAGGTGGGCATCTGTTCCGCATGTACGTCGACCTGGGCGTGGTGCCCGAGAACGACCTCGGCGCCGTGCGCAACACCAGCATGGAGGAGATCATCGCCAGGGCCAACGCAATTTTGCACCCCTACACGCTCGATGTCCGCAACGTCGCCTGGAACAGTGTGTACGAGGTGGGCCACCGCCTCACAGACCGGTTCGACGACGTCATCCCCGAGGAAATCGGCACCCGGACACCGCGTGTCTTCATCACCGGCGACGCCTGCCACACGCACAGTGCCAAGGCCGGCCAGGGCATGAACGTTTCCATGCAGGACGGGTTCAACATCGGCTGGAAACTGGCGCACGTGCTTGAAGGCCGCAGCCCGGAGAGCCTGCTGTCAACCTACTCGGCCGAGCGCCAGGTGGTCGCCAAGAACCTTATCGATTTCGACAAGGAATGGTCCTCCATGATGGCCAAGAAGCCGGAGGAGTTTGACAGTCCGTCAGCCCTGGAGGACTTCTACGTGCGCACCGCCGAATTCCCGGCCGGCTTCATGACCGAGTACGCCCCCTCCATGCTCACCGCCGCAACCGTGCACCAGGAACTGGCCACCGGGTTCCCGCTGGGGAAGCGCTTCAAGTCCGCACTTGCTTCGCGCGTGTGCGACACCAACCCGATCCACCTGGGCCACCATGCCACGGCCGACGGCCGGTGGCGCATCTACGTCTTTGCCGATGCCTCTCCGGCAGGAGCAGCATCGCCTGTGGCCGACTTCGCGCAGTGGCTCACCACTGCGGCGGATTCGCCTCTCGCGGCAACCCCTGAGGGGCTCGACGCCGATGCCTGGTTCGATGTGAAGGTCATCTACCAGCAGAAGCACGAGGACATCGACATCAACGCTGTTCCTGCGGTGTTCAAGCCGGAGGTTGGACCGTTCAAGCTGACAGACTACGAGAAGGTCTACGGGACCGTCCCCGGTGCCGACATCTTCGACGAGCGCGGGCTCTCCCGGGACGGTGTTGTGGTCGTGGTCCGCCCGGACCAGTACGTGGCCAACGTCCTGCCGCTCACGGCCACCGCGGAGCTCGGGGAATTCTTCGGGACCATCCTGACAGTCCGGTAACAAGCGCACCAGAAACGCACAAGGGCGGGGCCGGCATCAACCGGCCCCGCCCTTGCCATCTGCTGTGGTCAGTCCTGGTACGGGTCGGCAATGCCGATGTACTGGGTGCTGGTGTATTCGGCAATGCCCTCAGAGCCGCCTTCACGGCCCAGGCCCGAGTGCTTGACCCCGCCAAACGGTGCGGCCGCGTTGGAGATGACGCCGGCGTTGAAGCCCACCATGCCGAATTCCAGCTGTTCGCTCACCCGCAGCAGGCGCGAGAAGTCCCGCGTGTACAGGTAGGCGGCCAGGCCGTATTCGGTGGAATTGGCGATCCTGATGGCATCAGCCTCGTCGGTGAACGTGGTCACGGGGGCCACCGGGCCAAAGATTTCCTGTTGCAGTATCGCTGCGCCGTTGGGCACATTGCCCAGAACTGTCGGCTGGTAAAAGTAGCCTTCACCCTCGACGACGTCGCCGCCGGCCAACACTGTGGCACCTTCGGCGACGGCTGCTGTGACCAGTGCGTGGATGCCGGCACGTGCTTTTTCCTCGATCATGGGGCCGACGTCGGTGCCGGCCTCCGTGCCGCGGCCCACCGAGAGCGCACCGATGCGGGCGGCGAGCTTCGCGGTGAACTCCGCGGCAACGGAGGTGTGGACCAGGAAGCGGTTGGCGGCCGTGCACGCCTCGCCCATGTTGCGCATCTTGGCGGCCAGGGCGCCGTCGACGGCCTTTTCCAGGTCGGCGTCCTCGAACACGATGAACGGGGCGTTGCCGCCCAGTTCCATGGAGGTGCGCAGCACGTTTTCGGTTGCGTCGGCCATGAGGCTCTTGCCCACGGCTGTGGAGCCGGTAAAGGAAATCTTGCGCAGGCGTGAGTCCTTCAGCAGCGGTCCCGAGATGGCGGCTGCACTGGAGCCGGAGATTACGTTCAGGACGCCCGCGGGCAGGCCGGCCTCCTGCATGACCTGCGCGAACAGCTGGGCTGTCAGTGGGGTCAGCTTGGCTGGTTTGAGCACCATGGTGCAGCCTGCAGCAACCGCGGGGCCCACCTTGCGTGTGGCCATGGCCAGCGGGAAGTTCCATGGCGTGATCAACAGGCACGGGCCCACGGGCTTGTGCTGGACCAAGATCTTGTTTTTGCCCTCGGGGCTGGTGAGGTACCGGCCGTAGTCGCGCACTGCCTCCTCGGAGTACCAGCGCAGGAATTCGGCGCCATACGCCACCTCACCACGGGCCTCGGCCAGCGGCTTGCCCATTTCCAGGGTCATCAGCAGCGCGAAGTCCTCGGCCCGCGCGGTGACGAGCTCAAACGCCTTGCGCAGAATATCCCCGCGCACGCGCGGGGCGGTCCTGGCCCAGCCGGCCTGGGCCGCGGCCGCCGCATCGAGGGCGGCGATGGCGTCTTCGCTGCCGCCGTCGGCAATGGAGGCCAGGACGCGGCCGGTGGAAGGGTCGTGGACCGCCAGGGTCCGACCGCTGGCGGCGTCTCGCCACGCGCCGTTGATGAGCAGTCCGGTGGGAACGGAAGCCAGCAGCTCCGCTTCTCGGCTAGCTGTAATGGTCATGCGTGTGCTCCTTGAAATAGTGGGTCGGATAGTCGAGATGGGCCCACGCGCCCGAGGGTCCCGCCGCGAGCTTGCGAGCGGTGGGAGGGCGTGGGGATCAGTAGCTTGATGTGGGACCGGTGTCGGGGGCCTGCACATATTTGGCGGCGAGGGCTTCGCCGCCGCGCGCCAGCAGCGCAACATCGGCACCGACCAGGATGAAGTCCACGCCGGCCGCCAGGTAGCGGCGTGCCGTGGCCTCGGCAAAGGCGTTGACACCCACGGGTTTGCAAGCGGCTTTGGCGGCCTGGATGCAGTGTTCGACGGCGGCCACCACGTCAGGGTGTTCCTGCTGTCCCAGCAGGCCCATGGATGCGGCGAGGTCCGAGGGGCCGATGAAGACGGCGTCGATCCCGTCAACGGCAAGAATCTCCGCCACGTTGTCAACGGCCAGCGCCGACTCGATCTGGACGATCACGGTGATGGTCTCCGAGGCGCGGGCCAGGTAGTCCGGGATGCGGTTCCAACGGGCCGAACGGGCCAGAGCCGAGCCCACGCCGCGGACCCCAAGAGGCGGGTACCGGGTAGCAGATACCGCAGCCGCAGCCTCGTCGGCGGTATGCACCATGGGGATGAGGAGGGACTGCACGCCCAGATCAAGGTATTGCTTGATGATCACGGGGTCGTTAACTGGCGGACGCACCACGGCCGTGACGGGGTAACCGCGTACGGCTTGGAGCTGAGCGAGGATCCCCTCGAGTCCGTTGGGGCTGTGTTCGGCGTCGATCAGGAGCCAGTCCAAACCGGAGCCGGCACAAATTTCGGCCACCAGCGGGCTGCCCGAGCACACCCACATGCCCGACAAGGGACCATCGGCCGCGACCAATGCGTCCCTGAATGACGGGTCGGAATTTATTCGAACTGGCATGTGATGGTCCCTAACTGCCCATAATCGGCGAACACGGTGTCGCCTGCATGGACCCACATGGGACGGGTGAAGGAGCCGGCGAGAATGAGTTCCCCGGCCTTAAGGGATTCCCCATGGGGGGCGATCTTGTTGGCCAACCAGGACACGCCCGACGCCGGGTGGTTGAGCACACCGGCCGCCACACCGGTCTCCTCGACCGTTTGGTTCTTATACAGGATCGCCGAGATCCAGCGCAGGTCCAGGGCGTCCGGCTTTACCGGGGTTCCGCCCACCACCATGGCGCCCATGGCGGCATTGTCGCTGATGGTGTCCACGATGGTCCGGCCCTCCATTTCGATCCGCGAATCAAGGATCTCCAGTGCCGGCACCACATATTCGGTGGCCCGGAGGACATCGAAGATGGTGGCGTCCGGGCCACTGATGTCATTCTTGAGCAGGAACGCCAGCTCCACCTCGATGCGTGGATGGGAGTACTGCTGCCATGCAACCGTGGCCCCATTTTCCAGGATCATGTCCTTGAAGATGATGCCGAAGTCCGGCTCCGTGATGCCCGTGGCGTACTGCATGGCCTTGGACGTCAGGCCAATCTTGTGACCACCCAGCACCCGGCCGGATGCTTCACAACGTTGTCGCCACAAACTCTGGACCCGGTAGGAGTCCTCCACTGTCATGTCCGGGTAGCGGGCCGTCAGCCGGGGCATCGGCGTCCGGGTGCGGCCCGCATCGAGCAGTTCATCGGCGATGCGTGCAATCGTGTCATCGTCAAGCATGGTGTGTCTCCTAAATATCGAGGCTTAGCGTCAAGGCCGAGAGCCGGTGCGGCGATGATCCCCGGGGGCGGCATCGATTTGCCGCGATGGGCCCACTGCGGCGAGGGACCCGGCACGGGCTTGCGAGTGCTGGGAGCCGCTGGGGACGGGCGGGGGGCCATCGCCGCACCGGCGAAGGCATTGATTCTAGAGCTGGTGGCCCATCTTGAAGCCGATTTCCTCGCCCGGATCGCCGGTCATCGCGTCGCCCGGTCCGCGGGTGTAGGAGAAGCCGTCGGCACCGACGGTCACCTCCATCTCCGAGGAGTGGGTGCGCTTGACGACGTCCTGCGGCTTGCCGTCAAGGTCAAGGACAAGGGAGGCCTCGGTGTACCAGGACGGGACAACCGGGTTGCCCCACCAGTCGCGGCGCTGATTATCGTGCACATCCCAGGTGATGACCGGGTTGTCCGGGTCACCGGTGTAGTAGTCCTGGGTGTAGATCTCGATGCGGTGGTCATCCGGGTCCAGGATGTAGAGGTAGAACGCGTTGGAGACGCCATGGCGTCCCGGGCCGCGCTCGATGCGGTCGGACATGCGCAGCGCGCCCATCTTGTCGCAAATCTGGATGATGTTGTGCTTCTCGTGGGTGGAGAAGGCAACGTGGTGCATGCGTGGGCCGTCGCCGCCGGTCAGGGCGGTGTCGTGCACGGTGCCCTTGCGATGCATCCAGGCTGCGTAGGTGACGCCCTTCTCGTCCTGGATGTCCTCGGTGACGCGGAAGCCCAGGTCCTCGAGGTACTTGCGGCCGCGCGGGACATCGGGGGTGACCTGGTTGAAGTGGTCCAGGCGGACCAGCTCGCCGGCCGAATAGATGTCGTAGCGCTGGTGCAGGCGTTCGACGTGCGTGGTCTCGAAGAAGAACTCGTACGGGAAGCCCAGCGGATCCTCGACGCGGACGGAGTCGCCAATGCCGCGCACGAAGCCTTCGGTGCGGCGCTCGGTGCGGCAGCCCAGTTCCTTGTAGTACGCTTCGGCGGCGTCGACGTCGGCGTTGGAACGCACACGGTAGGAGAATGCCGCCACCGCGGCGATCGGACCCAGGGTCAGCACCAGGTTGTGGTGGATGAACTCCTCGAAGGAGCGCAGGTAGATCTGCTTGTCGTCCTCGTAGGACACGTGCAGGCCGAGCAGGTCGACGTAGAACGCACGGGACTTGGCCAAGTCGGTGACCACGATTTCCATGTACGCGCAGCGCAGGATATCGGGGGCCGGGACTGAGGGCTTGGGGATGACGTTGGACATGATTCGCTCCTTTGCGGAAAAACTGGAAAAGCTGGGTGTGAGGATTGCGGGTTAGGCGCCGAATTTGGGGGTGTGGACCGTGCCGAGGGTGATGTGCACGGCCTGCTGGTCTGTATAGAAATCGATGGAGCGGAAACCGCCCTCGTGTCCGAGGCCGGAAGCCTTGACACCGCCGAACGGGGTCCGCAGATCCCGAACGTTGTGGCTGTTCAGCCACACCATGCCGGCCTCGACGTTCTGGGCGAAGTTGTGCGCGCGGGTGAGGTTCTGCGTCCAGATGTAAGCGGCCAAGCCGTACTTGACGCCGTTCGCCAAAGCCAGCGCCTCGTCGTCGTTCTCAAACGCGGTGATGGCGACTACGGGACCGAAGATTTCCTCCTG
>JBDTQM010000182.1:0-8163 GCA_039932175.1 Specibacter sp.
GCCGGTCAGGATGACGAACGTCATCCCCACGGCCAGAACCAGCAGGAAGGCATTGTCAACAAACAGGTTCAGAATGACCTGCCCGGAGAAGAAGCCGGGAAAAATGATGGAGCCCACGGTAAACATGAGCACAAACAAGGCCAGCGTGACCGTGATGGGCAGATACTTGGAGGTTGTGAGTGTGCGCCTGGCTTTGGGGCCGGCCACCAGCGGGGTGCGTGTCATGACACTCATTAGTTGCTCACCAGCACTTTCGGGGTCTCAATGGTTTTCTTGGCGGGCTTCTTGAGCAGGGCACGCATCCTGGGTGACTGCAGCAGGCAAACAATGATGACAACCAGGGCTTTGAACACCAAGGTGATTTCCGGGGCGATGCCCACTGTGTACACGGTGGTGGTCAGTGTTTGGATAATGAACGCACCCACCACAGTGCCCGTCAGGCTGAACCGGCCGCCAGCAAGGGAGGTGCCGCCAATGACGACGGCGAGAATTGCGTCCATCTCGATGTACAGGCCGGCGTTGTTGGCGTCTGCCGCCGTAACGTTGGAGCTGATCATGAGCCCCGCCAGTGCAGCGCACAGGGCGCAAAAGATGTAGACAACCCAGGTCAGCGTGCGGGCGTTGATGCCCGCGAGCCGGCTCGCTTCGGGGTTGATGCCCACGGACTCGATGAGTGTCCCCAACGCTGTCTTGCGGGTGAGGAAACCCGTCAATGCGAACACGGCGATGGTGATCAGGATGGATATGGGGAGCATCAGGAAGTAGCCGGCCCCGATGGCCTTGAAGTGGGTGTTGGAGACGGAAATGATCTGTCCTCCCGTAACCAGCTGGGCCAGGCCGCGCCCCGCCGTCATCAGCACCAGGGTGGCGATGATGGGCTGGATCCCAATGGTGGAGACCAAAAAGCCGTTCCACACACCCATGATCAGGCCAACGCCAACGGCCAGCAGTACGGCGACAATGGCTGTGCCCAGGCTGCCCGGATCGGCGGAGTTGTAGATGTAGGTGCAGGAGACGGCGCCTGCAATGGCAACCACCGCACCGACGGACAAGTCAATGCCGCGGGAAGCAATGACAAGGGTCATGCCCAGGGCGATCAGAACTGTGGGGGCGCCATTGCGCAGAATGTCCACCAGGCTTCCGTAGAGGTGCCCGTCCTGAACACGAAGGGAGAAGAAATCGGCGGACATGACCTGGTTAAACAGCAGCAAGGCAACAAGTGCCAGCACTGGCCAGAGCAGATGACCTTTGAGGAATTTTTTCATGATGGGGTTCCGCCTGCGATGGTTTCCATAAGATCTGTGACTGTGACGTTGTCATTGATGAGTTCGGCGATCTTCTTCCTGTCCCGAAGCACTGCAATCCGGTTTGAAAGCCTCACCACTTCCTCCAACTCCGCGGAGATGAACAAGATGGCCATGCCATCCTTGGCCAGGGAGAGGACAAGCTTTTGAATCTGGGTTTTGGCGCCAATGTCGATGCCGCGCGTGGGCTCATCCAGAATCAACAATTTTGGTGAGGTGATGAGCCAGCGGGCCAGGAGCACCTTTTGCTGGTTGCCGCCGCTGAGGTTGCGAATCAACGAGTTGGGGTTGGCCGGACGGATGTCCAGGGCCTTGATGTACTTGTCCGTCAGTTCGTCCTGCTGGCGGCGGGGGATGCGCCGCAACCAGCCGCGGCTGGCCTGCATGGCCAGCACAAGATTGTCCCGCACGCTCAAGTCCCCAATGAGGCCCTCCGCCTTGCGATCTTCGGAACTAAAGGCGATGCCGGCGTTGATGGCGTTGCGCGGGGACCGGATCTTGGCCGAGGCTCCGTCAATGGCGAGGGCGCCGGCGTCGTGCCTGTCCGCCCCGAAGAGCAGCCGGGCCAGTTCGGTGCGTCCGGAACCCAGCAGCCCGGCCAAGCCGATGACCTCGCCGGGATAGATGGAGAGGGTGAACGGGTCAATGCTGCCTTTGCGGCCCACGCCATCGGCGGCGACCACGGCGACGTCGTCGGGACCGGCGGCTGCGCGGACGGCCAAGGGCTCCTCGTCGAGGGCGTCCAAGGTGGCCATGTCCTTGCCGATCATCTTGGAGATCAGGGCAAGGCGGGGGAGCTCGCGGGTCATGTATTCGCCCACCAGCGTGCCGTTGCGCAACACCGTGAGGCGGTCCGAGATCTCGTAGATCTGCTCCAGGAAGTGGGAGACGAACAAAATGGCAACGCCGGAATCCCGCAGTTCACGGATGACGTTGAACAGCTGCTTGACTTCGCCGGCGTCCAGGGATGAGGTGGGTTCGTCCAGGATCAGGACCTTCGCGTCCACCTCAACGGACCGGGCAATGGCCACCAGCTGTTGCACGGCAATGGAGTGGCTGGCCAGCTCGGAACCGGGATCGATGGCCAGGTGCATGCGGTCCAGGATTTCCGTGGCCCGGCTGCGCACGGCCTTCCAATTGACGAGCCCGCCACGGCGCGGTTCACGGCCCAGCAGGATGTTCTCTTCCACGCTCAGGTTGGCGCAGAGATTTACTTCCTGGTAGACAGTGGAAATGCGGGCCTGCTGGGCTTGTCCGGGGTTGCTGAAGCGTTCTTCCTTCCCCAGCACAACAATCTTTCCCGAATCAATCCCGTAGACGCCAGTCAATGCCTTGATCAGGGTTGACTTGCCGGCGCCGTTCTCGCCCATGAGGGCGTGAACCTCACCTTGGAACAAGCGGAAATCCACGGAATCCAGTGCCTTGACACCGGGAAATTCAATGGAGATGCCCTCCATTGTCACGACTGGTACGTCTTCGTTCATGGTGCTTCACCTTTGCTGAGGTGGGTGGATGGGGAGTCCCCATCCACCCACTGTCTGCTGTCTTGGGTGGTGCTGCGGTGCTATCTAGGACACCGCAAACAGGCCCGGATCAGTATTTGCGGTCCGGCAGCGCTGCCTTGGCCTGGGCGGAATCAAAGGTGGTTTCCGCGGTGACCACGCGCTCGGGCACAGTTTCGCCGGCCAAAACTTTCTTGGTCAGGTCCATCAGCTGGTCGCCCAATAACGGGTTGCACTCAACGATGAAGTTGATCTTGCCGTCGGCGGCGGCGGTCATGCCGTCCTTGGTGGCGTCGACGGAGATGATGGTGATGTCCTTGCCGGGCACCTTGCCTGCGGCTTCAATGGCTTCGATGGCGCCCAGGGCCATGTCGTCATTGTGGGCGTAAACAACGTCAATTTTCGGGTTGGACTTCAGGAATGCTTCCATGACCTGCTTGCCGCCTGAACGGGTGAAGTCACCTGTCTGGGAGGCGATGACCTTCAGCTTGGGGTCGGCCTTGATGGCATCCGCGAACCCGGACATGCGGTCATTGGCCGGTGCAGCGCCCGTGGTGCCCTGCAGCTCCACAATGTTGACGTCACCTGTGGCCGACTTCTTGTCCGCGATCAGCCATTCCGCCGCCTTCTTGCCTTCAAGGACAAAGTCGGAGCCCAGGAATGTCTTGTACAGGGTCTTGTCCGGGGAATCGATGGCGCGGTCCGTCAGGATGACAGGAATGCTGGCGTCCTTGGCTTCCTTCAATACAGTGTCCCAGCCGGACTCCACCACGGGGGAGAAGGCAATGACATCCACTTTTTGCTGAATGTAGGAGCGGATGGCCTTGATCTGGTTTTCCTGCTTCTGCTGGGCATCGGAGAACTTCAAATCAATGCCGGCTGTTTTTGCCGATTCCTGAATGGACTTGGTGTTTGCCGTGCGCCAACCGCTTTCGGCGCCCACCTGGGCAAATCCGAGTGTTACCTTGTCCCCGCCGCCAGCATTGTTGGCATCTGCGGCCGCGCCGCAACCCGTCAAAGCCAATGCTGCGGCGAGTCCCACAGTCACCAAAGATTTCTTGAACACGTCTATCCTCCTGGTCCGTCAGTCTCTCGAAGCTGAGGGAAAGTCACCAGGACTGCACCGTCGTCGCTACAAGAGCAGGTCATGGTGACCCGCGTCTCAATTGTTAGCGTTCACAGTTTACCTTGTCAAGTGTGCGTCCGAACAAAAAGTCATGAGGCCGAACATTACGGCAGTGAATTCGAGTAAATCCCGCCAATTCGCGCCGCGCTGCCGCAAGCGGCTCGATTTGCCCGCAGGAAAAGTTGCCCACTTGAAATATTTTGGCCCTTGACGGGCCCCTGGGAACTGTGTAATTGTTAGCGTTCACAAGTGCTTTTGTCGTGGCGGCCACACATGGCCTGCCACTGCATCGTCTGAAAGGGAATTATGGGGACGCAGGAGTCGTACGTAATTGGGATCGACTACGGGACATTGTCCGGCCGGGCAGTGGTGGTGAGGGTCAGCGACGGCGCCGAACTCGCCTCGGCGGTTGTGGAGTATCCCCACGGCGTGGTGGATCGGGCGTTGCCCGGATCCGCCCGTCGCCTGCCGCCGGAGTGGGCGCTGCAGGTTCCCGAGGATTACCGGCAGGTGCTCAAACAAGCCGTTCCGGCGGCAGTTGCACAGGCCGGCATCAACCCCGCCGATGTGAAGGCGGTTGGCACGGATTTCACGGCATGCACCATGGTGCCCACAACTGTTGACGGAACTCCGCTGTGCGAACTGCCGCAATGGGCCAACGAACCACATGCCTTTGTGAAGCTTTGGCGCCACCATGCGGCGCAGCCCCAGGCCGAACGCATCAATGAGCTGGCGCGGGCACGCAATGAGAGCTGGCTGCCGCGCTACGGCGGGCTGATTTCCTCCGAATGGGAGTTCGCCAAGGGGCTGGAACTGCTGGAGGAAGCGCCGGACGTCTACGCCGCCATGGACCACTGGGTGGAGGCCGCCGATTGGATTGTCTGGCAGCTGACGGGAAACTATGTTCGCAACGCCTGCACCGCCGGCTACAAGGGCATCCTGCAGGACGGCCACTATCCGTCCACCGATTTCCTGGCCGCATTGAATCCCGGCTTTGTAGGATTCGTGGCCGACAAGCTGGAGCACCCCATTGGCCGCCTGGGCGATGCTGCCGGAGGACTTAGCGCCCAGGCAGCGGCCTGGACGGGGCTGCCGGTTGGCATCTCCGTAGCGGTGGGAAACGTTGACGCCCACGTCAGCGCACCCGCCGCAAAAGCCGTAAACCCGGGACAAATGGTGGCCATCATGGGCACCTCCACCTGCCATGTGATGAGTTCAGCCCAACTGCGGGAAGTGCCCGGCATGTGTGGGGTGGTGGACGGCGGAATCATCCCCGGGCTCTATGGCTACGAGGCCGGACAAAGCGGTGTGGGGGACATCTTTGGCTGGTTCATCAAGAACTCGGTGCCGGCCGGCTACTTGGCCAAGGCGGCCAAGAAGGGTGTGGGCATCCACGAATACCTGACTATCCTGGCCGAGCGCCAGAGCATTGGCGAGCACGGGCTCGTGGCCCTGGACTGGCACAGCGGCAACCGCTCAGTGCTGGTGGACCATGAACTGTCCGGTGTGGTGGTGGGCCAGACGCTGGCCACCCGCCCGGAGGACGGCTACAGGGCGCTCTTGGAGGCGACGGCGTTCGGCGCCCGTGTCATTGTTGAGACGTTCAACAAGGCAGGTGTTCCGGTCACGGAGTTCATTGTGGCAGGCGGGCTGATGAAAAACCGGCTGCTCATGCAAATTTACGCCGACGTCCTGAACATGCCGCTGTCCACCATCGGGTCCAGTCAGGGGCCGGCCCTGGGCTCGGCAATCCATGCCGCCGTGGCCGCGGGCCTCTACCCGGACATTCATGCCGCATCCAACGCCATGGGCAGCGTCAACCAGGCAGTGGTCAGCCCCATTGCCGGGAATGTGGCTGCCTACAACGCCCTCTACGCCGAGTACTGCCGCCTGCACGACTACTTTGGCCGCGGCGGCAATGACGTCATGCACCGACTCAAGGCCATTGCCCGCGATGCGCACAAAGTCCCCGCCGGGGTGTCGGCATGAGGCACTCAAACGCAGTGGTTGCCGCGATTGCTGCCCTGCGCACCGAATTGTGCAGCCTGCACGCCGAACTGGTCCGCTACGAACTGGTGGTCTGGACGGCCGGCAACGTCTCGGCCAGGGTGCCGGGGGCGGAGCTGATGGTCATCAAGCCATCCGGTATTTCCTACGACAGTCTCACGCCGGAGTCCATGGTTGTCACCGACCTTTACGGCACCCCCGTGGAGGGTGAGTGGGGCAATCCCGGGCTGGCGCCGTCGTCCGACACGGCAGCGCACGCCTACGTGTACCGGCACATGCCGGAGGTGGGCGGGGTGGTGCACACCCACTCCAGCTATGCCACGGCGTGGGCGGTGCGTGGCGAGGCAATTCCCTGCGTGCTGACCATGATGGGCGATGAATTTGGCGGGGAAATTCCCGTGGGGCCCTTCGCCCTGATCGGGGACGACTCGATTGGCCGGGGCATCGTGGAGACTCTCGGCGATTCCAAGTCGCCGGCGGTACTGATGCAAAACCACGGGCCCTTCACCATCGGCGCCACGGCACAGGCAGCGGTCAAGGCCGCCGTCCTGTGTGAGGAGGTGGCGCGCACTGTGCACCTCTCGCGCGAGCTGGGGGTCGCCATACCCATCGACAGTGGGCAGATTGACCATCTTCACCAGCGGTACCAAAACGTCTACGGCCAGTAAGTCCACACCTACCCGCGTCCTTGTAAGGAATGAACATGTCTGTGCAGTTGAACAACTCCCTTTCCGGCTACGAAGTCTGGTTTCTGACCGGAAGCCAAAACCTCTATGGCGCGGAAACCCTGCGCCAAGTGGCTGAACAATCGGCCCAGGTGGTGAAAACCTTGCAGGAGTACACCGAAATTCCTGTGCGCATAGTGTTTAAGGACGTCTTGAAGGACTCGGAGTCAATCCGCAGGGCCGCCGTGGATGCCAACGCCGACGACCGCGTGATCGGCTTGATTGCCTGGATGCACACCTTCTCGCCGGCCAAGATGTGGATCCGCGGGCTTTCGGAGCTCAACCGCCCGCTGCTGCATTTGCACACGCAGGCCAACGTTGACCTGCCGTGGGCGGACATTGATTTTGATTTCATGAACCTCAACCAGGCAGCCCACGGCGACAGGGAGTTTGGCTACATCCAGTCCCGCATGGGCATCAGCCGCAAGACAGTGGTGGGGCACGTGTCCAATCCGCTGGTGCGTGAAAAGATTGGCACCTGGACGCGCGCCGCGGCCGCTGTGGCCCAGATCCGCACCCTGAAGGTTGCCCGCTTTGGCGACAACATGCGCAACGTTGCCGTCACCGAGGGGGACAAGACCGAAGCCGAGATCCGCTTTGGCGTCTCGGTGAACAGCTGGTCCGTCAACGAGCTGGTTGAGGCCGTGGACGCGGCTTCGGAGTCCGATGTCGACGCCCTGATTGAGGAGTACCTGCGCCTGTACAAGGTGGCAGCCGAACTGCACCCGGGCGCCGCCCGCCACGAATCCCTGCGGTACGGGGCCAAGATTGAACTGGGCCTGCGCAGTTTCCTGGAGGCCGGCGATTTTGGGGCGTTCACCACCAACTTTGAGGACTTGGGCGGGCTGCGCCAGCTGCCCGGGCTTGCTGTGCAGCGGCTCATGGCCGACGGTTACGGTTTTGGTGCCGAAGGCGACTGGAAAACGGCCGTGCTGATCCGGGCCGCCAAGGTCATGGGCGAGGGCCTGCCCGGCGGGGCCTCCCTGATGGAGGACTACACCTACCATTTGGCGCCGGGGGCGGAAAAGATCCTGGGTGCGCACATGCTGGAAGTGTGCCCGTCCCTGACCACCACCATGCCGTCCCTGGAGATTCACCCCCTGGGCATTGGCGGGCGCGAAGATCCCGTCCGCCTGGTGTTCGACGCCGATGCCGGCCCGGGCGTGGTGGTGGCCCTTTCGGACATGCGCGAGCGCTTCCGCCTGACCGCCAACAAGGTTGAGGTGGTGCCGCTGGATGAGCCCCTGCCCAACCTGCCGGTGGCCCGGGCCGTGTGGAAGCCCCTGCCGGACTTCGCCACCTCCGCTGCGGCTTGGCTGGAGGCGGGCGCAGCCCACCACACGGTCATGAGCACCGCTGTGGGGATTGAAGCGTTCCAAGACTTTGCGGACATTTTCCAGTCCGAGCTTCTGGTCATTGACGAGGACACCACCGAGCGCGGCTTCATGCGCGAGATGCGCCTGAACCAAGCCTACTACCGGCTGGCACAGGGCTTCTAG
>JBDTQM010000183.1:0-8149 GCA_039932175.1 Specibacter sp.
CGCCGACAAGCGCGAAAAGCGCTGTTATGTCAGACCCAGAAAACGGCCACGGCAACGTTGATGAACGCCATGCCGCCAACCGCGTGGGCCAGTCCCTTAGGGACGTTCTGGTTGTTCTTGACCTTGCGGCGGCCAAGGAACGCTGCCACAACAACCACCAGGGCGATGATGAGCTTCACGGCGATCTTGAAGTTGTTGGGGCCGTCGCCGTCACCCATTTCAGCCAGGCCAACCAGCAGCAGGCCGGTGATGAGCTGGGTCAGCGCACCAATCCACTGCCACTGGGTGACGGTGGGCGTCTTGAACGCCGCGAGCCAGCCGCCAACGATCGCAGCGGCACCAAGAATATGCAAAAACACGAGCACTAAGCGTAGAAAGTCCATGCTGCCAGCTTATGCAACTTAGTGACACAGTGTCTATCAAGGTGGGCCTTATGTGGCAAAGATGACAGCGGCACGCAACAACAGGTGGTACAACAACGGCGGCCGGCGACTTGAAAACTTTAGTCACCGGCCGCCGTCGTGCGTCAGCGTGTTACAGGCCCAGATCGGCCTCAAACGCGCCATCTTCCAGACGGACCTTCAAGGTCTGCAGGAAGCGGCCGGCGTCCGCGCCGTCCACCAGGCGGTGGTCGTACGTCAGGCACAGGTACATCATGTGGCGGATGGCGATGGTGTCATCGCCGTCTGCGTCGGCAACAACCACTGCGCGCTTGACGATCGCGCCGGTGCCAAGGATGGCAACGTTGGGCTGGTTGATGATGGGGGTGTCGAACAAGGCGCCAACGGAGCCGATGTTCGTGATGGAGAACGTGCCGCCGGACAGCTCGTCCGGGCCGATCTTGCCGCTGCGGGTGCGTGAGGCAACATCGGCAATCTTGCCGGCCAGGCCGGCCAGGTTCAGATCGCCCGCGTTGGAGATGACAGGAACCAGCAGGCCTTTGTCGGTGTCCACAGCGATCGCCAGGTGCTCGGCGTTGTGGTAGGTGATCTGCTGAGTTTCCTCGTTGTATTCACCGTTGACGGCCGGGTGCTGCTTGAGCGCCTCGGTAACTGCCTTGGCAATGAACGGCAGGAACGTCAGCTTGGTGCCGTTGGTGGCCGCGAACTGGTTCTTGGCCGAGTTGCGCAGCTTGACGATGCGCGTCATGTCGACCTCGTGCACCTGCGTGAGCTGCGTGGAGGCTTCCAGCGACTCGCGCATGCGTCGGGCAATGACCTGGCGGATGCGGGGAGCCTTGACAGTGGTGCCGCGCAATGAAGACGGCACGACGGCGGGGGCAGCCTTGGCAGCGGGTGCTGCGGCGGGTGCCGGGGCGGCTGCAGCCTTGGCTGCATCTGCGGCGGCAACAACGTCCTGCTTGCGGATGCGCCCGCCAACACCTGTTCCGGTGACGGTCGCGATGTCAACGCCGTGCTGGTTGGCAAGCTTGCGCACCAGCGGGGTCACGTAGTTGGACTCGGCGCCTGCAGCAGGAGCAGCAGCCGGGGCTGCGGGTGCAGGAGCGGCGACGGGGGCCGGGGCTGCGGGTGCAGCTGCCGGGGCTGCGGGTTCCGCAACCGGTGCCGCGGGAGCGGGGGCCGGTGCAGGTGCAGCTGCCGGGGCTGCGGGAGCCGCAACCGGTGCTGCCGGAGCAGCTACAGGAGCAGCTACAGCCGCTGCAGCGGAACCGATCAATGCCAGGATGCCGCCAACTTCAGCCGTCTCGTCCTCGGGGACGCGGATTTCCAGCAGGACGCCGGCCACGGGGGAGGGGATCTCGGTGTCGACCTTGTCGGTGGAGACCTCCAGGAGCGGCTCATCGATTTCAATGGTGTCGCCAACAGCTTTCAACCAGCGGGTGACTGTGCCTTCGGTGACGCTCTCGCCCAAGGCGGGGAGCACCAATTCGTGGGCATCGGCTGCCGGTGCAGCAGCGGGTGCAGCAGCGGGTGCTGCCGGGGCCTCGGCCACGGGAGCGGCTTCAACTGCCGGAGCGGCCTCGACCGGTGCGGATGCAGCTGGTGCGCCCGCACCGGTGCCGATGCGGGCAAGTGTGGCGCCAACTTCTGCTGTTTCGTCCTCTGGGACAAGGATTTCTTCCAAGATGCCGGCAAAGGGCGACGGGATTTCGGTGTCAACCTTGTCGGTGGATACTTCCAGCAGGGGCTCGTCGATTTCGACGCGGTCGCCGACCTGCTTGAGCCATCGCGTAACGGTACCTTCGGTAACGCTTTCGCCCAATGCGGGCAAGTTCACGGATTCAGACATTGCGTCCCCGTTCTCCTTCATGTGCGCTGCATTTCGCTCATGGTGCACATGTGTGCATCTGCCGCGAAATTCTTTAGATTAAGTATGTTTTTAGCTTAGTGCACCCGACGCGGGCGCCGGGTGCACTAAGAATGTTGTTGCTAGCCGTGGAGGGGGCGTCCGGCCAAGGCCATTGCCGCTTCTCCAAGAGCTTCGTTCTGTGTGGGGTGCGCGTGAATGAGGCCGGCAATGTCCTCCGGGTACGCTTCCCAGTTCACAATCAGCTGCGCCTCACCGATCTGCTCGCCAATGTGGCTGCCGATCATGTGAACGCCCACCACGGGGCCGTCTTTTTCGCGCACATACTTGATGATGCCGCCGGTGCCCAGGATGGCGCTCTTGCCGTTGCCAGCCAAGTTGTACTCGGTGGTTTCCACATTTGCATCACCAAACTTTTCCTTGGCCTGCTTCTCGTTCAAGCCCACCGAGGCAATCTCCGGGTCACAGTACGTGACCTTGGGAATGTTGATATCTTCAACAATCACCGGGTTCATGCCGGCGATTTCCTCGGCAACGAAGATGCCCTGCTGGAAGCCGCGGTGTGCCAATTGAATGCCGGGGACAATGTCGCCCACGGCGTAGATGTTGCCGACGCCGGTGTGCAGGCGGTCATTGGTGATGACGAAGCCGCGGTCAACGGTGACGCCGGCTTCTTCAAAGCCCAGACCTGCCGTGGACGGGCCACGGCCAACAGCCACAAGCATGAGGTCGGCGTCAAACGTCTTGCCATCAACCAAGGTGGCTTTGACGCCGTCGTTGGTCTGCTCAACGCCCTGGAAGAAGGTGCCGGTGTTGAACTTGATGCCGCGCTTGCGGAAAGTGCGCTCGAGCACCTTGATGATGGCGGCATCCTCGTTGGGGACTAGGGAGGCCATGCCTTCAATGATGGTGACGTCCACGCCGAAGGACTTCCAGACGGAAGCAAATTCGACGCCAATGACGCCGCCACCGAGCACGATTGCGCTCTTGGGCAGGGTTTCCATGCCCAAGGCTTCGTCAGAGGTGATGACCTTGCCGCCGATTTCCAAACCGGGCAGGCTGCGGGAGTATGAACCGGTGGCCAGAACAATGTTCTTGCCTGTGTAGTTCACGCCGTTCACAGTGATGGTGTTGGGGGCAGTCAACTTGCCTTCGCCGTCGATGACAGTGATGCCCTTGCCCTTGATGAGGCCCTGCAAACCCTTGTACTTGCCGGCAATGATGCCGTCCTTGTACTTGTTGACAGCCACCAGGTCAATGCCGTTGAGCTGGCTGTTGACGCCAATGGAGGCGCCCTCGCGAGCGTGGTCGGCTACCTCGGCTGCATGCAGCAGAGCCTTGGTGGGGATGCAGCCGTTGTGCAGGCACGTGCCGCCCAACTTGCCCTTCTCCACCAAACCAACGGTCATACCCAATTGGATTGCTCGAAGCGCAGTTGCGTAACCGCCGCTGCCACCGCCGAGAACCAAAATATCGAATTCTTGCCCAGCTGCCTGATCGGCCACTTAGACGCTCCCTCGCGTTCGGGTGACGCGCACATTAGCGGCGCGTCATCTCATCAATTGTTGAAAGCAGCGACACATCCGTGGCGGATGGTCTGCAACTTCCCAGTCAAAGACAAATACTTTCAGCATTCACCTTACGTCAGTTGTCCCATGCAACACCGTCACTGCTGTCACAGTAAAGAGGAATGTGTTCATACTCACTTTTCCGTTGCTTGCGCGGGGCTGCCGGGGCTGGCTTGGTTAAACACCTCGCGGCGCCAGGGGTGCATGGCGCCGCGAGGTGTTGGTGCGTTTCAACGTCCGTTTAGGCGGCGCTGCGGGCCACGACATCTTCGATGTAGGCAACCAGGGTGCGCACGGCCATGCCGGTGCCCTGTTTGGGTGTGTAGCCGTACGGGGCACCCTCGTTGAAGGCGGGCCCGGCAATGTCCAGGTGGGCCCAGGGGATGGTTGCGCCATCCTTGCCCTTGCCAATGAACTCCTGCAGGAACACGGCCGCTGTCATCATGCCGCCCATGCGTTCGCCAATGTTGGCCATGTCGGCCACGGGGGAATCAAGTGAGGGGCGCAGTTCCTCGGGCAGCGGCATGGGCCAGATCAGCTCACCTGCCCTGTCTGCGGCTGCCTTGAGGGCGGCACTGACTCCTTCGTCGCCCATGACACCGGCCGTGCGATGCCCCAGTGCCACCACCTGGGCGCCCGTCAGGGTCGCCACATCGATGATGACATCCGGGTACTCACGGGATGCGGCAACCAGGCCGTCGGCCATGACCAGGCGTCCCTCGGCGTCGGTGTTGAGGACCTCAACTGTCTTGCCGCCAAAAATGGTCAGGACGTCGGAGGGGCGGATGGCCGTGCCGGAGGGCATGTTTTCGGCGATGCAAAGCCAGCCGGTGACATTGACCGGCAGGCCAAGGCTTGCCACGGCCAGGAGGGCGTTCAGCACGGCTGCGGCACCGGCCATGTCGCACTTCATGGTGACCATGCCGGCGCCGGGCTTGATGGAGATTCCGCCGCTGTCAAAGGTGATGCCCTTACCCACCAGGGCCAGGTCGGCAACGGCCTTTTCGGACTTGTACTCAAGCTTGACCATGCGCGGGGGCCGGGACGAGCCCTGGCCAACGCCCATGATGCCGCCGTAGCCGTCCTTGAGCAGGCGCTTCTCATCGAAGACAGTGACCTTGACCGGCAAGCCTTTGGCCAGGTCCTTGGCCGCTTCGGCAAAAGTGGCGGGGTACAGCGTGCTGGGCGGTTCGTTGACAAGCGTGCGGGTGGCGTTGACCGCCTTGGCCACCACCGAGGCACGCTCAAGTGCCGCCGCCAGCTCAGGATCCTTGGCCAGGGTGGAGAAGATGGTCACCTTGGCAACAGGATCCTTTTTGCCTTCCTTGCTCGAATGCAAGCTGGCGTACTGGTAGGCGCCCAGGGCGGCACCTTCGGCCAGTGCGGCAACCTGGCCCACCGCCGTCGTGGGCAAGGCAAGAACAACATGCTTGTGGCCGGCCAGTTGGCGGACTGCGGCACCTGATGTGCGGCGCAGGGATTCTTCGCTGATGGTTTTGCCCTTGACTGCGCCAACACCTGCCAGGACCAGGATCTTGGCGCCGGTGTCGGGCAGGCCCGGCAACCGCACCACCTGATCCGCGGCACCTGTTACGCCCAGGGCGGTCAGGGAGGCCTCGAGCGAGGTCAGCGCCACTGCCGAGAGGGGCGCCTCCAGGATGACTGGACCGTCGGGTCCCTTGCCAACCGCAATGACAAGGGCGTCCGCAGCCAGCTTGGCCAGGCCTGTGTTGATGACGCGGAAGGTGATATTTTCTTTGGCACTCACGGAAATACTGTCCTCACGTTGTGGTGATGCTGTACGGGTATCGCTGTTACCGATCGTAGCGGCAAGCAGCGTGCAAGTGCCCCTTTGGCCATGCCCGTGCCCGATGAACCGTCGTGGGATGATTCCGGGTGCTTGCGGTGTTGTGCTGTTTAGAGACGTAAGCTGCAAGGAAGACTATGAACAACATCGAATACACACCCTTCTCCGACCCCGAGTCCCTCTATGCCCTCAATGAGCAGCTCATCGACGCCGAAGATCTGCGCGGAGCGAATTTGCTGATGTCCTTCACAGGCTTCTCAGATGCCGGCCATGTGGTGACGCAAATTGCCGCCGAGCTGGGGGAGGAGCTGGCAGGGGACCCCGTTGCGGTCTTCGACATTGACCAGCTCATTGACTACCGCTCGCGCCGGCCCCGCATCACCTTCACCGAGGACCACCTCAGCGACTACAAGGCGCCGTCGTTGGTGCTGTACCGCATGGTCGACGCCCTGGGCACGCCCTTTTTGCACTTGACCGGCAACGAGCCGGACTTGCAGTGGGAGCGTTTCAGCCTGGCCGTCCTGGGCCTGGTGGAGCGCTTCGATGTGAACCTGGTGGCCTGGGTTCATTCGGTCCCCATGCCGGTGCCCCACACCCGCCCCATCGGTGCCACCGTGCACGGGAACCGGCCGGACCTGATCGAGGGCATTTCGGCGTGGAAAACCACGCTGGAAATTCCTGCGGCCATCGGCCACGTGCTCGAGTATAAGCTGGCCGCTGCTGGCCGCAACGTGGTGGGCTACGCCATCCATGTGCCGCATTACCTGTCCGACGCCGAATACCCGCCGGCCGCCGTCGCCGGCTTGGAATACCTGGGCGCCGCCGCCTCCTTGATGCTCCCCAGTGAACGCCTCCGCGAGGCCGGCCGCGCCGTGGAACGCCAAATCACCGAACAGGTGGAGGGTTCCAGTGAGGTGGCCACGGTGGTTGCCAACCTTGAGAAGCAGTATGACGAACACACCGACGGGGTTGCGCGGCGTTCCCTGCTGGCCGGGGACAACGATGAATTGCCCGGCGCCGATGAGCTGGGAGCAGCCGTTGAGGCCTATCTGGCCAGCCGGGACTCCGGGACTGATGAGCCCAAATCTGGCTTAAGCTGAGGCATGTGAATAATAAACGTGCCTGGCTCGTCTGGGGAGTGGGAATTTTTGCCTACGTCGTCGCCATCACCCACCGGACCTCGTTCGGGGTGGCAGGACTCGTAGCCACCGAACGTTTTGATGCCACGGCCTCGGCGCTGTCAGCGTTCACAGTAGTTCAATTGGTTGTTTACGCCGGGCTGCAAATCCCCGTCGGTGTGATGGTGGACAGATTTGGCCCGCGGGTCATGATTGCCACAGGTGCCGCCCTGATGGCCGTGGGGCAGCTGCAACTGTCCATGGCGGAGTCAATTCCTGCCGGGGTGCTGGGCAGGATCTTTGTCGGTGCCGGGGACGCCATGACGTTCATTGCCGTTATTCGCCTGATCCCGCTCTGGTTCCCGGCGCGTAAAGTGCCTGTCCTGACCCAAGTCACCGGACAGGTGGGCCAATTGGGCCAGCTCATCAGCCTCGTTCCCTTTGCCTTTGTGCTGCACAACGGCGGCTGGAGCCAGGCGTTTGTGGGATTGGCGGGGCTGGGTGTGCTCGCCTGCGTGCTCTCGGCAGCACTGTTGCGCAATGCTCCGGCCGGGTCGGTGGTGACCAAAACCAGCAGGGGCATGCGTGAGACTGCGTCCGAGCTGGGCACGGCGTGGCGCCAGCCGGGGACCCGGCTGGGCATGTGGAGTCACTTCGCCACCCAGTTCTCCGGAACAGTGTTTGTCCTCACCTGGGGCTATCCTTTCCTGGTCTCAGCCCAAGGCTTGGACACCGGAACGGCCAGCGTCCTGCTGAGCCTGTTTGTGGTGGTGGGGATTGTCTGTGGGCCGCTTCTGGGCAGTTGGGTAGGGAAACATCCCCTGCGCCGCTCCACCATGGTGCTGGCCGTGACATTTGTTACCGCCGCTGCATGGCTGGCGGTGATCCTGCAGCCAGGGCCATCGCCGCAGTGGCTGCTGGTGGTGCTGATTCTGGTGCTGGCCCTTGGCGGGCCTGCCTCCATGATTGGCTTTGACTTTGCCAGAACGTTCAACCCCTCACACCGCATGGGCACAGCCACGGGAATCGTCAATGTGGGCGGCTTTGTTGCGGCGCTGGTGACAATGTTCGCCATCGGCCTGATCCTGGACCTGATCAACGCCTCAAGCGGTGCTTCCGGTGACCTGTACTCCCTGAATGCCTTCCGGGTGGCCTTCTCCTTCCAATTTGTGGTGCTTGGCGCAGGCATCGTGGCAGTGCTGACCATTCGCCGCCGGGTCCGGCGTTCCATGGCTGCACGGGGCGAAACGATTCCCCCATGGCGGGACGTCATCGCCGACAACAAGCGCCGGCGCCAGCAGTACAGGCACGAGGAAAAGTCCCGCCGCGCGGACCGTTAAACACGCTGACCGGGAAGTTTTTTTTAGGTGTTTCTTGCGGATCGGCGG
>JBDTQM010000184.1:0-8126 GCA_039932175.1 Specibacter sp.
GGCGGGGAGGGAAGTTAATCACATAACTTCCCTCCCCGCCGCAACTTGTCCCACACGCTATCGCAGCAATGGCTGGATAATCGGCGACGCTATCGCACTTGCTGCGTGATCCCCCCGCTGGGGTGGCCGCGGGTGGTCCGCAGAAATCTCAATTCGGCGGTGGCCTCGGTGAGTCGTGATCGCGAAGCCGCTAGAATGGTTTTATGAGTTTGCCTCCAGACCCCTTCGAAAACCAGCCCATGGGAAATCCTGAGCGCAGTGGTGGTTCCACCGCCGTGATCGAGCGCCAGGAATTGCGCCAGGAAGTAGAACCCGGCGACAGCGAGCGGTTCTCGCACTATGTGCGCAAGGAAAAGATCATGGAATCGGCCATGACAGGCGATCCCGTGGTGGCCCTGTGCGGCAAGGTTTGGACCCCCGGCCGGGATCCGCACAAGTTCCCGGTATGCCCTGACTGCAAGGCCATTTACGACGGCTTGAAGCCCGAGGGCGGCAAGGGCAAAGGCCCCAAGGAACCCAAGAAGTAGCCTGGGTCCACCTCCCCCAACGATTGACTGCGGCCCCGCGGCCGTTGTTTTACCGTGCCCGGCTCCGGGCGCGGAGCATAGACAAGAAGTGACAAGGATGGCGGAGAATTCGTGACGGAAACATTGTTTGGTGGCCCGTCGCTGCCTCCGGCCTACCCCGAGCGTGCCGCCTGGGGAACAGCCCAAAAACTCCGGGCCTGGCAGAGCGAAGCCATGGAGAAGTACTTTTCGCAGAACCCCAAGGACTTCCTGGCCGTGGCAACACCGGGCGCCGGCAAAACCACCTTCGCCCTGCACATTGCCACCGAGCTCATGGCTCGCGGGACCATCAACAGGGTCACCATCGTCACCCCCACCGACCACCTCAAGCGCCAGTGGGCGGATGCGGCGGCGAAGGTCGGAATTGCGATCGACCCGAATTTCAAGAATGCCGACGGCCGCCACGGCAAGGGATTTGTTGGCGTTGCCGTGACCTACGCGCAGGTGGCCAGCAAGCCCATGCTGCACCGGGCCAAGACCGAGGCCGCGCGGACCCTTGTCATCATGGATGAGATCCACCATGGCGGCGACGCGCTGAGCTGGGGCGACGGCATCCGCGAGGCCTTTGACCCGGCGTCGCGCCGCCTGGCCCTGACAGGAACGCCGTTCCGTTCCGACACGGCCGCGATTCCCTTTGTGGAATATGCGCAGGACCGTGACGGCATCCGCCGCTCCAAGGCCGACTACACCTACGGCTACGGCGAAGCGCTCAAGGACCACGTGGTCCGCCCCGTCATGTTCATGGCCTACTCGGGCCAGATGCGCTGGCGGACGAGTGCCGGTGAGGAAATGGCTGCCACGCTGGGCGAGGCAGTCACCAAGGATGTCACCTCCCAGGCCTGGCGAACGGCGCTGAACCCGGCGGGGGAGTGGATCCCGGCCGTGCTGGCTGCTGCGGACAGGCGCCTGACCGAGGTCCGCCGTGCAGTGCCAGACGCTGGCGGGCTGGTCATTGCGACCGACCATGAGGACGCCCGCGCCTACGCCGACCAGCTCAAGAAAATCACGGGGGATTCCCCCACGGTCATTTTGTCCGACGACGCCAAGGCATCGGATAAGATCGACGCTTTTTCCGCCGGGGACAAGCGCTGGATGGTGGCTGTGCGCATGGTGTCCGAAGGCGTTGACGTGCCGCGTCTTGCCGTTGGCGTCTACGCGACCTCCACTGCCACGCCCTTGTTCTTTGCCCAGGCCGTGGGCCGCTTTGTGCGTGCCCGAAAGAGGGGGGAAACGGCGTCGATCTTCCTGCCCTCCGTGCCGAACCTGATGGAACTGGCCAACCAGCTGGAGCTTGAACGCGACCACGCCTTGGACCGCCCGGACAAGGACCCGGACGGCTTCATCGAAGAAGACGCCGAGATGGAGGAGGCCAACCGTGAGGAAAAGGCCTCCGACACCATGGAGAAGTTCAAGTTTGAGGCCCTGGAATCGCAGGCGTCCTTTGACCGTGTCCTGTTCGACGGCGGCGAGTTCGGCACCGGCGGCGCCATCGGCAGCGACGACGAAATGGACTTCCTGGGCATTCCCGGACTGCTCGACGCCGACCAGATGGGCGTGCTGCTGCGCCAACGCCAGGCAGACCAGCAAACACGCCGCCGCAAGAAGGCTCCCGCAGCGGAGCCCGAGGCGCCGCCCATGATTGACCACAGGATGCTCATGGACCTGCGCAACGAGCTGGCCAAAAACGTCTCCGCCTGGAGCGCCCGGTCCGGGATGCCGCACGGCATGGTCCACAGCGAACTGCGCCGCATCTGTGGTGGTCCGGCCGTGGCCCAGGCCAACGAATCCCAGCTGCAGATGCGGATGAAGAAGCTCCAGGACTGGTTCATCGGCCGCAAATAACGGCCCATTCGGCGCGCCTTCAGTGGGGTGGGCCCACGCGCCCGGGGGGCCCGCGCCGAGCTTGGGAGGGCTTGGGGACTATTTGACCTCCACGCCTGCGTCTTCGAGTTCCGTCAGGGCTTCTTCGCTGGCGTCCTCGTCCACGCCTGCCACGTAGCCGCGCAGCACAGTGGTGTTGTAGCCAGCGTTGACGGCATCCAGGGCGGTGGCGCGGACACAGTGGTCGGTGGCGAGGCCCACGATGACCACGTCCTCGACGTCGTTCTCGCGCAGCCAGTCATCCAGGCTCAGGGGGGACTCGGCGTCCTCATCGGCGGACTCGTGGGCTTCGCGTTCGCCCACGGCAACCTCGTCCTCGGGGGCGAGCAGGCCGTCAAAGCCCGAGTAGGCGGCGTCGAATTTGCCCTTGCGGAAGTACGCGTCGATGTCTTCGGTGTCCAAATTGCGGTGCAGGGCGGCACCCTTGGAACCGGCCACGCAGTGCACGGGCCAGCTGGTGCGGAAGTCGGGGTCAGCCGAGAAGTGGCTGCCAGGATCCACATGCCAGTCCTGGGTGGCAACAATGAAGTCAAAGTCGGGTGCGTCGGCAATCAGTTCAGTGATCTCGCCGGCAAGATCGGCCCCGCCGGTCACGGGAAGCGAGCCGCCTTCGCAAAAATCATTCTGGACATCAACAATAATCAGGGCCTTGGCCATGAGTAACTCCTTTTAGTTCTTTGCGGTCAGTGCTTGTTCGTATTCGGTGGGGATCACGGGATCCCCGCGCTGGAGCCGGCGGGCGGCTCCCGGCAATTCAGCCATGGATGCTGCGTGGCGGGCGGTGGCACGCACCACGCCCTCGGCGCCCGTCCACCCGGGCGTGAGCACGCCGTCGATCATGAACTTGGCCAGCAGCGCCCTGTCGTTGCTGTCGGCGGCCGGTTCACGGCCAATGCCAACAATTTCCGCTGTGGCAGTTCCCGCGCCATTGAGGCGGCGCATGGCGTACTTTCGTCCGCCCACGCTGGCCTTGTTCTTGGCGGACTTGGCCACGGAGACAAACTCGCCGTCGTCACCCTCGCGGGAGACCAGTTTGTAGACCATGGAGGCCGTGGGGGCGCCTGACCCCGTCACCAGGGAGGTTCCGACCCCGTAGGAGTCCACGGGGGCTGCAGCCAGGGCGGCGATGGCGAACTCGTCCAGGTCGCTGGTCACGGTGATGCGGGTGTTCGTGTTGCCGAGGGAATCCAGCAAGGCCCGGACGTCGCGCGCCTGGGCGAGCAGGTCGCCAGAATCCAGCCTGACGCCGCCCAGGGCGGGGCCCGCTATGGCGACAGCCTTGCGGACGGCCGCTTCGACGTCGTACGTGTCAACCAGCAGCGTGGTGCCGGCGCCCATGGAACCGATCTGGGCCCGGAAGGCCTCCTCCTCGGAATCGTGCAGCAGGGTGAAGGAATGGGCGGCCGTGCCCTGGGTCAGGACGCCGTAGCGCAAGCCGCACTCCAGGTTGGACGTGCTGTGGAAACCGGCAATCACGGCTGCCCGGGATGCGGCCACGGCGGATTCCTCCTGCGTGCGCCGCGAACCCATCTCAATGCAGGGGCGGGACCCGGCAGCACCGATCATGCGGGAGGCGGCGGAGGCGATGGCGGAGTCGTGGTTGAGCACCGAGAGCACATAGGTTTCCAGGATGCAGGCTTCGGCAAAGCTGGATTCAATGGTCAGAATGGGGGAATTGGGGAAGTAAAGTTCGCCCTCTGCATAACCGTAGACGTCCCCTGAGAACTTGAAATCGGCGAGCCAGGCCAGCGTTTCGTCGTTGACAACGTTGTTGTTGGCCAGGAAATTCAGCTCGTCGGGGCCGAACCGGAAGTGCTCCAAGCCTTCCAGCAAACGCCCCGTGCCGCCCACAACGCCGTAGCGGCGGCCGTCGGGCAGGCGCCGGGCAAAGGCCTCGAACACGCTCCTTCGGTGTGCGGCGCCGGAGTGCAGCGCTGCCTGCAGCATTGTCAGCTCATAGTGATCCGTAAACAATGAAGTGCGGGGGTGGCCCCAGTTTGATGGCGTAGTCACGGAATTTACTTTAGTGCGGCAACACTAGAATGGACACATGAGTGTCAGCACAGCCCCGGAAACAGACCGGGAAGTCTCAACCAGCGAACTCATCTCCCCGGACATCCCGTGGGAATTAATCGTGTGGAACGACCCGGTTAATTTGATGAGCTATGTCAGTTACGTCTTCCAAAGTTATTTTGGCTATTCAGAGGCAAAGGCGGCAAAACTAATGCTGCAAGTCCACACGGAGGGCAAGTCCGCCGTGGCCCACGGGGCAAAGGAAAAAATGGAAGCACACGCCGTTGCCATGCACGGATTCGGCTTGTGGGCGACGGTTCAGAAGGGCGGCAACCGTGGCTAAGGCCTTCTCCGCCGGGCGCCGCGGCATCACCGGCTACCTGGAGCCCGCCGAACGCGATCTCCTGCGCAAACTTTTTGCCGACATCATCACCATGCTGGAGCCCGACACCCCGGCGCACGAGGACCCGCTGGCCGCCTTGATCGGCCTCGACATGGACGTGAGCGTGCCGGCCGATCCCGCACTGTTGCGCCTGCTGCCCAATGCCGTGCGGGACGACGACGACGCAGCCCTGGAGTTCCGCCAGCTCACCGAACGCTCGCTGCGGGAAACCAAGATTGGTGCCCTGCGCGCCGCCTCCATGGCCCTGGACTCCGAGAAGCTGGTGCTGGATCCGGAGGCCGCAAAATTGTGGGCCATGGCCCTGAACGACATCCGCCTGGTGTTGGCCGAGCGGCTGGAAATCCGTGACGAGGAGGACGCCGAGCGCGTCCACCAGGTGCAGGACTGGGGTGACGCCGAGGACGTGGACAGCTACCTCAGCCTGGTCTACAACTTTGTCTCCTGGCTCCAGGAGAGCCTGGTCCAGGCCATGCTGGCAACCTTGCAGCGCACAAAGTAGCTGTGTTTTTGGCCGCAATCGCAGCAGCGGGGCCGGCAAAAGCACTAGTGTTGGAACGATCATGAGCACACAACCAAGAACAGCCCCAACATCCGGCGCTGGTGCCAACGGGCAGCAGGGCCAAGTGTCCCAACGGGCCATCGGCATTTTTGATTCGGGTGTGGGTGGACTGACCGTTGCACGGGCAGTGATAGACCAGCTACCCAACGAATCGATCATGTATGTCGGCGACACGGCGAACGGCCCCTACGGTCCGCTGCCCATTGCCGAAGTCCGTGCCAATGCGCTGGGCGTCATGGATGAACTGGTTGACTCAGGTGTCAAGCTGCTGGTCATTGCCTGCAATTCAGCCTCGGCAGCCGTGCTGCGGGATGCCCGGGAACGCTACACGGCCCGTTACGGGATCCCCGTCATTGAAGTGATCCAGCCGGCCGTGCGGCGCGCCGTGGCAGCCACCCGCAGCGGCAGGGTTGGCGTCATAGGCACCGTGGCAACCGTTGGTTCACGCGCCTACGAGGACACCTTTGCAGCCGCCCCCGATTTGAGTATCACGTCCGTGGCCTGCCCGGATTTTGTGCGCTTTGTGGAATCGGGCATCACGGCAGGTGCCGAGCTGCTCACCACCGCCGAGGAATACCTGGCACCACTGAAGGCGGCCCAGGTGGACACCCTGGTCCTGGGCTGCACGCACTACCCGCTACTCACGGGCGTCATCTCCTATGTCATGGGGGACTCCGTCACACTGGTTTCCAGCGCCGAGGAAACCGCCAAGGACGTGTACAAGGCCCTGGTCAGCCACGACCTTGAACGCGTGTCCGAGCAGCCGCCCACCCACAATTTCCTGTCCACCGGCGACGCCGCCAGCTTCGGCGTGCTGGCCAGGCGGTTCCTGGGCCCGGAAGTGCGCGGCGTGGAACAAGTCAGCCACGTGGCGGCCCACTACCCCACCGGTTCGCTGGCCCGCATCACCCCCGACATGCTCGCCGCAGCGCGCAGGAACGCTGGCGGCCCGGCAGTCACACACGTCTCCAATTTTGTTTTGGAGGATTCGATGGGCAGACTGGCTAGTCCGGGAACAGTTGCGGGGGAGCACACATGAAGTTGACGATTGTTGGATGCAGCGGGTCATTCCCCGGTCCGGCGTCGCCCGCGTCCTGCTACCTGCTGACAGCGCACGACGGCGTGAGGCCCTGGCGCGTGCTGATCGACCTGGGCAGCGGGGCCCTCGGTGCCGCGCAAAAGTACATGGATCTGGAAGACATCGACGCAATCTTTCTCAGCCACCTCCACCCCGACCACTGCATGGACCTGTGCGGCCTGCACGTGGCGGTCCGGTGGAGCCCCAACGGCTGGAACCGCGACCGCATCCCCGTGTGGGGCCCGGCTGAAACGGCTGACAGGCTGGCCACCGCCTACGGACTTGAGCTGGATCCGGGCATGCATGAGGAATTTGATTTCCAGAATTGGCGCGAGCGCGAAGCCGTCACGGTGGGACCGTTCAAGGTGACCCCCTTTGCCGTGAACCACCCCGTCCCCGAGGCTTATGCGCTGCGCGTTGAAGTCACCGAGTACGACGGCACAGGCCTGGACCGCACCGCCGTCATGACCTATTCGGGGGACACCGACAGCTGCCAGGGCTTGGAAGATGCCGCCCGGGACGCCAACTTCTTCCTGTGCGAGGCAGCCTTTGAAGAGGGCCGCGACGACGCCATCAAGGACGTACACCTCACCGGCAAGCGCGCCGGCGAAGCGGCGGCCCGTGCCAATGTGAAGCGCCTCCTGTTGACCCACATCCCTGTCTGGACCGACACCAACACTGTTGTGGCCGAGGCCAAGGAAGTATATTTCGGCGATGTTGCCGCGGCCGTGGCGGGCGTCCACTACACCATTTAGTTTCCTGCGTTTGTGCGGGGCTGGCGGCCAATATCGTCCCAAAGGATCATCCTTTTTGGCCGCGTTTCCGGTTAGGATCACATCAAGACCTGACGCTTGACGCCGTCGAACTTGAGAAGAACAGGATGCCAACCATGACAGAAATGCCGCGCTACAACCCAGTACCCGAACCCTTAGTGGCGGCGGAGGCGCCCACCGCCCCGCCCATCATGAACACCATCTTCTTGATGCTTCTGGGGGCAGCCGTGCTGCAGGTCATGGCCGCCGTCTTGGGTGTTTTTGAGGCCAGCTCCGCCGCATTCCGCACCAGGTTCATTGAGCAGATGGAGGCCCAAAAGATTCAGAATGTCACCGCCGACATGGTGGATGTGGCCGTCCTGGTGTCCACTGGCACCATCATCGCCATGGCCGTGGTGTCGGTGGTCCTGTACGTTCTGATTGGCCTGTTCCTCAGGAAGGGCATGGGCTGGGCGCGGATCACAGGAGCCGTCCTGGCCGTGGTCTCTCTTTCGCAGCTCTTGGGCATGACCATGCCCGGCGGAGTCGCCGTCATCTTGCAGGTGCTGCTCGGCATGGGCGCCATGGTCCTGTGTTTCACCGGTCCGGCCGCCGCCTTCTTCACGGAGAAGAAAAACTTCAAGCTGGCGAACAAGACCCGCTAGCTCCGCATTCCTCCCCGCCAGCGGGCGCCACAAGGCGGCCTCCATCACCGAGGCCAGTTGCCGCCCGCTCGCACGCTCGCGGCGGGTCCCTCGCGGCCTTGGGCCCACGCTTGTGGCCCCCCGGCCGCTAGCGCCGTCGCGCCCTCCCCAAACTCGCTGCGCTCATTTGTGGCCCCTCGGCCGCTAGGCTTAGACCATGACATCGACTG
>JBDTQM010000185.1:0-8116 GCA_039932175.1 Specibacter sp.
ACGACACCAGCCCGTACGCCGCCGAGTGCGCCTTGTTGAAGGCGTAGTCGGAGAACGGCAGCAGGATGTCCCAGAGGGTCTTGACGGCTTCGTCGGTGTAGCCATTGTCGATCATGCCCTGGTGGAAGCCCGCGTACTGCTTGTCCAGTTCGGATTTCTTTTTCTTGCCCATGGCCCGGCGCAGGATGTCGGCGCGGCCGAGGGAGTAGCCGGCCAACTTCTGCGCGATGGACATGACCTGCTCCTGGTACACGATCAACCCATAGGTGCCGCCAAGAATGTCCGCCAAGGGCTCTTCCAGGGTGGGGTGGATGGGGGTGATGGGCTGGAGCCCGTTCTTGCGCAGGGCATAGTTGGTGTGCGAATCGGCACCCATGGGGCCGGGCCGGTACAGGGCCAGGACGGCGGAGATGTCTTCAAAGTTGTCGGGGCGCATGAGCTTGAGCAGCGACCGCATAGGTCCGCCGTCGAGCTGGAAAACACCCAAGGTGTCACCGCGGGCCATGAGCTCGTAGGAGGCGGCGTCGTCGTACTCCAAACCCTCAAGGTCAAGCTCAAAGCCCTTGTTGGCTTTAATGTTCTCCAGGGCGTCGGTGATGATGGTGAGGTTGCGCAACCCCAAAAAGTCCATCTTGATCAGGCCAAGGCCTTCACTGGTGGGGTAGTCGAACTGGGTGATGACCTGCCCGTCCTGGATGCGGCGCATGATCGGGATGACATCAATGATGGGATCCGAACTCATGATCACGCCGGCCGCGTGCACGCCCCACTGGCGTTTGAGCCCTTCAAGGCCCTTGGACAGTTCAAAGACCTTGGCCGCTTCGGGGTCGGTGTTGATCAGGTTGCGGAAATCCGCCGCCTCGCCATAACGCTTGGCCTCGGGGTTTTCAATGTCATTGAGCAGGATGTCCTTGGCCATGACGGCCGGCGGCAGCGCCTTGGTCAGCATTTCACCCATGCTGAAGGGGTGCCCTAGGACGCGCGAGGAGTCCTTCAACGCCTGCTTGGTCTTGATGCTGCCATAGGTGACGATCATGGCAACACGTTCGTCACCGTACTTTTCCGTCACATACTTGATGACCTCGTGCCGGCGCCTATCATCGAAGTCCACGTCAAAGTCGGGCATGGAGACACGTTCCGGGTTCAGGAAACGCTCAAAGATGAGCCCGTGACGCAGCGGGTCAAGGTCGGTGATGCGCATGGCGTAGGCCACCATGGAACCGGCTCCGGAACCACGCCCGGGACCAACACGGATGCCGTGGTCCTTGGACCAGTTGATGAAGTCGGCCACCACCAGGAAGTAGCCGGGGAAGCCCATCTTGATGATGACATCAAGCTCGTAGTCCGCCTGCTTGCGCACGGCGTCCGGGATTCCGCCCGGGTACCTGTACCGCAGTCCCGTGTCCACTTCCTTGACCAGCCAGGAGGTCTCGTCCTCACCCGGCGGGCACGGGAATTTAGGCATGTAGTTGGCATTGGTGTTGAAGGAAACGTCGCAGCGCTCGGCAATCAACAGCGTGTTGTCACAGGCCTCGGGCAGCTCCGAGAACAGCTGGCGCATTTCCGCCGCAGACTTCAGGTAATAGCCGCTGCCGCTGAAGGCGAAGCGCTTGCCGCCCTGGTCGTACGTGGGTTCGGTCAGGGTCGACGCCGACTGCAGGGCCAGCAGGGCCTCATGGGCCTTGGCGTCATGTTCGTGCGTGTAGTGGAGATCGTTGGTGGCAACCAGCGGGATTTCCAGTTCCCGGGCCAGGCGCAGCAGGTCCTTGGTGACGCGGCGCTCAATGTCCAGGCCGTGGTCCATGAGCTCGCAGAAGTAGTTCTCCTTGCCGAAGATGTCCTGGAACTCCGACGCCGCAGCCTTGGCCTCGTTGTACTGGCCCAGGCGGAGCCTGGTCTGGACCTCCCCGGAGGGGCAGCCGGTGGTGGCGATGAGCCCCGAGTGGTACTGATTGAGCAGTTCCCGGTCCAAGCGCGGGTATTTGCCCATGGGCGAATCCAAGGAGCCCAGGGAGGATGCCCTGAACAAGTTGCGCATGCCCTGGTTGTTGTAGCTGAGCAGCGTCATGTGCGTGTAGAAGCCACCGCCGGAGACGTCGTCCTTGCGCTGGCTCTCATCCGTGCGCCACTTGACCCTGGTCTTGTCGGTGCGGGCGGTGCCCGGGGTGACATACGCTTCTACCCCTATGATCGGCTTGATGCCGGCGTCGGTGGCCTTTTTCCAAAAGTCGAAGGCGCCGAACAGATAGCCATGGTCTGTTGTGGCCAGTGCCGGCATTTCCAGGCGCTTGGCCTCGTCAAACAGCTCGGTCAGGCGCGCAGCACCGTCCAGCATGGAGTATTCGGTGTGCGTATGGAGATGGACAAAACTGTCAGTCGATGAGCTAGCCACCGAACCATTCTACGGCGCAAAAATGCAACACCGCCCCGACGCGTGCGTCGGGGCGGTGTGTGCTGCGATGCTCAATCGTGCGTGGATGGGCCCACGCGCCCGAGGGGCCCGGGGTTCAGACGCGCCAGCGGCTGGACTCGGGGAGGGCGTGGATGGGCCCACGCGCCCGAGGGGCCCGGGGTTCAGACGCGCCAGCGGCTGGACTCGGGGAGGGCGTGGGGATCAGTGTTCGCCGCGCAAGTGGTCCAGGGCATAGTTCAAGTCCTGGGGGTAGGGGCTGGTGACCATGACCGGCTCCCCCGACGACGGGTGCGTGAAGCCCAGTTTGTGGGCGTGCAGCCATTGCCGGGTCAGGCCCAGTTCTGCGGCCAGCCTCGGGTCGGCGCCGTAGGTGAGATCCCCGGCACAGGGGTGCCGCAGCGCCGAGAAATGCACGCGAATCTGGTGGGTCCGCCCAGTTTCCAAATGCACCTCCACCAGGGATGCCTTGCCGAACGCTTCCAGCACCTCATAGTGGGTGATGGAGGGCCGGCCGTCCTCGATCACGGCAAAGCGCCAGTCGTAGCCCGGATGCCTGCCGATGGGTGCGTCAATGGTGCCGCTGAGGGGGTCGGGCAGGCCCTGGACCACCGCGTGGTAGACCTTTTCCACCGTGCGTTCCCTAAAGGCCGCCTTGAGCACCGTGTAGGCGTGCTCGGTCTTGGCCACCACCATGGCACCGGAGGTGCCAACATCGAGGCGGTGCACAATGCCCACGCGCTCCGGCGCGCCCGACGTTGAGATGCGGAAGCCGGCCGCGGCCAGCCCGCCCACAACGGTGGGGCCAACCCAGCCCGGGGACGGGTGGGCGGCCACGCCCACAGGCTTGTCGACAACAACAAACTCATCGTCGTCGAGCAAAATGTTCAGGCCCTCAACGGGCTCCACCACCACTTCCAAGGGATCGCGGCGCTCGGGGATGGTCACCTGGATGCTGGCACCGGCCTTGAACTTCTCGCTCTTGCCCAGCACCGCACCGTCCTGGCGCACGTTGCCTTCGGCGCACAGCAGCGCCGCGGCGGAACGGGAGATGCCCAGCAGGGCTGCCAGTCCGGCGTCGGCCCGGCGTCCGGCAACGTCTTCGGGGACGCTAAAAGTTTCAGTCATTTGTGGCACCCTTGCCCTGGTTCTCGGTAGTGTCGGCAGCTGTTGATGTATCAGCGTCGGTGGCAGTGTCCGCCCCGGTGTGTCGGGAACCGTCCATGCCAATGCCCAACAGGGTGAGGACGCAGATGGCGATGACGCCGCCCACCACAGCCATGTCGGCCATGTTGAAGATGGCGAAGTTGGGGAATGAGATGAAGTCAACGACATGGCCCATGCCGAACGACGGCGGGCGGAACAGCCTGTCGGTGAGGTTGCCCAGGGCGCCGCCCAGGACCAGGCCCAGGCCGATGGCCCACCAGATGGAGGAGATGCGGCGGAACAGGACAATGATGATCACCGCGACGGCTGCCATGATGATGCTGAAAACCCAGGTGAAGTTTTCCCCGATGGAGAAGGCAGCCCCTGAATTGAGGATGTGGTACCACTGCAGCACGCCCGGAATCACCGGGGTTTTCTCACCGATTTCCATGGTGGAGCTGACCCACCACTTGGTCAGCTGGTCGCAAACATAAGCAAAGGCGGCAACGCCGAGCCACAACAACCACACGGATCGACGGAAGGGTTTGGGGGCGGCCGCCTGGCCAGGCAAAGAGTTCTCGCTCATGATGCTTTCATTTGTTCTTGGACAAAGGGATTCGATTCAATCATAGGTTGCTTCGCGGCCGGCCCGGCCCAGGTGCAGGTGCCGGCGCCGGGGGCGTTAACAAACTAAAAGCCGGTGGATCAAGTTTCCTTGATCCACCGGCTTTTAGTTTTGCGATTTAAGAATCTGGGTTGCTCTCAGTGAAATCCGGTGCTGCCACCGAACCGCGGGCATCCAAATCACGCAGCTGACCTTCAATGTAGGTCTTCAGGCGTGAACGGTAGTCGCGTTCGAAGCTGCGCAACTGCTCAACCTTGCGTTCGAGCACTGAACGCTGCTGCTCCAGGGCACCGAGCGTCTTGCGGCTCTTCTCCTGGGCATCGTTGACCAGGGTGCTGGCCTCGATCTGTGCTTCGGCAATGATCTTGTCGCGCTGTTCCATGCCGGCACCGACGTATTCGTCGTGCAGGCGCTGGGCCAAGGCAATGACACCTGATGCAGTCTCGGTCGAGGTGGGGTTGGCGGCCGGCGCTGGCGCAGCTACTACAACTTCCTCAACAACCGCGGCCTTCTCAACGACAGGCTTCTTGACTTCGGGCTCAACAGGAGCGGCGTCCGCCACTACCTCAGGAGCCTTGGCGAGCAGCGGTGCTGCCTTCGCCGGAGCTGCTGCGGTGTTTGATGAGCCATCGGCGAGCTGCTTGCGCAGTTCGTCGTTCTCTTGATGCAAGCGGCGAAGCTCTACGACGATTTCGTCTAGAAAATCGTCGACTTCGTCCTGGTCATAGCCTTCACGGAACTTGGTCGGCTGGAACCGTTTGTTGACAACGTCTTCTGGCGTAAGCGCCATCTAGTCACCTCATTGGTCTTAGTGAGTCCGGAACCGGCCGAAACCTTGCCGACTACGGTACCGAATACAAATCTAGCGATCTGTACTGGGGGTCTATCGCTTTTTACAATATAACTTTTCGTGCGTGAAAACTAACGACGCGGCGCTAATTGACAAAACTCTTTGTGACACTCATCCCAATGCCCACGCCGACGAGCAACAATATGAAGCCAATGTCCAGCGCCACGGAGCCGATCCGCAGCGGCGGAATGAGGGCCCGGAGCTTGCGCAGGGGCGGATCCGTCAGCCGGTAGACCACCGATGCACCCACCAGCGCCGCCCCTTTGGGCCGCCAGTCACGGGCAAACACCTGTATCCAATCGAACACCATGCGTAACAAAAGCGTAAGAAAGTACAGCAGCAGCAACAAGTACAGAAGAACGAAAACAATTGACACGGGTGTGCACACAATCCCTAGGTTGAGAAAAACCGGATGCTTGACTCTAAGAATAAACCACGGCGGCCCCAGCCGGCCTGGGCGGCAGCCTGGGGCACGTCAAGCATTTATCCTGCACTGCAAACAACGCACGGCCCGGGCACTTGGTGCCCGGGCCGTGAAAAAAAGTTGGGTATGCAGCGATTTAGCTCTGGTTGAAGAAGCTTGCCTGCGTGTCGGAGAGCTTCTTGTCGTCGCCCAGGACTTCGATGTATGAGGGTGAGAGCAGGAACACCTTGTTGGTGACCCGCTCTATGGACCCGCGCAGGCCGAAGACCAGGCCGGCCGAGAAATCGACCAGGCGCTTGGCGTCTGCCTCGCCCATGTCTGTGACGTTCATGATGACGGGGATGCCGTCGCGGAAGCTCTCGCCAATGATCTTCGCGTCATTGTAAGAGCGAGGATGAACGGTGGTGATCTGGCGCAAGCTAACAGCCTCTTCCCGGTTTGATGCGGCACGTTTGATGGGGGTCACCGGAGCACGGTATTCGTCGTCGCCTGCCTTGGGTGCGGGCGTTTCAGCTACGGCAGCCGGGGCGGGAGCCGGTTCGCGCTCATAGGCCTCGGCATACTCTTCGTCTTTGGGTAAAGACGGCGCATGCTCAGCGTCATAGTGCTCGTCACCGTCGGCGAGCCCAAGAAAGATCATTGTCTTGCGCATAGCGCCAGCCATGGTAGCTCCTCATTTGTCTGGAAAACACTAAAACATTTGAACGCCTGAGCCCGCTTTCCTCCGCAGGGAGGGTGTGCGCCAATCCAGGTGTTTTCAACACTCAAAACGCTACAGCACCACTGGGCGGGGGCCGAGTATATCGGAACCGACACGCAGGTGTGTTGCCCCTGCTGCTATTGCTACCTCAAGATCGTGGCTCATGCCGGCGGAAATCCCCGTGGCTTGTGGATGTTGCGTTGCGAGCCCGGCCGAAAGCCGTGAGAGCAGCTCGAAGGCCGGCTCGGGGGCTACCCCCAGGGGCGCCACGGCCATCAATCCCGCAAGTGTCAGGCCGGGCGTGGCGGCGACGAGGTCAGCCAGGGCCGCCATGTTCGACGGCGCGAGCCCTCCCCTGCCGCTGTTGGCATCGCTGCCGGGTCCGGTCAGTGCCGGGTAGGCGGAGGACAGTTCAACTTGCAGGAAGCACTCCAGGGGGGCCCTGCCGGTGGCATCCTGCGCCTGCACCATGGCGTTGCCCAAGGCGTTGACCAATGAGGCCCTGTCTATGGAGTGGACGGAATGGGCGTAGGCCGCCACGGATTTGGCTTTGTTCTTCTGAAGTTGCCCAATGAAATGCCAACGGAGTGCCGGGTCGCCCACCCGGGCAGCTTTTGCCGCGGCCTCCTGGTCCCGGTTTTCACCCACGTCCAGCACACCCAGGCCGCGGAGGCGCAGCACGTCCTCGGCCGGATGGAACTTGGTCACCACAATCAGCGTGGGGTCCCCCGCAGGGGCGCCATGTGGGTCCGCGGCGTTGCGGGCGTCAACGGCCGCACCGACGCGTTGCTGGACAACGGCCAGGCGCTGGGCAAGTTGAGCGGTACGGGGGTCATGGCCGGTCATACTGGGACTGCTTTCCGATTGTTTCGCTCAGGTCCGCGGTGACAGTGGAGACAGCGGTGACAAAGCCGATGAAGCGTCCCTCAGCTTCGCCGTCCCGAACGGCACGGCGGTGGGAGAAGAACCGCAGGTCTTCCAGGGTGCACACGCCGGCAGGGTGGGCCTGCACCCCGTCGGCGGCAAGCTGCGCCAGCACGGCAGCAGGCAGGTCAAGGGCTGGCGTGTGCCAGGAGGTGGTGGCGTAGGCTTCCGGAACCACGGCGGCCACGGCGGCCCGCATGGCTTCGGGCACCTCATAGCACTGCCCGCAAATGCTGGGGCCAAGCCATGCTTCGATCCCCTTGGCACCAGCGTCCCGCATGCGGGCAACAACGGCAGCCACCACGCCGCGTTCCACCCCGGGCCGGCCGGCATGGGCAACAGCCAGGACAGGAGCGCCGCCGGAGTTTTCACCAACCAGCACCACGGGGACACAATCGGCCACCATGACCGCCAGGGGCCACGGTGTCAACAACAGACCGGTAGCCATCGCGCTCAGGCCCAGCTCATGCTGGAAGTAGAACGGTAACGCCACGAAGCCGATCATCTGCCCGGTGAAGCAGCACACCGACGCAACGATCGATACCCGAAACGATGGCACCCGCAGAAGATCCAGCGGGATCAACGGCGCCGCCTTCGGCATCTCGCGCCGTACCAGCAGAACCAGGGCGCCGGCCGACACGCCGAGCAGTGCACTTCCGTACCACGGAGACGATGGCAGCCCATCGCACCCCAGCACAAAGGCGGCGAACATGCTCGCGTTGAGCGCGATGCTTGCGGCGTCGACGCGATGCCCGGTGGGTTGCGGATGCGGCAACTTGGTGCAGGCGGCCAGTACAAGCGCGCCGACCGGCAAGTTCACCGCGAACAGCCACGGCCAGCTCGCGACCGACAGCAAGCCGGCGCCGACGGCCGGCCCGGCCGCTGAAGCGCCTGCGACAGCCAACGCGTTCCATGCGATGGCCTGACCCAGCGATCGACGCGGATAGGTGAAGCGCAACAGCGCAAGGCCCAGCGGCATCACCGCAGCGCTGCCCAGGCCCTGAAGGCATCGTGCCGCCACCAGCCATGGCAACGAC
>JBDTQM010000186.1:0-8058 GCA_039932175.1 Specibacter sp.
CGCCAACCGGCTACCTCGGCGGAAGGCGGAAGGCGGAGTGCCCGTGAACCGGCGCATTACGTCCGGTCACGAGGAAATATTAGTGTCCGGGATGCGCCCGGGGGTAAACTGAATCCGCAATTCAAACACGACAGGGGAGCGTCTACCCGCCTTGGGTACCGGCGCTGAGAGTGCGGTTCGCCGCAGACCCTCGAACCTGCTCCGGCTAGTACCGGCGAAGGGAGTCGAGTTCTCTTCGGCTGCGCGGAAAGTCCGCTGGCTGCCCCTCCTGCGAAGGAGGAACCATGAGCAAGTCAATCGCGAGCGAAAACGCCGCGCAAAGCAATCAAAGCAACCCCGCAGCACGCAAGACCACGTGGCGCGTCGTCGACATTGTGGTGGTGTCCGTTCTGGGCGTTGCCGTGGGAGTCATCTTCTGGCTGTGGTCCGCCGGTTACGGCCTGATCAGCGCCTTCACCGTCGCTTTCCCGCCCATTGGCGCACTGTACGGCGGCGGCTGGTTGATCGCCGGTGTCCTGGGTGGCCTGGTGATCCGCAAACCCGGCGCAGCGCTTTACTGCGAACTGATTGCCGCCGCCGTGGAGGGCCTGCTTGGCACCCACTTTGGCTTCACCGTGCTGCTCTCGGGACTGGTCCAGGGGCTGGGTGCTGAACTGGGCTTCGCACTGTTCCGCTACCGCAAGTTCACCCTGCCCGTGGCCCTGCTGGCCGGAGCGCTGGCGGGCCTGGCCATGGGCATCAACGACTCCCTGGTCTGGAACGTCGCCTGGGCCATGGAATGGAAGCTCGTCTACGTGGTTCTGGCCATGATCTCCGGAGCCGTCATTGCCGGATTGGTGTCTTGGTTGGCCGTGCGCGGACTGGGACGCACGGGCGCCCTGGCCAATCTGCCCTCGCGCAACGCCGCGAGCGAACGAGCGGTCTAGGCATGGGTTCCGCGCAGACCGGGGGAACCACTCCGGCGCGGATCAGTGCCACGGGCTGGGGCTGGCAGCATTCGGGCCGTGCCAACAAGGCCGTACATGACTTGGACCTGGAAATTGCCCCGGGCGAGCGGGTATTGCTGCTGGGCCCATCGGGCGCCGGCAAGTCAACATTCCTGCACGCCCTGGCCGGGGTGTTGGGCGATGACGAGGACGCCAATGAATTTGGTGAGCTCCGCATTGACGGCCGGCCGGTCGCGGAATCGCGCGGCCGGGCAGGTCTCATGCAGCAGGACCCCGACGCCCAGGTGGTGCTGTCGCGCATTGGTGACGACGTTGCCTTTGGTGCCGAAAACCTTGCCGTCCCGCGCGATGAAATCTGGCGCCGGGTGTCGGCGTCCCTGGAGTCCGTGGGGTTGAGACTGCCGCTTGACCACCCCAGTTCGGCCCTGTCCGGCGGGCAAAAGCAGCGTCTGGGCCTGGCCGGCATGCTGGCCATGCGCCCCGGACTGCTGTTGCTGGATGAGCCCACGGCCAATCTGGATCCTGCCGGCGTGGTGGAGGTGCGCGATGCCGTGCGCCGCAGCCTGGATGAAAGCGGCGCGACGTTGGTGGTGGTCGAGCACAGGGTGTCCGTGTGGCTGGAGGTTGTGGACAGGATTGTGGTGCTGGCCCCCGCCGCCCTGGGCGAACCCGGCGGGGTTTTGTTTGACGGCCCGCCGGCTGCCGTGTTGGCGCAGAGCCGGGACCTGCTGACGGCCGCCGGGATTTGGCTGCCGGGCTATGTTCCGGCGGTCCGGCCCAGAACTTCGGCAGCTACGTACGACGCCGGGAACAAACTTTTGTTGGAGGCGGCCGCCCTTGCCGTCTCCCGCAGCAAGGGACGGCGCCGGCACCCGGTGGAACCGGTGGCCGTGGTGCCCTCCGTGCGCATTATTGCCGGGCAGGCACTGAGCGTGACGGGCCCCAACGGGGCGGGAAAATCAACGTTGGCGCTGACCTTGGCGGGCCTGCTGGCACCCGCGGGCGGGCAGTTGTTGGCCACGCCGGCGTTGGCCCGCGGGGCTGGAACTGCGCCGCTCAAGTGGCGCGGGCGCCAGCTGATCAGCCGGATCGGCACAGTGTTTCAGGAACCCGAGCACCAATTCGTGGCCGGCAGTGTCCGCGAGGAGCTGTTTTTTGCGCCGAAGCTGCTGGGCCGCGGCGGTGAGTCGGTGGATGATTTGTTGACGCGGTTGCGGCTGGAGCATTTGGCCCATGCCAACCCCTTCACGCTCTCTGGCGGTGAAAAGCGGCGGCTGTCCGTGGCAACGGTGCTGGCGGCCAGTCCGCAGGTCCTGGTGCTGGACGAGCCAACGTTTGGCCAGGATGCCAATACCTGGGCTGAGCTGGCATCCCTGCTGACCGAGCTGCTTGATGCCGGTACAGCCGTGGTGTCCGTGACGCACGATTCAGCTTTCAGTGCCGTGCTGGGCGGGGAACAACTGGTGCTGGGCGCCCCCGTTGAGATTGAGTCTCATGACGCCTCCTCGCTTCCAGCGACGACGGTGATGAACCGATGAGCGTTGACATCATCGCCACGCCCCGCTCAACGGCGTGGTTGGCCCGTGCCAACCCATTGGCGAAGCTGGGCGCAGGCATGGCCATCACCCTAGTGCTGCTTGTCAGCGTGGACTGGGTTTCGGCAACAGTGGCCCTGGTGCTTGAATGCGCGCTGCTGCCGTTGGCCGGGTTGAGCGCCCGCATGCTGTTGCTGCGGGGGTGGCCCATCCTGTTGGCGGCCGTTGTGGGCGGCTACGGGACAGCCCTGCTGGCTCCTAAAACGGGTGAATTGTTGCTCGCTGTGGGGCCAGTGACCTTCACCAGCGGGTCCCTGGAGGCTGGCGTGGCCATCGCCCTGCGTGGCATGGCCATCGCCCTGCCGGGCATCATTGTGCTGGCCTCCACTGATCCGACGGACCTGGCCGATGCCCTGGCCCAAAAGCTGCGCCTGCCGCATCGCTTTGTTCTCGGGGCGTTGGCGGCCATGCGGCTCGTGGGGTTGCTGGTGGCCGAATGGCAAACCCTTGGCATGGCGCGCCGTGCCCGCGGCGTGGGCGGTGAGCCTGGGCTGTTCCGCGGCGTCAAGGCGCAGCTGGGCCAGGCCATGGCGTTGCTGGTGCAGGCCGTGCGGCGGGCCTCACGACTGGCCGTCACCATGGAGGCCAAGGGCTTCGGTGCGGGACCACGAACCTGGGCCCGTGAATCCACCTTTGCCAGGCATGACGTGTGGGTTGTAGGCAGCGGGTTGCTCATAGCTGCCGTGTCGGTGGCCGCCGCCGCAATGCTGGGCTCGTGGAATCCCGTGTTTGGCTAGCGTTTCCACACGGCTGGCCCGCCCTTGACGCCTTGAGGCGTGGAGGGCGGGCCTTTCCTTTGCCCGTGCCCCATTGACTCGCGCCCCGTGCCCTTTTGCCTCGCCGTCCCAGTGGCTCGTTGTGGCGACCAGGGAAAATGTGACACCCCTCATACTTGACACGCGTTAGGTGCGTCTGACATGCTTCCTAACACGAGTTAGGTAGTTGCAAGGAGGCAACATGAGTGACGTATCAAGACGGGTCATGCTGAGTTTGCTCGGCGTTGGCGCCGTCGGTGCCGCTGGGGCAAGTTGGCCCCGACTGACAGGAGCGGACATTCCCGGGCGGGGAACGGACTCGCTCAATGTTGCCATCCTTGGCAATGCCCAGGACGCTGAGAGCCGCGCCAACTTGGTCAAGGCGTTCTCGGCCGCCCACCCCAACATCAAGGTCAGGATCCAGGCCATCCAGGGCGCCGACTGGGGCGATTTCTTTGCGAAGATTCTGACCATGGTTGCCGCAGGCACCTCCCCGGACGTGGTGCTCGTGGCCACGGAGGGTGCGCAGCTGTTCGCCGAACGCCTGGCCGAACCGCTGGACGCCTTCGTTAAACGGGACAAGTCGGACGTGCAGGACTACTTCGACGATGTGCATCCGTCGCTGGTTGAGGCCTTCATGTACCAGGGCAGCCTGTTCCAGCTTCCGCTGGATTTCAACAGCGCCAACATGTACATGAACACCGGTGCCTTTGACAAGGCGGGACTGGCCCGCCCGGGGGACAACTGGACCCACGACGACTTCTATGACTCGCTGACGGCCATGAAGAAGACCGGCGGCAAGCAGTTTGTCCCGTACTACTGGACCAACAGACTCTTCGGTGGCGTGGTGCCGTGGCTGTACGTCAATGACACCAGCTTCCTGAAGGAAACCCGCAGCACGGGAGGGGGCTGGTTCTGGGATTCCTTCTACGCCAAGGACCCCACCCGCGGCATGCGTTCCGGCGGGTACCAATGGCTGGAACCCAATGCAGAGGACCCCCGGGTGGCGGAGAGCTTTGAATTCCTGCGTACCCTGGTCTCCGAGGGTCTGGGCACCAGCCCGGCCCAGGGCGGCGGCAATGAGCTGGTGGCCCAGTTCGCCTCCGGCCTCATTGGCACCACGCCTGCCGGCGGCTACTGGGTCGAGGGCCTGCACGAGGCGGGCATGGGCGAGAACGACTTTGATGTCCAATTCTTCCCCAAGTGGCGGACGCAGCGACACCAATTTGGTGCAGCCGGCTACGCCATCATGAAGACCTCCACCCGCAAGGACGAGGCCTGGGAATGGATCAAGTTTTGCGCCTCCAAGGAGGCCATGGAACTGGCAATCCCCAATCCGAACACCACGCCCACCCGGCGTTCCATGGTGAACGAGGCCCTGTATTCGGGCAAAGGTCCGGCCCACTGGCAGGTCTTCTACGACACGCTGGACAAGTTCCCCAGTTCCGGCCCCATCCCCGCCCCGCCGCAGCAGGCCGCCGTCGAAAGTGCATTGATCAAAAATGTCCTTGGTGCCGTGACCGGCTCCGCCGCCAATGTCCGTCCCGCACTTTCCACGCTCCAGCGTGACCTTGAGTTGGCTCTGAGGAGGGTCTAATGTCCACCACCATGAAGCAGCCCCGCCGAGCGGCCACGCCGCCGGTCGCCAATAGGGCCAAGAAGGCGGGCATGGGTGCCGGCAGGGACAAGGGCTCCAAGGGGCTCGCCGCATTGTTCCTGGCGCCGACCGTCATCGGCATTGCCATCTTCACGCTGATCCCCATCGTGGCCTCCCTGACCCTGGCCTTCTTCCGCTGGGACATTATCAACGCCCCGGAATTTGTGGGGGTGGACAATTTCGTGGCCATCGGCGCGGATCCCACTGTCAGAACGGCATTCCTGAACACCATGGGCTTCGTGGTGGTTGCGGTGACCCTGCAGCTGGCAGCCTCCATTGGTTTGGCCGTGCTGGTCCAGTCCAAGATGCCCGGCTGGCTGCGCACCTTCTTCCGCTCGGCCTTCTTCTTCCCACTGGTACTCTCGGCCTCCAGCGTGTCCATCATCATGAGCTACCTGTTCAACCAGAACTTTGGCCTGGTCAACCAGGTCCTTGCCGTGGTGGGTGTTCCCGCCGTCCCATGGCTGACCTCACAGGCCGGCGCCATGGTAGTCATCATCCTGGTCTACGTGTGGCAGAACTTTGGCTTCACGTTCCTGCTCCTCATCGGCGGGCTAAGCTCCATCCCCGTGGAAATGTATGAGGCTTCCTCCATTGACGGCGCCACCGGCTGGAAGCAGTTCAAGAACATCACGCTTCCCCTGCTCAGCCCCACCCTGCTGGTGGCCAGTGTCATGGCGATCATTTCCGCCCTGCAAATCTTTGACCAGCCGTACGTCATCACCCGTGGCGGCCCCGGGGACTCCACGCGCACAGCCGTCATGGTCATTTACGAGACAGCCTTCAAACAGCTGGACTTTGGCCGGGCCTTTGCCATCGGCATTGTGCTGACGCTGCTGATCATGGCCGTCACCGCCATCCAATTCCGCCTATCACGACGCTTCGTGCACTACAACTAGGACAGTGCCATGACCACCATTTCCGTGAAAGAAAGCAGTTCCGCACCGGGCCGCACCCCCACGTCCCGCAAGAAAATCCGCGTCTCGGGCCGCACCGCCGGCCGCGCAGCCATCCTCGTCGTCGCAACGTTCCTGACCCTGGGCCCCGTGGTATGGACCGTCATGACGTCCATGCGCCCGCCCACCGAATCATTGGGCAGCGGCGGTTCCCTATTCTCCGGCGGCCTGGACTTCAGCTCGTACGCCGATGTGTTCAAGCAGGTGAACATGTGGCTGCTGATCTGGAACTCCGCGCTCGTCACGGGCATCATCGCCGCGGGCCAGATGTTCACCGCAGCGCTCGCCGGCTACGTGTTTGCCCGCATCGACTTCAAGGGCCGCGGCGTGCTCTTCAGCATTGTTCTGGCCACCATGATGGTCCCCATGCAGGTCACCATTGTCCCGGTCTTCATGCTGATCCGCGGCATGGGACTTTCGGACACCCTGCTGGCCCTGATCCTGCCGGCCATTCCGACGGCATTTGGCACCTTCCTGATGCGCCAGTTCTTCATCGGCTTGCCCGGTGAGCTGGCCGAGGCCGCCGCGATCGACGGCGCATCCCCCCTGCGCACCTTCCGTTCCGTCTACATGCCCCTGGCGTGGCCGGGGCTCGCCATTGTGGGGATCCTTGCCTTCAACTTCCACTGGAACGAGTTCTTTCGCCCGCTCATCATGACCATCAGCGAGGAAAACTTCACCATGCCCCTGGGCCTGGTCTCGCTCCAGGGCAACATGGGCACCGGTTCAGTGGCCACGGTCTTGGCCGGCGTGGTGCTTTCCATGATCCCGGCACTGTTCGTCTTCCTGTTCGGCCAGCGCTACCTGCGCGAGGGCCTCACTGCGGGCATCAACAAATGACCATCACCGACGTTCAAGCACAACAACACCAAGGAGCAGCACAAGTGAGCACCATGGACCCCGCCTTCCCGGCACTGCACGGCCGCCCGGACATGGGCTGGATTAACGACCCCAATGGCTGCATTTACGTGGACGGCGTCTACCACGTGTTCTTCCAGTTCAACCCGGACGCCCCCACCCACGGCAACGTGCACTGGGGCCACGCCACCTCCACGGACCTGGTCCGCTGGACGCAGCAGCCCATCGCTTTGTTCCCGCGCCACGGTGCCGCGGACGCGGTCGGCGCCTGGTCCGGCGTCATCGTCCTGGACGGGGACGTGCCCACCGCCTACTACACAGGCATTGCCGAAACCGAGCACGACTCCCAGGTCATGACGGCCACCTCCGACAGCACGCTCATCGAGTGGCAGCAGGAGCAGCAGGGCATCGCCGGCATGCCGGAGGAGCCGGGCATCGGTGATGTCCGGGACCCGTTCCTGTTCACCTTCAACGGCAGCCAGTACGCCATCCAGGGCGCCGGCTACAAGGACGGAACCCCCGTCATCCTGCTCTACCGCTGCCTGACCATGACCCGGTGGGAGTACTTGGGTCCCCTGATCACGGGCGGTTCCGGAACGGCCCGGGAATGGGCGCCGGCGCAGATTTGGGAATGCCCGCAGCTGTTCGAGATCGACGGCCAGTGGGTGCTCATGCTCTCGCTGTGGAACCGCGACGACCACTCAATGGACCGTGTCACCTACCTGACGGGCGAACTCAGCGAAGGAGGGGCCGGGCTGAAATTCCTGCCCACCGGCGGGGGTCTGATCGACGACGGAACCGACTTTTACGCCCCCCAGGTTGTGGCGGGCACGACCGCCGAGCCGCGCACGCTCATGTGGGCCTGGAGCTGGGAAAAGTCAAGGAACGACGCCGACATTCTCGCCTCGGGCTGGGCCGGCGTGCTCACCTACGCGCGCGTGCTTTCCTTCCGGGACGGTGCGCTGCGCTCGGAACCCGTGGCTGAGGTGGACACGCTCCGCGCAGCCGTTATGTCCGACGGCGCCGGAACCTTCGGCGTGCCGGCGGACGTCCGGGCCTTTGAGGTGCTGGCGGACGGAGCCGTGGAGCTGCTCCTGGTGGACGGCGGGGCTGAAACGGTGGTTGCGGCGCTTCCGGCCGGGCGCATCCTGGTGGACGGCTCGCTGGTGGAAATCTTCGCTGGCGGCGGCACCGCACGCACGGTGCGTGCCTACCCCACGGCCACATCCCGTTTTGAGGTTCGGGGAGCGGCAACCGTGCACCGGCTGGCGCTGTAGCCGAACCGGCGGC
>JBDTQM010000187.1:0-7949 GCA_039932175.1 Specibacter sp.
AGGGCCGCTCTTGGCCGAACTCGAAGAACGGCGCGTGGCCTATCCACTTCTGCACCGTCTGACCGAACTGACCACCGAAACCAGTGCGCTCATGGTGTGGAACGGCCGCGAAAGCATGTGCGTGGAACAAATTGCCAGCCCGCAACAAGTAAAACACACCGCCCCGCTGGGGGCGCGTTACCAGGACGCCATGAGTGCTTCCGTGCAGGTGTTCCTCGCCGAGGAGCCCGAAGAACGCGTGCGGGCCCTGATCCTGGACGGCACCATCACCTATGCCGGCATGGACGAGGCCGGCCTGGAGGCGTACCTGCTCCGGCTCAAGGATGCCGCCACACGAGGTTTTGCCACCAACTATGGTGAATCGTCGATGGATGAGGTGGGGGTGGCCGCGCCCGTGTACGACCACCGAGGCAACCTGGTGGCGGCGGTGCTGATCCCAGCCCCACGTTTCCGGGTGTCCCCCGAACGGTTGCAGACCTTGGGCGAGGTCTGCTCGCAGACCGCCCGCCTTATCACCACCAGACTAGGTGGCGCCTAAGTCACCAGGGAACGCCCACAATTTCCCGAGCCTGCTTGAAACTGTGGAATGCCGGCAGTGCTTCGAATCCCTTCCGGCAGTGCAACAACTGTTTGGAGGCGAAGACAGCGTCATGGGGCGTACCCAGTCTGCCGATCGTTCCATTCTCACTCACGCTTTCCGGCCTGATCTACACATTGCGTGCCGGCCACTGCCTGTCACTGTGGCGGTAGGCTTTCGCCAGCGCGACAAGCCAGTGCTCGTTGCACTGGCTTGTCGCGCTGGGTTGCGGGGTCCGGCACGCTGAGAGCAATTCCGGCAGGCGGGCACGAGAATCCCGCCATGGATTCCCTGACAATGGCGACAGCCCCCAGTCGCCATTGCCCCCAGGGACCATGGCACAGCAGGCACAGCATCAACCCAGGGTGAGTGCGTGATGCGGGTCAGGAACATCCGCTGTGGCAATACTCCCAAAGCTGTCGCCGCAACCTTGACCGATCCCACGGACTCCTCAATGCTGCGCAGCAGGAGAAAGGATGTGACCTCGTGGACCCGGAAGGTAGCGAAATCACCATCAGACCCAGCTACGCGCCGGAGCAGGAACGGGTGCACTTGCTTCAGAGAGTTCGGCAATGGCAGGTGCAGAACCCTCACAGACAACCAGCCCTCGGATCGAGACGCTTCATGGATCACTCATGATCCCCGTCCTTCCTTTCCCGGGAAGCATAAGAGTCAAAGCAACGACCAGATTATGCCGAACATATTTCGACCAACCCGTACCATCGGGAGACTTCGAGATAACCCAAAGCCTCATTCCTTCACTGAAGCTGGGCATATGGGCGCACACAACCATCCTGACGCGGAGGGGGTCTCAGCCCCGGGCACTGCTGAACGCCTGCACACCATCCAGCCGCACGGGCGCCCCTTCCTCGGCCGATCGGTAGGCAGCCAGCACCAGCTCCACTACGTGCTTGGCATGCTCCCCGCTCACATGGGGCGCAGCGCCCCCAACGGCGGCCGAAAAATCGGCCAGCTGCGCGGTGAAAGCGTTTTGGATGTCCTCGCTCGTCGTGGTGTGCAGCTGTGTGCGCGTCCCGTCGATCTCCATGAAGGTCCCCTTGCGCGGGTCAACGGTCACGGTGCCGAATTCGCACACCACCAGCATCTCGTCGATGTGTTCAGGGGTATCCGAGACGATGGAGATGCGCACCTCAACGCCGTTGGCAAGCCTGAGCTCCATGGCGCCGTCGGTTTCCACGGGCGCATCAAACCGGTTCAGCGTGGTGGCGTTGATCTGCACGGCCCGGGCCCCACCCAGCCACAGGTCTCTGTCCAGGCAGTGTGCGCCAATGTTGATGAGCGCCCCTCCCCCGGCAATCTCCTTGTCAAGGAACCAGTCGGGGCGGGCACCGGGGCGGTAGTCGGTGCTGCGGTAGTCGTGAATCATCAGCACCCGACCCAACGCGCCCGTGGCCAGTGCCTCCTGCAGCGCCAGCTTCTCGGCCATGAAGTGCTGGATCATCCCCACCACCATGACCACGCCCGCATCGGCGCACGCCTGTTCCATGAGGCGGCAGTCGGCCAAGGTGGTGGCCATGGGCTTCTCCACCAGGACGTGCACTCCATGGGAGGCCGCGGCGAGCACCATGTCCTTGTGCAGGCTGTGCGGGGTGTTAATCACCACGGCATCAACCACCCCGGCAGCCAGCATGGCCCGATAGTCGGTAAACACCTGCGCATCCCACGGTGCTGCCACGGCGGCAGCCACGTCCCGGCGAAGATCGCAGACGGCGCTCAGTTCAATCCCGTCAAGCACGGCTGCACCGTGCGCATGCAAGCCGGCAACCGCTCCTGCCCCAATAATTCCCAATCTCATTTTCTTGACTCATTCCTGTTCGTGTTGCACGGACAGCCTTTTGGCCCCGCACGATTCCCTCACAACAAGCCGCGGGCGCAACCGCACCTGGTGGATGGGGCAATCATCGCCCTCCACCAGGCGGCGCAGCAGAATTTCAGCGGCCATTCTCCCCATGCGATGCTTCGCCGGGGCCACAGCCGTCAGGGGCACCTCAGCCAAGTCCGCCAATTCGTCGTCGTAAGACACCAACGCCAAATCTTCCGGCACCCTGACACCGCCCCGGCGTGCGGCAGCCTCCAGCAAGGTGGCTTCCCTGTCACCAAACACCAGCGCCGCGGTGGCGCCGGCCGCCAGCAACTGCGCCAGCAGACCTTCGGCCGCACCGTCCTCCCATTCCTTCTTGAGTGCCTGCAGGACCAGCGGCGCAAAGCCCAGATCAGCCGCGGCACGCTCATAGCCGGCCACAATGGCCGGCTCCGTGGGCGTCTGGGCCCGCGTCAGCAACGCAACGCTCTGGTGACCCAATTCCGCAAGGTGGGTGACGGCATCGTACGCGCCACCCTGGTGATCCGAACACACGTGCTCGGTGCGGTCCCCCGGCCCCAGATCCATCAAGCTGCGCTCCAGCAGCACCACCGGCACGTTCAGTGATGTCAGTTCACTGACTCGCTGCTGCGGATCAGCAATGCCGCTCAGGGTGGGAACCAGGATCAGCCCGTCCACGCCCGACTCCACCAGGAACTCAATGCTGGAGTCCTCCCGGTCCGGCTGGTAGTTGTAGGTGGCCAGCTGCAGACCCACGCCCTGGGCGGACAGCGTCTCCTCGATGCCCTGCAGGACCCGCGGGTAGTACAGCTGCGTGTCCGGCAATAGGACTCCCACGGTAAAACGGGAACGACGCCGGACCGGCTGGCGGTCGGACACGAAACTTCCGGCACCCTGGCGGCGCACCACCACTTCGGCCTGCACCAGCTCATCAAAAGCCCTGCGCACAGTGGTCAGGGAAAGCCCTGTCTCAGCCGCAAGCTGCGCCTCGGTGGGCAGTTTGGCACCCGCGGCCCAGGTGCCTGCCAGGATTCCGCGACGCAGCTCATCGGCCAGCACCTGAAACTTCAGGTCCCTGGAATCGGTGTCACGGATGTGCCCGGTTGCAGTTTTTCGTGTCACGGTGCCCTTTCTCGTAGCCCACCTGTGGATGAGCCTGCCAGAAACAAAAGTAATGAATAAAGGTGTAATTAAATCACAATGGGCAGAATCATCCTTTCACTGATGCCAGTCAACCACGATGGCGCGGGGAGTTCGTGCACCATCCTTAAGGAATTCCCAAAAGTACTTTGAAAGTACTCATTGATTCCTCTCTTTCAAAACTGTTTGAGTCATGTCACGGAGTCGTGAGCCACGACACAACTACTTCCCGAGGTGTGTTCCATGAGTACAAAATCCAGAATTGCCCGGACCTTGGCCGTCCTTGCAGGCGCTTCACTGGCCCTGACGGCCTGCGGCGGGGGCGCCGGCAGCCCCCAGGCCTCACAAGAGGGCGGTACATTGACGTACTGGTCCATGTGGAAAGAGGGCGAACCGCAGCAAAAGGTCATCGCCGGGGCCATCAAGGACTTCGAAGCGGCCACCGGGGCCACCGTCAAGGTGCAGTGGCAGGGCCGTTCCAACGTCCAAAAGCTCGTCCCCGCACTGAACACCAACAACGTCCCGGACATTGTGGACGGCCCCTACGCCAAACTCGCCCCCGTCATCGGCGACACCGGGCAGGCCCTGCCCTTGACGGATGCCTATGCCACAGACGTCGAAGGCAAGAAGGTTTCGGAGCTGATCCCGGCCAAGTACGTCAAAGTCAGCAACATCAAGGATGCCGACGGCAACCCCTGGATGCTGCCATACAGTCTGAGTTCCGACGGCTTCTGGTACGACGCCGCCAAGAACCCGGACCTCGAGAGCACGCCTCCCGCCTCGTGGGATGACTTCATGGCCCTTCTGGAGAAGTACAAGTCCGAGGGCAAGGTTCCACTGGCTGCCGATGGGGACGTTTCCGGCTATAACTCCATGTGGTTCACCACCGCGCTGGTGCGCTCTGACGGCCCGGGGGCCTTCGCCAAGGTCGCCGAGGACAAGACCGGGGCGGCCTGGGACCAACCGGCCGTGCTGGCGGCAGCCAAGAAGGTGGAGCAGATCGCCCGGGGCGACTACCTGATCAAGGGCTACAACGCCAGCAAGTGGCCGGCACAACAGCAGGTGTGGGCCACCGGCGACGCCGAGTTGCTCCTCAACGGTTCGTGGATCCCCACGGAGACCAGCACCTACGCAGACCCTGCCTTTAAGTTTGCGTCCTTCCCGTTCCCGCCCGTTGCCGGCCAGCCGGACTCCGTGCGAGCCGACTTTGTTGGCTGGGCCATCCCCAGAAAGGCCAAAAGCCCGAAACTGGCCCAAGAGTTGGCTACGTTCATGCTCGGCAAGAAATACCAAGACGCCTACGGAACCGACGCAAAGGTCCTGCCGGTCCGCCAGGATGCCGCCACAGCCCCTGAAATGGCATCCGTGAAGAAGGCGCTGGACAGCGCCGAGGAAGTCTACCTGCAAAATGACGGCGTGACCGCCCCTGGCTATGTGGAGAAGATCCTCTGGCCCATCGACGACGAACTGTTCCTGGGCAAGCTCACGGCAGAAGAATTTGTGGCCAAGATGAAGGCCGCACAGATTGGTTACTGGAAGGACAACAGCTAATGTCCACCACCATTGGGCGCCGCAACGCTGCCAAGGCTTCACCCGCCCCCGCTCCGGTCAAAAAGTCGAAGCCGGGGCAGGGCGGCAGCAGCATCGACCGGCAACGCCGCAAGCTCCTTATCCCCTTCGTGGGCCCGGCTTTCATCTTTTACACCGTCTTGTTCATTGTCCCGGCCATTGGCGCCGCATGGATCAGTCTTCATGTCTGGGCGGGTTCCGGCCCGATGACGTTTGTTGGCCTGGAAAACTATGTCAAGGTTTTCAAGGACGATCTGTTCATGAAGTCCTTCGGCAACACCTTGCTGCTGCTGTTTGTGGTCGGTGCCGTGATCTTCATCCTGGCGTTTGCCATGACCCTGGTGCTGCGCGACATGGCCGGGAAAAAGGTGGTTCGCAACGTCATCTTCTTCCCACACCTGATCAACGCCTTGGTCTTTGGCGTGCTGGCCGGCTTCATCTTCAACCCGGGCGGCATGGTCAACACCCTGCTCAAGCCACTGGGCATCACCGAGCCGCCAGCCTGGCTGGCCCAGGAAAACATCTTCCCGTTGATCATGGCGACCCTCGTGGCCACCACCACCGGTTACTTCACCACCATCCTGATGGCCGGCGTAGACCGCATTCCCCCGTACTTTTACGAGGACTGCGCCCTGGCCGGAGCCACCGCCTTTCAGCGGCTGCGCTATGTGATCCTGCCCCTTACCTGGGATGTCTTTGGCACCTGCGCCGTGCTCTGGACCATCTCCTCCGTCAAGATCTTTGAAATCATTTGGGTCTTTGGCGGCAGCAGCGGAGCCGGCATTCCGCCCACGCAAAGCTGGACCACCGCCGTGTACACCTATGTCACAGCCTTCTCCGGCCAGTCCACACCCGCCTACGGCGCCGCCACAGCCTCGGCCATCATTTCTTTGGCCCTGGTCTCGGTGCTGGTTGTGTTGCTGCGTCGTGCCATGCGCCGCGACGCCATTGAATTCTAAGGAACCCTTCATGAGCACCCAGACAGATATCCAGTCCCCGGCGCCGGCCAACTCCGCCCTACGCCGTCGCAAAAACTTCCACGGCGTCAGCCCGGCCATGCGTGCAGAGCATAATATGTTCCGCACCGTGGGGGTTGTCCTCCTCTGGGCCGTTGTGGCCATCAGCATCGGCATCCTCTTGTGGATGCTGCTGCAGTCCTTCCGCGACACCCGCAGCATCCTCGGCGACCCCTGGGGTTTGCCGGACACCTTCGACTTGTCCAACTTTGTTCGCGCCTGGACCGTGAGCGACTTTGCCACGGCCACCTACAACTCAGTGGTGACGACGGCAGTTTCATCCTTCGTCTGCGTTGCCATTGCCGCACCTGCCGCGTACTACCTTGCCCGGGTGGAAAGTCGCCTGACGGGCGGGCTGAGCCTGTACTTCATCTTGGGCCTGGGCATCCCGGCACAGGTCATCCTCATCCCGTTGTTCGTCATGCTGAACAAGGTGAATCTGACGGACAGCCTTGTTGGCCTGAACCTGATATACATCGCCATGTCCATGCCGTTCACAGTGTTCTTGCTGACGGCTTTCTTCCGCAGCCTGCCCGTTGAAATGGAGGAGGCGGCAGCGCTCGACGGCGCAACGGCCTTGCGCACCTTTGTCCAGGTCACGCTCCCGCTGGCCAAAGGCGGAATACTGACCGCCTTTGTGCTGCAGGTGGTGGCACACTGGAACGAGACCCTCCTGGCACTGACACTGATTCAGTCCACGGAGAAATACACCCTGCCCGTTGCGTTGATCTCCTTCGTCCAGCAGCAGACGTACTCCGGCGCCGACTGGGGCGGCTTGTTTGCCGGCCTGTGCATCGTGGTCCTGCCCATGCTGATCATCTACGTATGGTTGGGCCGCCGCCTGACCGAGGGCCTGACCCTGGGAATGGGCAAATAGGGGATACCGTGGCAAAGAAGCCAAATTTGCTTTTCGTCATCGCCGACCAGTTCCGGGCCATGTGCCTGGAACCGGGCGGCGATCCCGTTTGCACCCCGTTCTTGGATGCCCTGGCGTTCGACGGCGTGTCCTTGGCCAACGCTGTCAGCAACTACCCCGTGTGCAGCCCGCACCGGGCGATGATGATGAGCGGACAGTATCCGGACGCGAACGGCGTCACTCACAATGTGAACTCCGAGACCGCGAAATGGGGTGTGGGGCTGCGCCCCGATGCCCCCTCGTGGGCCGCCGTGCTGAGGGATTCCGGATACACCACCGGTTACATTGGCAAGTGGCATTTGGAGGCACCGATTCCGGCCGATGCGCTCCACGGCACCGGGCCCCTGGAGGATGGCCGCTATTGGGATGCGTACTCCCCCTTGGACCGGCGCCACGGCTTCGATTTTTGGTATTCCTACGGTTGCTGCGACGACCACCTCTCACCCCATTACTGGACCGGCAACGCCGAACGGCATGAACGGGTGGACGTCCACGGCTGGTCGGCCGCCCATGAGACGGACGTGGCTTTGGACTTTCTGCGCTCCGCCGCTTCCGAAGATTCCGATGCTTCGCCATTTGCCCTGGCAGTGTCCTGGAATCCCCCGCACCAGCCCTTCGACCAACTCCCGGAGGGCCACGACACCAGCTATGCAAGACTGTCCCCCGCAGAGTTGCTCAACCGGCCCAACGTGGATCTGGACTCGGGCACGGGCCGGGAAGCGGCCGCCATTGCCCCGCTGTACTACGCCGCGGTCAGCGCCATCGACACTCAACTGGGGCGGCTGCTGTCCGCCCTCGACGCGCTTGAGTTGACCGCGAACACCCTTGTCGTGTTCACCTCCGACCACGGCCAGCAGATGGGCAGCCACGGGCTGCTTTACAAAAATG
>JBDTQM010000188.1:0-7942 GCA_039932175.1 Specibacter sp.
GGGCGGACTGCTCGCCGAGGCAAGGTGGGCCGCCGCGGAATCTTCCGTCCGGCGCCGCCCATGCAGTGCCGCTTACCCCGTGCAGCTCATGCAGCTCGTGCAGCTCATGCAGCTCATGCAGTGCCGCTTACCCCGTGGTGCGGACCCTGCCGGAAAGGAAGGGCAGCCACGGCGCCGAGTATACAAAGGGCCCCGAGTTGCCTGGTTCCACAACAAATTCGGCCCCGCCAAACTTCCACATCCTGTTGAACAGGAAAATGCCCACTGTTACGTCCCCGTCCCCCGGAACCTTCCAATTCCGGGTTCCCCACTGTGTTGGCTGGGCCATTCCATTGACAACCACCGTGGGCTTGGGGAACCACCCCAGCCACGGCTTGCGCAGGGTCAGCTCAAAACGACGCGGGGTTTCAAAATTTTGGGTCACATTGGCCAGCCTAGCGGGGTCTGGGCGTCGGCCGTCATCCGCCGGAGTTCCCAGTGGCGTTCCGGCGCCAGGGCCGCCAGGAAGGCCTCGTCATGGCTGGACACAATCAGTGCACCCTTGTAATTGGCGAGCGCTGACAGCAATTGTTCGGTGGAGACCATGTCCAGGTTGTTGGTGGGCTCATCCAGGAGCAGCAGCTGCGGGGCGGGGCGGGCCAACAAGATCCGGGCCAGTGCCACCCTGAAGCGTTCACCGCCGGAGAGTTCCCCCACCGCCTGGCCGACCAGGCCGCCGCGGAAGTGGAAACGGGCCAGCTGCTCGCGAACATCTGCCAGGGCTGCCTCCGGGGCCGCCGCACGAACGTTCTCCATGACGGAGCGGGAGTCGTCGAGCCCCGCCCAGGAATCGCTGCCAATCCGTTGATGCAGGTACCCCACAGGCACACAGGCCTGGGACACGAGCTTGTCCAAAAGCGTCGTCTTGCCAACCCCGTTGGGACCCGTCAGCATGATCCTCTCGGGTCCGCGCAGCGTGAACCGGGCATCGGGCGCAAGCTGCACACCGTCGTCGTACACCACCCCCAAATCAACGGCCGAGGCCGGCGCGTCAAGCACCGTGCGGCCCTGCGGGACGGCCGTATCCGGCAGGTCGATGCGGATGCGGGTCTCTGCGGGGACGGCGTCGCGGGCATCGGCCAGGGCGGCCGCGGCATCGGATTCGCGGTTCCCCATGAGGCCGCGCATCTTCCCGGCCGACTCCTGCGCCCGCTTGCGCAGCTCATTGGCAAGGATTTTGGGCAGGCTCTCCCCTGTCTTGCGCCCGTGCCTGGCGCGGCGGGCAATTTTAGTCTCGGCCTCGATGCGCTGGCGCTTCTCCGCCGCCAGCCGGGCACCGGCGTCGCGGACCAAGCGCTGGGCAGTGTCACGCTCGGCCGCAAGCGTTGCAACGTAGCTGTCCCAGTTGCCGCCGTGGCGGATCAGCCCAACCTGTTCCCCCGCTCAGGCGCGGCCGCGGACGGGGCGGAGCTCGGCGATGGCATCCACCCGTTCCAGCAGGGCCGGCTCGTGCGTGGCCGCCACCAGCGTGCCGCGCCACCGTTCCACTGCCCGGTACAGCCGCCTGCGGGCTGTCCGGTCCAGATTGATGGTGGGTTCATCAAGCAGCGTGCTGGGTCTGGCCGCGAGTTCCAACCCGGCCAGGGCAATGATCATGGCTTCGCCGCCGGAGAGCGTGCCCACGGTCCTGTCCAGGAACCCGGGGCCTGTCACGGGCAGCCCGTAGCCGGCCAGGAGTGCGACGGCGCGCTCCTCAAGGTCCCAGTCGTCACCAATGAGCTCCAAATTCTCACTCATCTTTTCTTCCCGGCCGGCCAGAACCTGCACCAGGGCGCAGCGTTTGGCGCCCAGGCCCAGCAGTCCCGTGACGCTTTGTTCGGTGTGCTTCGGTGTGCAGGGTCAGCTTTTGCGGCAGGTATGCCACGGACGACGCCGTCACAACAGTCCCGCCGGTGGGTGCCAGTTCGCCGGCAATCAAGCGCAGCAGGGCTGTTTTTCCTGTGCCGTTGGGCCACGAAAAGGAAATGTGGGACAGCGAAATGGGGTGGGTGTTCGCCATGGTTCTCCTCGGCAACTTTTCATTGAGCGCGCCGGGAGCCGCACGGAGCCTCCTAAAAGAGGGCGTGCATCGCTGCGGCGCAGGTTATGCGGGGGCGAGCCAAGTCTTCAATGGTTTTCCTCACAGAGGGGACAGAACATTTCCACTCCGGCATGCGGTGGGGCGGGGTTGTCAACCCCGCGGGGCACCGGCAACAGCATCGCCAACAGCGAATCCACAGCCGCTTCGCATAAGCTTCCTTGAATGACTACTGAGCTCCAGCAGCCCCTTGCCGCCGTCGATTCCTGGTGGCAGGCCGTGCTGTCCGGTTTTGTCCGCACCGAGCAGCCAAGCGTTACCACCACTCTTTTGCTCAGCATTCTGGCCGCCGCGATTGTGCTGAGCATTCCGCGCGCCACGTGGCGTTGGTTTGGCCTGTACGTGACCTTTGTGCATGAACTGGGCCACGCCTTTGCAGCACTCATGACGGGCCGGGTGGTGCACGGGCTCAAGATCGGGCTGGACCATTCCGGCCAGCTGGTCAGCAGCGGTCGGCGCGGTTTCAGTGCCACCTGGTCGGGATTCTGGGGTTACCCGGCCCCGGCCGTGGTGGGGCTCGCCCTGGTGTGGTCCGTTTCCGCCGGCTGGGCCGGGGCCGCAGCGTCCATCGGCGCCTTGGTGCTGCTGCTGGCCCTGATCTTTCTGCGCAATTTCACCGGCATCATGGTGGCCCTGGTGAGCGCCGCTGTGGCCCAGTCGCTTGTCGTGTTCGCCGATCAGCAGACCGTCAGCTATGTGGTGCTGGGCCTGGGCATTGCGCTGGGTGTTGGCTCGGTGCGGGACTTCTTCAAGGTGGCAGCCGTCCATACACGCCGCCGCAACCAGCTCGCCAGCTCCGACGCGTACATTCTGGCGCGGTCAACAGGTGCGCCGTCGTTCATCTGGCTCAGCGGCTTTGCCGTGGTGATCTTCGGCTCGGCTGCGTGCTCGGCCTGGCTGTTGTGGGGCATGCAGGCGCGGTGATCCCGGCTGCAGCCACCCTTCGTGCGTGAACCGTTAGCCTTTGTAGTGGCGCACGTGCACCACGGGTCCTTGGATGAGGGCCAGATTCTGAAAAACCAAGGATCCCCGGCGGCGCCAGAACTTTGAAAGGGTCTGTTATCAGCAATTACAACGGGGCGCCCCAGCCGCCCGTCCATTCCCCGGCACCAGGTGCCCCGGCACCCCGGCCCGGACCGTCCAACCGCAAGACCTTGGCCATCGTGTTCGGTGCGGTTGCCGTTGTGGTGGTGGCCGCCCTGATCGCCCTGTTTGTCTGGGTCATCCCGGCCTTGACGAACGTTGCAGCCAACGGCCGGCCCGGCCCCACCGCGAATCCAGGCCAATCGGCGTCGGGCACGGCATCGGCTGCGGCGGAACCGGCCCGGACAGAACCGGCAGCTTCGCCAACGGACGCAATGCCCGCCGGTGCAGTTGCGCTGCCCGCTGGATGGGATGATCTGGACGGTCCCAGCGCCGTCCCGGCGGACGGCGATTCCCTGTTCGCGAAGTTTGTCACGGGTGAGTCGTCGTTCCAGCGGCTGTCGTCATGGGGCTACGACGGCACGTTTGGCGTTACCAAGGACCCGGAGACGGGCAAGCCGATGCAGCAGGTGGCCCAGGGCACCGAGGAGAAGGATGCCGACGGAATTTCCATGGCCTTTGCCTTCTTTGCAGAAACCGACGAGGGCAAGTACGGCACCGATCCGGCCACGGTGAAGGCAGCCATCGCAGCCACGCAGGACAAGCTCGCCAAGACCTCCGCCGCCGATCTGCCCAAGGATTTGGTGGGGCACAAATGCGCCTCCGACTTCCGGTCCAGCACCCCGGAAACCCGCGAGTTTCGGCGCGGGCTCGCCGTCGTCGTGAACTTCAGCTGCAAAACTGCTGCCGGGGACGACGTCCAGGCGGTCAACCTTTTCTCCGTGACACCGTGGGGAACCCCGCAGCGGATGGGCGTCAGCGGCCACAAGAGTTATTGGGATGCGCACCCCGGCACGCTTGAATTGCTCGCCAACTCCTACCGCATCAACAAATGGAAGCTTTAAGGGATTGTTGATGCACCCGGCGGGGGCGGTTTGTCAACCGGTTTTCACGCGGTAGTGGAGGTGGACGACGCCGTTGCCAAACGTGCGCTGTCCCAGTAGTTCCAGCGAGGTGCCGGCACCCTCGGGCAGCGCCCGCTTGCCGCCGCCCACCATGACTGGCGAGATCAACAGGTGAATCTCATCCACCAGACCTGCCTTGAGTGCCTGTCCGGCCAGTTCGGCGCCGCCCACTGATAGATCTTTCGCGGCTTCCGCCTTCAGCCTGCGAATGGCGGCCGGGTCAAAGCTTTGCTCGATCCGGGTGTTTGCCGAGCTGGGTTCACTCAAGGTTGTTGAATAGACGATCTTTTGGGCGTGGTGCCACACGGCGGCGTAGTCGTCCATCTCCGGCGGGAGACCGTCCTGCCCGTACAAGGATTCCCACACCTTCATGACCTCGTAGAGGCCCCTGCCGCAGAGGTAGGTGCCAATGGGCCGCTCCAGGTCGTTGACAAAAGCGTGAACCTCCGCGTCAGGAGTGCTCCAGTCAAAATTGCCCGCAGCATCTGCGACGTATCCGTCAAGGGACGTGATGGCGGTGTAGATGAGCTTGCCCACGGGCTTGGCCTCCTGCGATTCGGTGAGCTGACAGTTCCCAGTATTCGCTGCCTCTTGGGGTCAGGGAAGCTATTTGCCCATTTTCTTCAACAGCCATTTCACAATCTGGTCGGTTTGGCTGCCAAACGGATTTTCATCCACAACGTAGGTCCAGGTGGTTGAGCCCCTGCGGATGCCGGCGGCTTCAAGGTCAACGCTGCCGTCGGTTACCTTCAGTGCCCCAAGCGTGGCCAGGGCGTTGTCATTGACGCCGTCAAAGAACCCTTCGAAGGCCCTGATGGTTTCACGCCGGAACTCATCCAGGGGGTTTTGCCGGCCCAGCGCCCGCAGGTGGATGGCCGCGCGCTGTTCCGACAGCAGGGCCAAATGGTCACTCCACGCGGCGTCCAGCTCAAAAAGCATGACGGCCCTGCAAGTTTTTGCCAGCGTTTCTTCACCCAGGACGCTGCGAAGTTCCGCTAATACGGCAGCGCCGTCGCCCGCGGAACCCCCGTCGCGCTCGCCTTCCAGGCCGCCGTCCAGGCTTTCCAAAAGCTCCCAGGCAGCATCGTCATCGCTGAGGATTTTGTCGCGTTCGAACAGGACCACCCGGCGCTGGTAGGCAATCAGCTCGTTGTACTTCCACGAGTTTTCCTGCGTGGTGAAGCGTTCCTGCTCGGCCAGGCGCTGGGCCCTGTCCAGGAGTCTTGACACGCCTGCCCGGGTGACCAGTCCGGCGTCGTCGGCGTCCTGCGCCACGGAATCACTGAGCTGGAGGCCGTGCGCCTCCTGCCCGTTGGCCGCGGGATCCTCCATGCTGGAGAAGATCACGCTGGCCCCGGGATCACCCTGTCGCCCGGCCCGGCCGCGCAGCTGGGCGTCGAGGCGGGGCGAATAAAAGCGGCCCACAATGATGACCAGCAGCCCGCCCAACGCAACAACGTCGCCGTGGTCGGCAGCATTGAATTGTTCAGCGGTTGCCGCGGTGCCGCCCAGCACAATGTCCGTGCCGCGCCCCGCCATCTGAGTGGACACGGTGACCATGGCCTTGCGGCCGGCCTGGGCAATAATCTGGGCCTCGAGGCTGTCATTGCGGGCGTTGAGTACCTGGACGTCAATGCCCCGTGCCGCCAAGTCAGCCGCGAAACGCTCCGAGGTGGCAACGTCGTGGGTGCCTATCAGGATGGGCTGGCCGGTGGCATGGGCCGCCGTTGCGGCCTCGATGACCGCTGCATCACGCTGGGCAGCCGTACCGTAAATCTGCTCGGGGCGGTCAGCACGAATGCATGGTTTGTGGGACGGGATGCGGCCCGCGTCAAGCTCATAGTTGCTGCGCAAGTACTCCGAGACGGCAACGGCCGTGCCACTCATGCCAGTCACGGTGGCGAAACTCTTGATCAGGTCCCGCACCAGCAATTGGTCAAGGACCTCGCCGTGTTCGGTCTTGTGCAGGCCTTCCTTGGTTTCCACAGCTGCCTGCAGGCCGTCGGGCCAGCGCTGCAGATGCGCCACCCGCCCGCGCGAATCGGAAACAATTTCCGCCTTGCCGTCGCGCACAATGTAGTCAACATCGCGCTGCAAAAGAACCAGCGCGTGAAGCGCCACGTTGATTGATGAAAACAGCGGAGTTCCTGCCGCCGAATACAGCTCGACGCCGGGCCAGCGCCCCTCAACGCGGTGCAGGCCCGCATCGGTCAGGGATACGTTGCGCCTGTCTGCTTCAACGATGTAGTCAATCCCGGGCCGCAATCCGCTGACAAAACCGGCCACGTCAACGCTTTCCAGCTCATTTCGAGCCCGGCCTGCCAGGACCAGCGGGAGGGTGGCTTCATCGACCAACACGGAATCAATCTCATCCACAATGCAGACATCGAACGGTTGCAGGACTGCCTGCTCCGGTTCCGTGCAGGTTCGCTCCCGCAGCACATCAAAACCAAGTTCGTTGACGGAGACGTAAACAATGCTTGCCAGATAGGCCCGTTGGCGGGCTGCCGGCTCCATTGCTGCGCTCACGGACTGGGCGCCAACGCCCAGCAGCTCGAAAAACGGGCCCATCCAGGCCGCATCGCGCCGGGCCAAATAGTCATTGACGGTCAGGACGTGGACGCGGCTTCCCCGCACGGCGTGGGCACCGGACACCAAGGCCCCGACCAAGGTCTTTCCCTCCCCGGTGTCCATCTCCACAACGGTTCCGCGCAGCATGTTCGCAGCTGCCAGCAGCTGCGTGTCAAAGAGCGTCATCCCCAGCGACTCCTGCACCAACACGCGGGCACAGAACAAGTAGCTTTCCAGCTCCGGGTCGCTCCAACTGGTGGCCTTCCCCGGTGCAGAATCACGCAGGGTGCCTAGAACTTCCTGCGCCTCCATGAGGCCGTCCCGGGACGTTCGCTTCGCCGCGTTCGCCTGGAGTTCATGGACCCGGGCCCGGGCCACCGCGCGGGCCACTAGTTGCTCCACGCCTGCCGTGTCCACCACCCCCGGGGCGTTGAAAAGCCAGTTCTTGAACCGGCTACCCAGCAGTGGCCGGCTATTGGCCGCCTGCTGCTTCACGGATGCTTCCTTGTTCTTTCGCATTGCCATCCCAACCCATGGTTGTCGGAAATTTTGCTTCCGGCGGCTCGACTCCCCGCCTGCCCGAGCTATGAGCCACGTCACAAGGCGAACAATAGTGGCATATTTGCGCACATTCTAAAGCTTGGCATTCTTTTTAGCTACCGTAAGCATAGAACAGCGCCGCAGTGGTATGCCCTCATCAAATGTTATCCATAACTTAAAGTGCTTCGTCCTACAGGAAGGCCCCCTGCACGTCATCGACAAGATCGTGAACCTGGCGGCTTTACTGTGGCGGGAGGCGCTGAAATGTGGCTCGGTGGGCGGCCTGGGCTGGATCATTGACAACGGAATCTACACAATTCTGTGGCACGGCCCCATGTCGGACGGCGCCATCAAGGCCCGCGTGGTGTCCACCCTCACGGCCACCTTGTTCGCCTGGTTTGCCAACCGCTACTGGACGTTTCGGCACCTCCGCTCCGAACTGGTCTGGAAAGAGTTTGCCTTGTTCCTGGTCATGAACGGACTGGGCCTTGGCATCGTGCTGGCCTGCCGGGTTGTTTCCCGCTACGTTCTGGGCTTCACATCATTCACGGCCGACTTCATTGCCGGCGGCGTGATTGCCCTGGTCCTGGGCACCATTTTCCGGTTCCTGGCTTATAGGTACTTCGTGTCCACCGAGGAGCTCAACGAGCTGCCCGGCTCAGCGCGC
>JBDTQM010000189.1:0-7929 GCA_039932175.1 Specibacter sp.
TGGTGGCTTCCCGGCGAGGCTCTCCCCAGCGTTTAGACTGGCAGCAGCAGTTCTTTTTTGGGCAAGATTTAGGAGAAGCATGGCCACGAGACGGCCCTCAGTGCCCAACGCACAGTTCACCACCGGCATGGGCGGTGCCCCGAAATCGAAGAAGGCTCCCTCGGCGGATCCGGATTCCAGCACGGCCCCGGAAACCGGCCCCGGCGGTTCGGCTGCCAAGGCTGCGCCCGGGCCAACAGAGCCCCAAGCCCGGCAACGCGCGTCCGCACCCACTAGCCGCAGCCGGCAGGACGGTGTCATCCACACCGCAGGCAACAGCCCCGTGCCTGCCCGCAGATTCTCCGGGCGCCTGTTGGTTTTGGGGCTGACCATGGGCGTTGTCACAGTGCTCCTTGCCCCCAATGTGCACACTTACCTGGAGCAGCGGGCCGAAATTTCTGCACTCCGGGAAGACATTGCGGCCAAGGAGGCCCAGCAGAGCGCCTATGGTGCGGAATTGCTGCGCTGGGACGACCCCGCCTACATCAAGCAGCAGGCCCGGGACAGGGTGAGCATGCTCATGCCGGGGGAGACGGGCTACTGGGTTTACGGTGCAGACGGGGTTGTTGGGTCCGAGGATTCCGTGGACGCCGCCAAGGCAGCTGCCGCACAAGCCACAACGGCCAAGAAGGCCACGGAAGTTACTGTTGAACCCTGGGTTGACGCCCTGTGGGGTGCCGTGAAAAAGTCCGCGGAAACAGCCGCGCCCAAGGCTCCGGCTCCCACGGCCAAACCCGTGCCGTGAGCACTAGGCCGGAAGCCAAATACTTGGAGCGGACTCCTACACGCTAAAATGGTTGGTTGAACACCACAGCCATGCCAAGACAACCGGCGCGCAAGTGTCCATCACAGCCGCCGGCAATGAATCAGTTCCATGAAAGGCCCCCCTCGTGCCCGCAACAGAAAGCTCCGCCACGGACGGGCGCGTCCCCTCTGCGCTGGACCTGGACACCCTCAGCCGCCAACTCAACAGGCCCGTGCGCGACGTCGTGGAGATCCCGGCCCGCTGCGTGTGCGGCAATCCGCTGGTGGCTGCCACGGCCCCGCGGCTGAGCAACGGCATCCCGTTCCCCACCACTTACTACCTGACGCATCCGGTGCTCACGGCGGCGGCCTCCCGGTTGGAAGCCGCCGGGCTGATGAACGAGATGACCGACAGGCTGGCGGCGGACACTGAGCTGGCGGCCGCCTACCAGCACGCCCATGAGGCCTATATTGCCGCCCGTGAAGCAATTGGTGAACGTGCCGGCACCGGACCCGTTCCGGAGACGGCGGGGATCTCCGCCGGCGGCATGCCCACCCGCGTCAAATGCCTGCACGTGCTGATCGGGCATGCGCTGGCTGCAGGTCCCGGCGTCAACCCCCTGGGCGACGAAGCACTTGCCGCCGTCGCCGAGTGGTGGACGGCTGAGCGCTGCTACTGCGAAGGGGCCTGGGACAACCAGGCGCCCGTGCCGCACAAGGACCTGAGCCGGCACGTCAAGCACCTGAACCAGGTCAAGGCCGACGCTGCCGCCAAGGCTTCCCCAGCCACTGAATCCGGCAACTCTGAATCCGGCACCGCCAATTCCGGCACCCTCAATTCCGGCAACTCCGAGCAGTAACGGCATCATCTTTGCCAGCCGTCCAACGCTTCCCGAAAGGCCATTCCATGCGTGTTGCCGCCATTGACTGCGGAACCAACTCCATCCGCCTGCTCATTGCAGACGTGGTTCAGGAGCCCCACGGCGGTGTTGCCCTCCAAGACGTGCACCGCGAAATGCGGGTCGTCCGGCTGGGACAGGGCGTGGATGTGACAGGCATGCTTGCCGAGGATGCGCTGGAGCGGACCTTCGCCGCAACGGAAGCCTACGCGGCCTTGATTGCCGCCCACGGAGCGGAACGGGTGCGTTTTGTGGCGACCAGCGCAACGCGCGACGCCGGCAACAGGGACATTTTTGCGGCCGGGATCCAGGCCAGGCTTGGTGTGGCTCCCGAGGTTGTCAGCGGTGCCGAGGAAGCGGGCCTGTCCTTTGCCGGGGCGGCCAGCGTCCTGCCCATCGTTGCACATCGCAACATTCTTGTGGTGGACCTTGGCGGTGGCAGCACCGAGTTTGTCATTGGCAACTCCGAGGGTGTCAGTGGTGCGCTCAGCACCGACATGGGCTGCGTGCGGTTCACCGAGAGGTACTTGCAAAGCGACCCGCCCACGGCTGCCGAAATTGCTGCCGCGCAGGAGGCCATCGAGGAAAAGCTTGATGAAGTGGTTGCCGCCGTCGCGCTGGATAACGTTGATGAGGTGGTGGGCGTGGCAGGTTCCATCACCACCATCACGGCCCACGCGCTGGGGTTGGCGAGTTACCAGAGCGAGGTGATTCATGCCGCCGTCGTGCCTCTTGAGAAGATCGACGCCGCAGCCTCGGACCTGCTTGCCATGACACGTGCCCGGCGGGCCGAACTTGGCTTCATGCATCCCGGCCGGGTGGACGTCATTGGTGCCGGTGCGCTGATCTGGCGCACCGTGTTGCGCCGGGTTGCGCGGCTCAACGGCGGGAGCCTGGAATCGGTAACCACCAGCGAGCACGATATTCTTGACGGAATTGCCCTTGGTGCGGCTAGAAACTGACCCCGCCCCTCAACGGAAACGAATTTTTATGCAGTTAGTGCCACGGTTGCGTTCCCTTGCTGCCGCGTTCATGACGCTTGCCCTGGCCGGTTCCCTGGCCCTGGTGGCGGCACCGGCAGCATCGGCCGACGACATCCGCAACCGGGAATACTGGTTGCAGCAATCGGGCATCGAGAAAGCCTGGGAGGTGTCGCAGGGTGAAGGTGTGAAAATCGCCATCATCGACAGCGGCATCGACAAAACCCACAAGGACCTCGCAGGTGTCGTTGTTGGCGGCACCGACATCTCCGGGGCAGGATCCGGCGACGGCAGCAAAGGCGTGGGGTCCGAGACCGAGCACGGCACGCTGGTGGCCACCATGCTGGCCGGGCGCGGGCACAGCTCCAGCACTGCGTCCGCCAAGCCCGCAAAAAGTGCCAAGCCGTCCAGCAAGGCGCCAGCCAAGGAAACCGTCGGCGCGGGTCCGGACGGGGTCATTGGGGTGGCGCCCAAGGCCGAACTGCTTAGCGTTTCCGTCTGGTTGGGCAGTGAAAACCCATCAGGGAAGAGCATTGACGACCAGATTCCGGCCGCCGTGCGGTGGGCCGTGGATCAAGGCGCCAAGGTCATCAACATGTCCCTGGGCAGCACCTCCACATCCTGGCCGCAAAGCTGGGACGACGCTTTTGCCTACGCCGAGGCCAAGGATGTTGTCATTGTGGCAGCGGCCGGAAACCGCAAATCCGGCAGCGAACAAGTGGGCGCCCCCGCCACCATTCCGGGAATCCTGGCCGTGGGCGGCTTGGACAAGGACGGCACGGCCAGCGTTGACTCCTCCTCACAGGGCATCAGCATCGGCGTCAGCGCCCCGGCCGAGGACCTGGTGGGAGGCCTGCCAGGCGGCGGCTACGCGCAGTGGAACGGCACCAGCGGCGCCGCACCCATCGTCTCCGGCGTGGCTGCCCTGATCAGGTCCAAATACCCTGACATGTCAGCCGCCCAGGTCATCAACCGCATCATTTCCACCGCCAAGCCCAAGGGCGAGGGCATGCCCAACGCCATCTACGGCTATGGCATCCTCGACGCCAATGCTGCCTTGAACGCAGATGTTCCGGTCAAGGACAAAAATCCGCTGGGCAGCATCGCCGATTGGATCCACGTGCACCGGCGCGGCGCAGTGGTGCCACCGGCCAACGGCCAGCTGCCCACCACAGTGCCCCAGCCCAAGGCAACCTTGTCCGAGCGCGCAGCCCCCGTTGCCGCCCCGGCCGCAGCGCTGTCAAGTGCTGCGCCCCGTGCCTTGGTGCTGGGTTCCCTGGGCCTGTTCGCCATCATCGTGGCCGCTGGCAGCACGCACCTGGTGCTTGCCCGGCGCCGGCTGGTGGCCGAGGAGGCCGCCGACGGCGCTGGGAACAGCGTGGGTGCCTGGGGCTCCCATGCCGGTGAGGGTTCGCACGGTGGCTCAGGCGCAGACACGGCGGACTCCGTGGATGACGAGCTGCCCAGCAGGCGTGACGCACGGCCGCAAAGAACGGGCCACAAGCACTAGTCCCCAACTCCTCCCCAACCTCGTTCCTCGGTTGGGGCCCCTCGGAGTTGTGGGCCCATCCGCGCCCGACCGCCGCCTCCCACGGCGTCCCGCGGCCCCCGCGCCCGACCGCCGCGCCCGCGCCCTCCCGCCGTCGAAAGTACAGCATTGGTGATGTTTGCCCAACATCAACAACTGCTGCCCGTTCGAATGCGGAAATCAATGCACACCCGCGGGTCATGGCTCGAACCCGTTACGCCCTCAAGTAACACGCTAGTGAATGTTTTCACAAAGAGCGGTATTATGGTCATATGGCTATTACACCCACCTTTTCAGCCCGACCGCGCGTCCTCGTAGTTGGCGGCGGTTACGTCGGCTTTTACACGGCCCTTAAACTGCAGAAGAAGATCGCGAAGTCCGGTGGCATCGTCACCCTCGTTGATCCGTTGCCCTACATGACGTACCAGCCGTTCCTGCCCGAGGTGGCCGGCGGCAACATTGAGGCCCGCCACGCGGTTGTCTCCCACCGCATGCACCTGAAGAGCACTGAGCTCATCCAGGGTTCCGTGACCAACATTGACCACGAAAACCGCACGGCAGTCATTGCCCCTGCCGACGGCGGCGCACCGTTCGAGTTGCCCTACCACGACGTGGTGCTGGCCGCAGGTGCCGTAACCCGCACCTTCCCCATCAAGGGCCTGGCCGCGGCCGGCATCGGCTTGAAGACCATTGAAGAGGCTGTTGCCCTGCGCAACCAGGTACTCTCCTACATCGAGCTTGCCTCCACGGAGACCGATCCCGAGCTGCGCAAGCGCCACCTGACGTTCGTTGTGGTGGGTGGCGGCTTCGCCGGCATCGAAACCATCGCCGAGCTCGAGGACATGGCCCGCGCCGCCGTCAAGCTCAACAACCGCGTGGACCAGTCCGAACTGCGCTTCGTGCTCGTTGAAGCCATGGGCCGCATCATGCCCGAGGTCACCGAATCCCAGGCCCTGTGGGTTGTGGAGCACTTGCGCAGCCGCGGCGTTGAAGTTCTGCTGAACACGTCCTTGGACAACGCAGAAAACAACAACCTCAAGCTCATCAACCTGCCGGACAAGTCCGTTGCGCAGGAGTTCGACGCTGACACCCTCATCTGGACGGCCGGCGTCATGGCCAACCCCATGGTCCGCTCCACCGATTTCCCGATCGAGCCCCGCGGCCGTGTTTCGGTCAACGTCAACCTGCAGATCAACGGCGAATTCGGCGTCGTCGCGAACGCCTGGGCTGCCGGCGACGTTGCAGCTGTTCCGGACGTGACTGGCGGCCTGCCCGACGGCACCTGCGTCCCCAACGCCCAGCACGCCCTCCGCCAGGCCAAGCGCCTTGCGAAGAACCTGTGGGCCAGCCGCTTCAACAAGCCGTTGACCGGCTACAAGCACAAGAACCTGGGCGCTGTTGCCGGCTTCGGCGAGTGGAAGGGCGTTGCCAAGGTCATGGGCATCCAGCTCAAGGGCCCCCTGGCCTGGTTGATGCACCGCGGCTACCACGGCCTGGCCATGCCGACGTTTGAGCGCAAGTTCCGCGTGATCATGGACTGGTTCGTTGCCTTCTTCGCCGGCCGCGACCTGGCCCAGCTCGAATTCCTGGACAACCCGCGCCGCGCGTTCGTCACGGCTGCCACCCCGGCCCCGAAGCCTGCTGCCAAGCCGGCCGAGGCTGCCCCGGCGGCTGAGCCTGCCAAGGAAGAAGCCACTGCTTCGAAGTAGTTTGCACTTGTAGTTCCAAGCACGACGGCGGCCCTCCCCACTTGCGGGAGGGCCGCCGTCGTACTTTCCGCACGCAAGCGGCCCGTGACTGGACAGATAACGCCCTCAAAAACTCGGAGGAGGGCGTGATCTGCCGACTGACCGGGCGGTCAGGGCGGTTCGGCACACCATCGCGGCGAAGAAGGGGCCTTCCGGCTTTCCACCTCCCTGTTTTCACTCAGGCGCAGGCACTAGACTATTTTGATGATCATCAGACGCGAGCATGCCGGGGACAGGCCCGAAATTCTGGCCCTGGTGGTGGCTGCCTTTCCCGAACCGGTGGAGGCCAAGCTCCTGCGGGAGCTGTTTGCCTCGCGGGAGTACATCCCGGAGCTGTCGCTGGTGGCGGAATCCGACCGCGGGGAGATCCTGGGCCATGTGATTACCACCCGCGGCTGGATTGGTGCGGAAAAATCGCTGGGACTGGGACCCATTGCCGTGCTGCCGGAATACCAGAACCAGGGCGTCGGCTCGGCCCTGATGAACGCCAGCATTGACCAGGCCAACAAAATGGGGGAGTCGACCCTCGTTCTGCTGGGCAGCACGGAGTATTACCCCCGCTTTGGGTTTGTGCCGGCGGATTCGATGGGAATCATCTCCCCTGACCCGTCGTGGGGATCGCATTTCATGTCGCTGCCCTTGGCGGCGCACAAGCCCGGATTGCACGGCCACTTTAAGTATTCGGAGCCATTCAATTCTCTTTAGCAGCCAGTTTCTGTAGCAGGCTTACCATCCAGTAGTGTTGATGGCAGCTGGAAAAGCAAGCCGGCTGCGCCCCAGTAGCCCAATGGCAGAGGCACCAGACTTAAAATCTGTTCAGTGTCGGTTCGAGTCCGACCTGGGGTACAACACACCAAGTCCGTCCATGGTGGTTTCCGCAGAGACCCGGGAACAAAAACGGCGGTTTGAACGTAATACTAAGTACCGAATAGAACATATTGCCCACTAATTCGTAAGGAATCAGAACAATGGCACTTGGTGGAAATCCGGTTTTTGCCAACAACAAGAACTTCAAGGACACGCCCTCCGGCAAGGGTGGCTACCTCACCGGCGGGACTGACACCATGTCCGGGCAGGCGCAGTTCTCTGCCGCGCAGTTGCAGGACATGTACAGCAAGCCGTCCGCGAACGCTTCGCAGACTGGCCGCATGAGCTACGACGACGTCATCATGAAGACAGTCTTCACGCTGGGCTTGGTGCTGGTGGGTGCCGCACTTGGCTGGATTGTTCCCGTGCTGATGTGGCCGGGCATGATCGTGGGACTTGTCCTGGGCCTGGTGAACTCCTTCAAGAAGGAGCCGTCACCGGCACTGATTCTGGGCTATGCATTGTTTGAGGGCATGTTCCTCGGTGGTATCTCCGGGCTGCTGGAACAGAGTTTCCCGGGCATCGTTGTCCAAGCCCTGCTGGGCACGCTGAGCGTGTTCGTTGTGACGCTGGTGCTGTTCCGCAACGCCAAGGTCCGCGCCACCCCGAAGATGACGCGCTTCTTCATGATCGCGTTGGCCGGCTATGCCCTGTTCTCGCTGGTCAACTTCTTCCTCATGATCTTCAACGTCACAACCACCCCGTGGGGCGTGAACGGCATGGACATCCCGGGCACCAACATCCCGTTCGGTGTGGTGATTGGCCTGCTGGCCATCGGCCTGGCCGCCTTCTCGCTCATTGTGGACTTCACCTCCATTGAGCAGGGTGTCCAGAGGGGCCTGCCCGCCAAGTACTCCTGGACGGCAGCCTTTGGCCTGACAGTGACACTTGTTTGGCTCTACGTGGAGATCCTGCGCCTGCTGGCCATCCTGCGAGGCAACGACTAAAACCGGCCCAGGCCCCATATGACACCAGCAATGCCCGACCCCTGGCTTCAGGGGCCGGGCATTGCTCAAATTTTCCCCGGAATATGGCAGAAGCTGCCGACACGAGACTAGCGAAAGAACCACATGACTGTTTCACCCCTGATCTGGGGCATTACCATTGTTGTCATTTTGGCCTTG
>JBDTQM010000190.1:0-7905 GCA_039932175.1 Specibacter sp.
TTGAGGCCCGCGGTGCGGACACGTCCAAGCTGCGCATTTCAGCCAACGCCCACCTGGTGGCCCCGTACCACCAGGTGTTGGACAAGGTCACCGAACGTTTCCTGGGCAGCCGCGCCATTGGCACCACAGGCCGCGGCATTGGCCCGGCGTACATGGACAAGGTGGCCCGCCTGGGCATCCGTGTCCAGGACCTCTTTGATGAGTCCATCCTGCGCCAGAAGGTGGAGGGTTCGCTCAAGCAGAAGAACCAGCTGCTGGTGAAGGTGTACAACCGCCGGGATGTTGAAGTGGATGAGGTTGTGGAGTACTTCCTCAGCTTCGCCGAGCGCGTACGCCCCATGGTCATTGACGCAACCTACGTGCTCAATGAGGCACTGGATCGCGGCGAAGTGGTGCTCATGGAAGGCGGCCAGGCAACGTTCCTGGACGTTGACCACGGCACCTACCCGTTCGTGACCTCCTCCAACCCGACAGCCGGCGGCGCGTCCGTTGGTTCAGGCATTGGCCCCACCCGCATCACCCGTGCAGTGGGCATCATCAAGGCATACACCACCCGTGTTGGCGCCGGCCCGTTCCCCACGGAACTCTTCGATGACATGGGCATCTACCTGCAAAAGACAGGCGGCGAGTTTGGTGTCAACACCGGCCGTCCCCGTCGTTGCGGTTGGTACGACGCCGTTTTGGCCCGCCACGCTTCCCGCGTCAACGGCTTCACCGACTACTTCGTCACCAAGCTGGACGTGCTGACGGGCATCGAATCGATCCCCGTGTGTGTCGCCTACGACGTTGACGGCGTGCGCCACGATGAAATGCCCATGACGCAGACCGAGTTCCACCACGCCAAGCCCATCTTCGAGTACTTCCCGGGCTGGACCGAGGACATCACCACGGCCCGCACCCTGGAAGACTTGCCGGAGAATGCACGCAACTACGTGCTGGCGTTGGAAGCCATGTCAGGCACCCGGCTCTCCGCCATTGGCGTTGGCCCGGCCCGCGACCAGACGATCGTGCGCTACGACCTCATCAAGGACTAGCAGCCACAGCCAAAGGGCGGGCACGACGGACGGAACGCAAGTTCCGTCCGTCGTGCCCGCCCTTTGTGTTGCCCGCCCCAGCTTTCCAGGGCCAGCCGAACTGCAGCCTCGGCGTGAATCCTGGTGGTGGGGAACAACGGGAGCGGCTGTTGGCCTGCTCGATCAGCAGCTCGATCTCGGCTCACCCTGGAATGATTCCCTCCACACCTTGGGCCGTCAGGTCTGCAATGATCCGGACAAAGCTGTCCCGTGAGTCCTGTGAAACCACGCCCATCACCCGCTCGTTGTAGATGACTCCGTGAACCAGCTGGCGGGCCCCGGCGTCGGGAATCAACACCTTGTGCCCGTGGCCGGCAATCCTGTCCCGGTAGAAGTCCTGTTCCATGATGAACGATGTGCCCGGCAGGCCCACGCTCTTGATCCCCGTGGCGGCCACGGCAAGGCCTGTGACAGCGGCCAGGTGCAGGAGTGGGATCGCTACTGCCTGCTCAATGGAGTCGGGCACCTTGTGCATGGTGTTGGTGCGCAGGAGGCTGAAATCAGCGCCCCGGCCTCCAGGCGCTGCGCCTCCCGGGCCAAAAGCTTCCCGGCACGCTCCCACTGCCCCGTGGCCTGGCGGTGTGCAACGTCGGCAAAGCCCACGGAGGCCATGAGGCCTCGCGCGGAATGCAGGCCGCCCAGCGGCCCCCTGGTCTTCATCCGGGCATCATACTTTGGTCCCGCCGTTCTCCGGCGTCGGCCATCGCGACTAGGCTTGCCGGTAGATGGTGTTGGCGGGTCGAAGGAGATGTCATGAAGGTCAGTGTTGGTCAATTCAATCCGGGCGGCGATGTTGCACAGAACCTGGCCACCATGCGCCGACTGTGTGTTGCCGCGGCACAAGAGGGCAGCAAGCTGATCCTCTTCCCGGAGGAAGCCATGTTTTCAGTGGGCCGGGTGGCCGGGGACTTCGCCACGGCTGTTGACGCCCACTGGACCACCTTTGTGCAGGGCATTTCCCTGATGGCCGCCGATGCGGACATTGCCGTCATTGCCGGCGGCTATGAATCCAGCGGTGAGGCGCGCCCCTACAACACAGTTGTGGCCGTGGACGACGACGGCGGGATCCTGGGCACATACCGGAAACTGCACCTCTACGATGCGTTCTCCTACCAGGAATCATCAAGGATCAAGCCCAGCGACCGTGGCATCACAGTGGTGGACATTGGCGGCTTCAAGGTGGGCCTGATGACCTGTTACGACCTCCGCTTCCCGGAGCTGGCCCGGTCGCTGGCCGTTGCCGGCGTGGAGCTGCTGTGCGTTTCGGCGGCCTGGTTCAAGGGTGAACATAAGGTTGATCATTGGGAGACGCTGCTGAAGGCCCGGGCCATTGAAAACACGTGCTGGGTGGCTGCTGCCGGAACCTCCAGCGACCACTGCATAGGGCACTCCGCCATCGTGGACCCCATGGGCATCCCGGCCGACTTCCTCAACGAAGAACCCGAGGGCATTGCCACGGTGGATGTTACGCACCGGCGCGTGGAGGAAGTCCGCGAGTTTCTGCCCGTTTTGCGCAACCGGCGCTTTGAAACCAGTGCCCTGGTGGTTCCGGCCGGCTAAGTGACCGTTGACGAAAGATATCGCTGTGATTAGTGTCAGGACTAAGGGCAGGAGAAAATCATGAACGACGCCAAGATTTGGGCGGTATTGGAACCCATGTTCCCAGTCGCGTTGGAAGACGTGCCGCTGGATGGGCAATGGCTGAAGCCGCCGTTCGCCGATGATGCTGCCGGCCGGGCAGTGGTCTGCAACGACGGTGACTTCCAGTTTGTGGTGATTGACCGCGCAACAGGTTCGGTGCTCTACGTCTGCGAGGACGACGAATCACTCATTGCATCGTCGTTGGAAACGCTGCCAAAGATTGTGGCGGCCTGGGGGGCCATTGACAGGGACACCGTGGGACCGGAGGACGACGAGGACTTTTCAGCCGTCAAAAAATCCTTTGAACAGCAACTGCAGGCGTTGGATCCCGCCGCCGCTGCGCCCAATGAATTTTGGGCGCTGTACGCCGAAGAGCTCACCAGCGACGACTACGTGGATGTTGACGAGGTTGAAGAGGATGACGACAGTGACCTCTTCGAAGAGGTGGAAGAAGTCCGCACCGACGCATAGTGCCCCTGGCGTGGCATTGTGCGCGAACCGCCGTCAACGTTCATCCGCATCTGCCCATGATGCCACTAGGCTCGAAGCATGGCACAGCTCAATGATCCAGACGTCATCCGCCGGCTCCTGACAACCCCGGGCCGGTGGGCCGTGGTGGGCCTGTCCAACAACCCCCTGCGCGCGGCCGTGGGTGTTTCACTTTTTCTCCAGCAGCACCTTGGCCACGAGATCATCCCCGTGAGCCTCAAGGGCGACGACGTCCACGGCGCCACGGGCTACACGAAACTTTCGGACGTCCCCGGCAGCGTTGACGTGGTGGACTGCTTCGTCAATTCCAGCCGGGTTGGTGCCGTGGTTGACGAAGCCATTGCCATGGGGTCCAAGGCAGTCTGGCTGCAATTGGGAGTTGTGGACGAACAAGCCGCGCAGCGCGCCCTGCTGGCCGGGCTCGATGTTGTCATGGATGCCTGCCCCAAAATTGAAGCCGCAAAGCTGGGCCTCTAAGCCACCCGCGCACCCGTTCAGGAAAGTATTTTATGCCCCGCCACCTTGACTATTCCCGCCACCAGGGCCGTTTGATTGCGATTGCCATCCTGGTGCTGGCGGTCGCCCTGGTGGCAACAGGGGTCTGGTGGGTGACCACGATGCCCTCAAGGCAGGCCAGTGTCGCACCCGCGGCTTCGGCAGGCGCCGGGTCAAGTGCCGCGCCAAGCGCCCCGGCGCCCAGTGCCACGCCCAGCCCAACCCAGGCTCCGGCGTCGAGCATCCCACCGGCGGCGCCCGCCACGAACCCGGCAACGGGCCGCGTTGACACCTTGGACGGCCTGGTCCCGGACTATGTGCTGCCGCCCATAGAAAACGGGATGGCCCCCGTGCTGACAAAGGTTGCCACGGAGCAAAAGGTGGTGTTCCTGACCATTGACGACGGCGCCGTGAAGCGGGACTCGGACCTGGCCCTGCTGGCGAAAAACGATATCAAGGCCTCACTTTTCCTGGCGCACGGATTCATTGCCGCGGATCCGCAGTTTTACAAGAAGTACACGGCTGCCGGGCACCTGATTGAGAACCACACCATGAGCCACAACCTGGCCTTCATCCAACTCGGTTACGAGGAGCAAAAAGCCGAGATTTGCGGCATGGCCGACTTTGAGGAACAGCAGTACGGGCGCCGCCCGGTGTTCTTTCGCCCGCCCGGCGGCCCCTACACCGAAGCCATCCGCAGGGCCGTGGCCGAGTGCGGCATGAAAGCAGTGGTCGATTGGGAAACCAAGGCAAACGCCGGCGGCATGGACTACCAGGTGGGTGCCGGGCTGCGCCCCGGGGACATTGTGCTCATGCATTTCCGGCCGGAATTCCCGGCGGACCTTGCAGCGTTTTTGAAGGCGCAAAAGGCTGCCGGGCTCAAGGTTGTGCTGCTGGAGGACTACCTGGCTACAAAGTAGCCGGCAGCAGGTAGCGTTAATGCCATGACGCGCATTGTTTACTACACGGCATCAACGCTCAACGGCTACCTGGCTGACCAGCACCACTCCCTTGACTGGCTGTTTGCCGTTGAGGGTGCGCAAGGGCCGGACATTGCCGCGTTCATGGACACCATGGGCGTTTTCGTGGAAGGGTCCTCCACTTATGAGTGGGTGCTCAAACATGAGAACCTGCTTGCAGAACCGGCCAAATGGCAGCAGTACTACGGCACCAAGCCCACCTACGTCTTCACCAACCGGACGCTCCCCGTGCCCGAAGGTGCCGACGTGCGCTTCGTCAGCGGCCCCGTGACGGAAGTGCTTGAAGAAATCAAGGCAGCCGCCGGGGACCTCGAGGTGTGGGTTGTGGGCGGCGGAGACCTCGCCGGGCAATTCCTGGACATCAACGCCCTGGACGAAATCGTCATCACGCTGGCCCCCGCCACCCTGACCGGCGGTGCGTTGCTGCTGCCGCGCAACGTTGGCTCCGACAGGCTCAAGTTGCGCAGCGCCGCGCAGCACGGCCCGTTCGCCATGCTTCACTACGATGTTCTTCCAACCGGCGGCGGGTCCGGACAATGAGCATCAGCGTGGCTGCGTTGAAAGCTGCGGCGCTGGCCTTGAGAGGGTGCTTTGAAGACTTCCCGTTCGGGGAGGACATCAGTGTCTTCAAGGTCAAGGCGCCCAGCAGCGGCGGGGACCAATGGGCAGCCAAGGTGTTTGCCCTAGGCAACCTGGATGCCACCCCGCTGCTCATCAGTTTCAAGTGTGACCCCGAGCTGGCGCCCTCATTGCGCGCAGCCAATCCTGGCATCACCCCCGGCTACCACCTGAACAAAAGGCACTGGAACACTGTGGACACCTCTGTTGTGGATGCGGCCATGGTGTTGGAGATGATGGAAGACTCCTACGACCTGGTGGTGGCCGGCATGCCCAGGAAACAACAACGTGCATTGGAGTGGAGCGCATATGTCGCCAAAAGCTAGCCGCGGCACCCTTGACTATCCGTATCTTGGACTGACTCGCCTAGTGGCGCTAAAGTCCGCCGGGTCCGCGCATTGGCCCACAGGGTTTGGCCACGTGGACAAGACACTCGCCGTCGGCTTCGGCCAGGAAGCCTTTGCGGCCCTTGCCGAGGGCATCATGAGCTGGCAGATCCAGCGCCGCTCCGGCTTGGCGGTCACTGCTCCGCCGCGGGCAGCCGTGGGTGCCACAGTGGTGAGCGGATTTGGTGTGGGAAATCTTCGCCTTCCCGTGCCGTGCGAGGTGGTGTGGGCCATGGAGCCTTGCACAGTTGCCGGCCCCGACGGCAGTGAAGTGCAGATGGCCGGTTTTGGTTATGGCACGCTGCCGGGGCATCCGGCGCTTGGCGAGGAGGCCTTCATCGCCATGAAGACTGCCGACGGCGGCGTCTACTTCAGGCTCCTGGCCTTCAGCAAGCCGGCCGGACTCGTTTACGTCCTGGGATCGCCGGTGACCAAGCTGACCCAGGCAGCGCTCACGCGCTCCTACCTGCAAGCTGCCCGCGGACTGGTGGGCGGGTTCTAGGGCTCCTTAACGCCGAACGGGCAGTAGTTGTTGATGTTTGAGTGAAACATCAACAACTACTGCCCGTTCGAGCGGTGGGGGAGGGTGTTAGCCGAAGTACTTCGGCAAGGTTGCCTCGTGAGCTTCGCGCAGCTCGTCCAACGGGGTGCTGAACAAGCCCTGCAGGTCCAGGGCGCCGCCGGCTGCGTCAACAACACCGATGCGGGCAACCGGGAAGTTCCGGGCCGTGCACATGTCATTGAAGCGAACTTCTTCGCTGCGGGGTACGGACACAATGGCCCGGCCCTGGGTTTCGGAGAACAGCAGGGTGAAGGTGTCAACGCCGTCGCGCTGGGCAACTTCATCCAGTGCCACGCGGGCACCGGTGTTGAAGCGCAGTGCCGACTCCACCAGGCCGGCAGCAAGGCCACCCTCGGAGAGGTCGTGTGCGGAGTCGATCATGCCGTCGCGGGAAGCGTTGATCAGGATTTCGCCCAATTCACGCTCTCGTTGCAGGTCAACCTTGGGTGGGAGGCCGCCCAGGTGGCCGCGCATGTTGGCCCACTCGGAACCATCCATCTCATCAGCGGTGGTGCCCAACAGGTAGATGGCCTGGCCGTCTTCCTTCCAGCCCGACGGCGTGCGGCGTGCCACGTCGTCGAACTTGCCCAATACCGCAACAACGGGGGAGGGGTGGATGGGTGTGGTGCCCGTCTGGTTGTACAGCGAGACGTTGCCGCCGGTGACCGGGATGCCCAGCACCATGCAGGCGTCGGACAGACCGCGGATGGCCTCAGCCAGCTGCCACATGACATCGGGATCCTCGGGGGAGCCGAAGTTCAGGCAGTCGCTGACGGCCATGGGCACGGCTCCGGAGGTGGCGACGTTGCGGTAGGCCTCGGCCAGTGCCAACTGTGCACCGTGGTACGGGTCAAGGTAGGTGTAGCGGCCGTTGGCGTCGGTGGCCAGGGCAACGCCCAAACCGGTTTCCTCGTCCACGCGGATCACGCCAGCGTCGTCCGGGAACGCCATGGCGGTGTTGCCGCCCACGTAGCGGTCGTACTGGTTGGTGATCCAGTCCTTTGAGCACATGTTCGGTGACGCAATGAGCTCCAGCACTGCTGCCTTGAGCTCCTCCGGTGTGGAGGGGCGGCCGGCATCCTGCACGGAACCGGTGAAGGCGTCGGCCTGCAGGGCGTCCTGCCATTTAGGGCGGGCGTACGGGCGGTCGTAGACCGGGCCGTCATGTGCCACTGTGCGCGGGTCGACGTCAACAATGACTTCGCCTTCCCACTTGATGATCAGGCGCCCGGTGCCGGTCACTTCGCCGAGCCAGGAGTACTCCACGGCCCACTTGTCCATGACTGCTTCAAAAGCGGCCATGTTCTCCGGCGTGACAACAGCCATCATGCGTTCCTGCGACTCGGACATCAGGATCTCGCCCGGGGTCAGGGTGGGGTCGCGCAACAGCACGGAGGTCAGTTCAACTTCCATGCCGCCGTCGCCGTTGGAGGCCAGCTCGCTGGTGGCGCAGGAAATGCCTGCGGCGCCGAGGTCCTGGATGCCTTCAACAAGTGAGCCCTTGAACAGCTCGAGGCAGCACTCGATGAGTATCTTCTCGGCGAAGGGGTCGCCCACCTGAACGGCGGGGCGCTTGGAGGGCTTGGTGTCATCGAAGGACTCCGAGGCCAGCACCGAGGCGCCGCCAATGCCGTCGCCGCCGGTGCGCGCACCGAACAGGA
>JBDTQM010000191.1:0-7896 GCA_039932175.1 Specibacter sp.
GATGTCAGTCGAGGACGTCGACGGCCCAGTGCGTGCGGGCTTCCTCGCCGAGCTGGCCGAGCGTCGCAAGGGCGCGATCACCTACCAGGACGCGATGGACATCCAGCGCCAGTACATCCCGGGTCGCGGGCGCAACAACTACTACCCGGAGATTGAGAAGCAGGCCCAGGAACTGCTGGCCAAGGTGGGCCATGACCGGGGGCCGCTGTCCCATCACGTGGCCGCCGACGTGGCCGAGCACCTGGGATTTGACCTGCACTACGTGGGGGATTTGCCGCATTCCACCCGCTCGGTGACGGATTTGAAGAATCGCCGAATTTATCTCACGCAGGGCCAACGCTCCGACCACGACCCCCGTTCGGTGCTGCTGCAGGCGCTGGGGCACTATGTTTTGGGGCATCAGACACCGACGAACTATGCAGACTTTTTGCGCCAGCGCGTGTACACCAACTACTTTGCCGCCTCCTTGCTGATGCCGGAGCGGGCCACGGTGGACTTCCTCAAGGAGGCCAAGGCCGCCAAGGAGCTGGCCATCGAGGACATCCGCGACGCCTTTGCCGTCTCCTATGAAACAGCCGCGCACAGGTTCACCAACCTGGCCACGGAGCATCTGGGGATCACCACGCACTTTCAAAAGGTCCACGAGTCCGGGATCATCCACAAGGCGTATGAGAACGACGGCGTGAACTTCCCCGCCGATCACACGGGCGCCATTGAAGGGCAGGCTGTCTGCCGCTTCTGGACCTCGCGGGCGGTCTTTGATGTGCCGGACAAGTTCCGCGCCTTCAACCAGTACACGGACACCGCCGTGGGCACGTATTGGTGCACGGCCCGTACCGAGCGCCATTCCTCGGGCGAGTATTCGCTGAGCATTGGTGTGCCGTATGCGCATGTGAAATGGTTCCGGGGCAGGGAGACCACTGAACGCTCGCAGTCCAAATGCCCGGATCCGGGCTGCTGCCGCCGGCCGCCGGCGGAACTCTCCGCGGAGTGGGCCGGCAACGCCTGGCCGTCCACGCGCGCCAACTCGCACCTGTTGGCGGCCATGCCGCAGGGGGCGTTCCCCGGCGTCGATGAGACCGAGGTGTACAGATTCCTTGCCACGCATCAGGGGCGGTAAACGGGCGGCTGCCAAGTCTTCGCCTGACGTTCACTTGGCGCACAGGCGGAATGGGCCCCGGGAGACATAGCGTGAAGGTGTCAGCATGACCATGGCTCCCAACAGTGAGGAACTCTTATGACAACCCAACAGCTCCCCGTCGTTTTGACCACCGAAGGCGCAGCCGCCAGCAACGAAGATGTTGTGGGGGACAACGTGTCGGCAGTGAACGCAATGTACCAGGCGCTGCTCAATGCTGAGGAAATCGCACCGGACGCGCTGCGCAGCTACTTCGTTGACTTCTACCTCACCCAGATGCTCGAAGGCGGGTTTGCCCAGTATGTCTTCATGACCCCGGACCGGGACGAACTGGACAACTACATTCGTGAAGGCCTGGAAGGGATGGGCGCCCGGGAACATTTGGCACTCTTCGAGCGCACCATTGAACACTACGACTCCCTGTCCGAAACCGATATGCAGGCCTACCTGGAGGGCGAAGGGGAGTCCGAGCAGTCCGACGCCGTGTCCATCATGGACGCACTCGACGGTGAGTTTGAGGAACTGCTCGAGTCGGAGGATGTCACGGGCCTCAACGCCGCGTGGCTGCAAAGCCGGCCGGGACTGCTGGTGCTCGATGCGCAGGAGCTGGAGGCGCACATTGCCGCCCGCGTGGCCGGAATTTCGGACCTGGCCCAGCGCCAGGCCGAAGCCCAGGAGGCGGAGCTGGAGGATGCGTCCGACTTTGAGCTCATCATCGGCGAACTCTGTGCCGAGGCCGGCCACGAGCTGGAAAAGATCACCATGGGGGATCCGAACTTCGAGCACAACGGCGAGACAGTTTTGGCTTGGCACTTCAGGACGGACCAGGGTGGGTTCATCATGGTCGAGGGCGACGTCGAGGCTGTCATGATCAACCCGGAAACCAAGGAAGTTATTGCCGTGGTGGAGTTTGAGCTGGACGACGACTACGCCGACGCGTAGCTGACGCAGCTGCGCGGAGGTGCCGGCGGCGGGACACGCCACAGTGTGCCCCGCCACTGGCGCTGCCCCAGAGCATTGGATTGGTGCAGCATTGCCGTAGGGTCAAACCCATGAATGATCTCAAATGGACCGCCACGGCGCCTGCCAAAAAATCGTGGCAGGCGATGCCCTTTGCCCCCGGCATGTACAAGATTTATCTGACGGGCGCCCTGCCCAAGGACGCAAACTGGCCCGCGGAGCTGGCTCCCCTGAAACGCGGCGAGTTGCTGTACGTGGGGAAGGCGACGAACCTGCGCAGCCGCGCCAAGCACCACGCGGTCCAAACCTCCAAGTCCACCCTGCGCCGCTCGCTGGCGGCCATCCTGGGCCTGCAGGCGCAGTGGCACGGAAAATCCGCCCATCCGCGGCTGACCGATGTGGACGAAGAGGTGCTCAGCGCCTGGATGGAACGCAACCTCGGCATGTCGTTTTGCGTGGTGGCCGACCTTGAGCCTGTTGCCGGCCTGGAGGACGCCATGCGCGAAGAACTCCGCCCGCCCTTGAACCGTGACGGCCACACCCCGGAGCAGCTGCATGTCTCCGCGGCCGCCGCCGCCGCGCAGCGCAACGCCCTCCGCGACAAGGGCTGAGCGCCCCGGCGAGGGAGCACGGCGCCGACCCCTGGCCGCGCAGGAGCACGCGGCCAGGCCATGAGCCCTTGACCGTTGCTGGTTTCCGCACCATGCTGGCAGTAGTTACTGCCAAGTAAGTCGGAGACCCAGCGAACAGGACCACCATGCCCCACGCCGGTACGCCAGCACCGCTGCACCCTGCCCGGAGGTTCCTCGGCAAAGTGGCCGTCATCACGGGCGCCAGCCGGGGGATCGGGCTGGCCACAGCGCACCGGTTCGCCGCCGAGGGTGCCAGCGTCCTCATCACGGCCCGCCGCCGGGAACAGCTGGATGAGGCGCTCGCATCCCTTGGCGGCAATGCCGTCGCCGTGGCCGGGCACGCGGAGGACCCGGACCACCGCGCGGAGGTGCTGGCCGCCGTCGAGCATCATTTTGGCGGGCTGGACGTCCTGGTCAACAATGCCGGCATCAACCCCGTGTTCGGGCCCCTGGAAACGGCCGGCCTGGACGCGGCGCGCAAGATTTTCGAGGTCAATGTCCTGGGCACCCTCGCCTGGACGCAGGCCGTGCTGGCGCATCCCGGGCTGGGATTCCGGGCGCGGCGCGGGAACGTGGTGAACGTGTCCTCCGTCAGCGGCGACGTCCCCGCCCCGGGCCTGGGCCTGTACGGCATCAGCAAGGCAGCCGTCTCCCACCTGACCCGCACGCTGTCCGTGGAGCTGGCGCCGGACATCCGGGTCAACGCCGTGGCTCCGGCCGTTGTCAAGACCCGCTTTGCCGGAGCACTGTACGAAGGCCGCGAGGCGGAGGTTGCCGCGGCGTATCCGCTGGCGCGGTTGGGGGAGCCCGACGACGTGGCCGCAGCCGTTGCCTACCTCGCCTCAGCCGATGCCTCCTGGGTGACGGGGCAGATCCTCACGCTCGACGGCGGACTGCGCAACGCGGGCGGGCTCGGCTGAGCGTGGCACGCCGTCCGCGCAGCCAGGCAACTTCGAAGGCAAGGAGCAGCACGTGAACAGCACACCCCACGCCGGCCTGTACCCGGCATCCGTTGAGGATCTCCGGCAGCGCACCCGGGCCTTCATTCGCAGCACAGTGATCCCCGCCGAACCGCGGCCGGGCCAGGCCTTGAACCTGACGGTCCGGCGGGAATTGGCGCAGGCCGCGCGGGAAGCAGGAGTGTTTGCTCCGCACATGCCGGTGGACTATGGCGGGCAGGGGCTGGCCCCGGAGCATTGCTCGCCCGTGTTCCAGGAGGCAGGATATTCGCCCATTGGCCCGGCCGTGCTCAACTGCATGGCGCCGGATGAGGGCAATATGCACATGCTGAACCTGATCGGCACCGGCGAGCAAAAGAAGCGCTTTCTGGCCCCGCTGGCCGCCGGTGACATCAGCTCCTGCTTTGCCATGTCCGAGCCGCATCCCGGTGCCGGTTCCGACCCGGACGCTTTGCTGACCACCGCTGTCCGCGACGGCAGCGGGTGGAAAATTGACGGGCACAAGCGCTTCACCAGCGGGGCCACGTTCGCCGGGATCGCCATCGTCATGGCGCGCACCGGGACGGACGGCGCCACTTCCGGGAAGGGGGCGCGGGCCGGCGCCACCATGTTCCTGGTGCCGATGGACGCGCCGGGCGTGCGGCTCGGCGCCCCGATCCACACCACCGACAGGTACCTGCCCGGCGGGCATCCGCATGTGCACTTCGACGGCGTCCACGTCCCCGGTTCGGCCGTGCTGGGCGAACCGGGCCTGGGATTCACCTATGCGCAGCTGCGGCTGGGACCGGCCAGGCTGACGCACTGCATGCGCTGGCTGGGACTGGCGCGCCGCGCCATGGACATCATGTTGGACCGCGCCAACTCACGGGAACTGTTTGGCTCCCATCTCTCGCAGCTGGGGATCGCACAGGACATGATTGCCCAGTCGGTCATTGACATTGAGACCTCCGATGCCGTCATCGCCAGCTGCGCGGCCCTGCTCGCCGTCGATCCGAAGGCCGGTGCGGCGCTGTCTTCAGTGGCCAAGGTGCACTGCTCCGAGGCGGTGTACCGGGTGATCGACCGGGCCGTGCAGCTGTGCGGCGGCGACGGCGTGTCCGACGGCCTGCCGCTGGCGCAATACCTGAACGAGGTGCGCCCGTTCCGGATCTATGACGGTTCCACCGAAACCCACAAATGGGCCATCGCCCGGCGGGCGGCCTCCAGCCGGCGCCGCGCCGTTGAGGGCGGGGAACCGTTTCAGGGCGCGGCCCACAGCCACGAGGGAGAACGCTGATGAGCGGCACGCAGGACATTGTGCAAACAACTGCCCAGGCCGCCCGGGCGGATGTGCCGCCCCTGCTGGTCCTTGAACGGGTGGCGGAATTCCTGGATGCCGCCGGCATTGGCTCCGGCACGGTGCATGCGCACCGCATTGGCCAGGGGCAGTCCAACGTGACCTTCCGCATCAAAAGGCACGGGGCCGACGTCGTGCTTCGCAGGGGGCCGCGGCCGCCGCTGCCGCCGTCCACGCACGACATGGTCAGGGAGGCGCACATCCAGTCGCTGCTGGCACCGCTGGGCATTCCGGTGCCGAAGATCCTGGCCGTGTGCGCGGATGTGAACGTGCTGGGGGTGCCGTTTTACGTAATGGGCCATGTGGACGGTGAGGTGCTGACGGACACCGTGCCGGAGCACCTGGACGCTCCCGCGCAACGCCGTGCCACGAGTGAAGCAGCTGCCGACATGCTGGTGCGGCTGCATTCCTTGGATGTTGAAACCGGCGGGATTGCCGGGATCGGACGCCCCGACGGGTACCTGGAACGGCAGGTCAAACGGTTTTCGGCGCTGTGGGAGCTGGGTGCCGCGCGTGAGCTGCCGCAGGTGGCCCAACTGGCGCGGTGGCTGGAGGCGAACCGGCCGGACACGCAGCGCAACGCGCTGATCCACGGCGACTACCGGCTGGGAAACCTGATGTTCAGTCGGCAGGGCCCCGCACACGTGAAAAGCGTTCTCGACTGGGAGATGGCCACGCTGGGCGACCCCCTGGCGGACCTGGGCTACCTGACGGCCACGTACACGCAGGCCGGCACGCCCGCCACGCTGTTGGAACTGACGCCCGTGACAACGCGGCCCGGCTACCTCAACCGCGCCGAAATGGCGCAGCGGTACAACGCGCACTTTGGCCTGGACCTGTCCGCGCTGCCCTGGTACCAGGCGCTGGCGCTGTGGAAGGCGGCCATCTTCAGCGAGGCCATCCACACGCGGTGGAAGCGCGGGGAGCGTGCGGACGGCAGCGCATTTGGTGCCGCCCTGGAAACGGGCGTGCCGCGGCTGCTTGAGGCAGCCGCCGCCCACGCAGCCAGGCTGCCGTAAATGAGGCCCGCAGGTCTAGAGGGCCAGCCCCGAGCGGAGTTGTCCAATGAATGGACGTGCCGAGCTCATGCGCCCACCCCCAGTAGACGCCGTTGCGCCGTTGACGCCTTGTGGGCAACCCGGGATCACACGCAGGTGTCCAGCCACTGCCGTATCAATCGTTCCTCTCCGCTGCCTGTGGTGGGCAACCGCAGAAGAGGGATCTGGTGAATGGCGCAGATCGCATCCTTGTGGGCATCCCGGACTTGCTGCCGGGGGTCATTTTCATGGTAGGCGAAACCGTCGACTTCGATTGCAAAGGCTGGCCTGTTGCTGATTCGGTTGTAAACCAGAAAGTCGAGAGTCGTTGCCCGGTGTCTGGCGTAGGCTGCCTGCTCGTCGGTGAGCCTGGTGAGGTCCGGGAGAAGATTGCGCAGGACGACCTGGTCCGTCACGGTGAAATCGCCATACGGCGCTTCTGCGAGGATCTCGTTGAGCACAGTCCAAACAATGTTCTCGGAAGCGAATCCTGTCCGCTGCCTAAGTCTGCCTGCCAGCGGCCTTAGACGCGGGGAGTAGTCCTTGTAGAGCAGGTCGAAAACTGACACGATGGTGCTCTCAAAAACCTCCTGCCCGGGATCGTGGTACTGGATGTAGTCGATCAGGTCTCGAAGGTTGCGGCTCTTGGGCAGCATGCCGTTATTGGTGACGAGCACGAATTGCTTCTGGGCACGTGAGACTGCCACGTTGACCAGGTGGGGGTCGTCCACGAAGTCCAGGCCGTTTCTCCCCTTGACGTTCTCGTTCAAGACCGTGCTCATGATGACCACTTCCTTCTCGCGGCCCTGGAACTTGTGGACTGTCCTTGCCTGAATGCCGGTCAACTGATCGGTGAATTTGCCGGCCTGAAGCCGGTACGGCGTTGCAATGCCGATCTTGTCCTTGTCGGTGTCGGCAAAGTACCGCTGGATCACGTCCTGAACCACAACGTCAATCTCCCGTTGGTTTGAACGCCCGCCTCCTTGATGGTCCCGCATGTGGTTTCCCTCAGCGGTGCGCACAATTCTCAGCGGATGTGATCCGGGCACGCTGCTTGTGAACGGTACGAGTTGTCCGTCGTAGAACTTCTTGTTGCAGAATCCGATGATGGCCGGATCACAGCGATAGTGTTCCCTCAGCATTGTTCGGGGCAGGGCGTCGCCATAGAGCGCGATCAAGGAAGACAAGATGTTTTGCTGGTGATAGTCGTAAGCCGGTGCCGGTGGCGCACTGTCGCACGCCGACTTGTTGGCGATGTGCTGGAGCTGGCGGAGATCACCCACGACGATCACATTGCGTGCATGTTTTAACGCAAGCCCGGCCGAAAGCAGATCGACCTGGGACGCCTCATCGATGATCAGATAGTCAAGCAGATATCCCTCGGGGAGGCTCCAGCCCAGCGAGTGGCACGTGCTGAGAATGACGGGGTAGTCCCGGGTGAACTGCGCGAACTGCCGCTTGTACGTCGTCGGCCCGTAAATTTCCGCTGACAATGCGGAGTAACGCTGTTGGAGGCCGGCTCGAAGCGCCTGCGAGGAAAGCTGCCGGTGTTTCCTGGCCAACGATGCAATGTCAGCCTGCTCCAGCGTTTGCTCGGCCTGGCGGATTTCGTGCTGAAGCTCGCTGATCTTGTTGTCGTAATATGCACGCTGGAGCCGAAGCACGGAGTCAGTGTCATACGGATCCAAGGACCTGGCAGATCCGTACCGGAAGTATCCCCTGACTTTCCGCAACAGGCGCCGGATCGGACCATCGTCGGCACGCCACAACGAGGTCTCGGCGAGGTAGTCAAGAATGCGTCCCGAGGACTGCCGCAGGAGCGGAAGTCCCTCAA
>JBDTQM010000192.1:0-7785 GCA_039932175.1 Specibacter sp.
TGGCCACCGGGCACCAGGGTAGCGGCGCTCAAGGTGATGCCGGCATTCGCCGACGGTGTCGCCGACGGCATCGCAGACGGTGTCGCAGACGTCGTTGCACTCGGGGTCGCCGACGAGGTCTCCGACGAGGTGGCCGAAGGTGTCGCACTCGGTGTCGCAGACGGTGTCGCGCTCGGCGTCGCCGACGGGGTGGCAGACGGCGTCGCAGACGGTGTCGCGCTCGGGGTTGCCGACGGGGTTGCCGACGGGGTCGCAGACGGTGTCGCCGACGAGGTGGCCGAAGGTGTCGCCGACGAGGTGGCCGAAGGCGTCGCACTCGGGGTGGCAGACGGCGTTGCCGAAGGTGTTGCCGTGGGCGTAGTGCCCGGCTCGGCCACGGTGATGGCCACAGCCTTGCTGCCCAGGACAGCACCGGAAACGGCATCCTTGATGGTCACCGTGCTGGAGTAGCTGCCCTTGGCGGCGAAGCTGTGCTCCGCCGTGTACACACCATTGACAACAGGAACCGTAACAGCCGCAGTCCCGTCACCGTAGTTGATGACGGCGTTGGTGACTGCACCGTTGCCGATGGCAGCCAACGCGGAGGTGCCGCTCACGGCTGTCTTTTCTCCGACGTCGAGCGTTGACTTGGCGGCCGCTGCGGTAATGACCGGCAGGGTGTAGTCGGGTGCCGTGTTCAGCGTGGTGGGCACCCCGCCCAGGCTGGTGCCGCGATCCACCAGGGTGAATGAATCCGGTCCCTGGGCGTCGCGCTCGGTGGTGAGTGCGATGGCCAGGGTGTTCGCACCGCTCTTGTTCAAGAATCCGCTCGGGATGGTGAAGGTGCTCTGCGGGCCAACGTTGCCAACCCAGGTGCCGGTGTTCCAGCCATTGACGTAGATGACGGCGCGGGCAAAGGACTGGCGGCCGTTGTCGAACTTGGTGTCATTGACCTTCAGGCCGATGGCCGTGTCGGTGCCGGCGGGGATGTTCAGGTTGAAGCTGTTGCGGTACCAGGTGACTCCGGCCTTGGCGGGCTTGAAGTTGCTGGCATCGGCCCACTGCGCATCCGGGTAGGCGGGGAGGTACCAGCCGGCACGCTCACCGTACAGCCCGCCGGTGTTGTACATGGTCCTGGCGACATCAACCGGGGCAGCCTTGTCCTTGGCGCCTTGCAGCTTCCAGGTCACGGCGCCGCTGCTGGGCAGCACTGCGTCGAACAGGCCGCGGTTCTGGCGGGACAAGCCGTCGTCGGACCAGTCAAGGTTTTGGCCATTGTTGCGGACCACCGCCGAAACCAGCGTGGTTTCGCCGTTCTTGATGACACCGGCAGGAACCTGCAATGTCTGCATGCTTCCATTGGCTGCAGCGGCGCCAACAAAGGTGCCGTTGACCCAGACCAGCATGTTGCCGGCGGATCCGCCCTGTCCGCGCAGCTGGATGCTGCTCGCGGCCGAGGAGGCCGTGAAGCTGGCCCGGTACCAGGTGTCGCCCTCATAGAAGCCGTAGTAGGCGGTGTCAAGAACCTTGCCCTGATTGGGGCCGGGACCCTGGCGGGTGTTGGCAGCCGTTGTGGCATTGGCAACCAGCCACGTGGAGTCATCAAACGCAACAGCCGATTCCGGGTTTTCACCCGAGACCTTCCAATTGCTCAGTGCTGGCAGGACGGCCGGAGCCGGCCCCACAAGATTGGCGACCAGCTGACCGTTTGCACCGGCGGTTGTGGCCAGTGCCGCACCGTTCCAGCTGGCCTTGGTGATGCCTGCGGGAACGTAAATGTTGATGGCGCGGGCGGCCTTGGTGTCGCCCACCAGCTTGACGGTGTCGCCGTCGAACTCGGCGGAGCGGACCAGGTCAACACCGGCAACCATGACGCTCTTGTTGGTGGTGCCGCCCTTGACGATGCCGTCCACAGTCCACTGCTGGCCGGTGGCCGTGCGGTCCGTGGTGACAACTGTCAGGTTGGGAGCGCCGCCGCCGGTGATCTTCACCGAGGTGCCGTTGCCGTGCACGTAGTTCAGGCGCAGCGTCTTGGTTGCGGCATCCCATACGGACTCCACGGCAGTGCCCGCCACTGTGGTGACCACGGGCTCGGAGGCGTACTTGAGAACTGTTTCACCGGCGTCGTTCTTGGCACCGTTGAGCACCAGCAGGGAACCCGCGGCCACAGGCATCTTCGTGAACAGCTCCGACGTGGAGTACATGAGCTTCTGCCCGTCGAAGGCGTAGTCGGCAATGACCATGTTGGCGTCGCGGCCGTGCATGCTCAGGAAGGTGCCGGCCTTCTGCGGGATCCTGTTGAAGGTGATGGAGTCCACGGGTGCCGGCGGCGTGGTGGTGCTGCCCGGCGTGGACGTTTCAATGGCGTCGATGGAAATGAAGGTTCCCACGGCTGCAGGGGCACCCTTGACACCTGTGTTGACCACCTTGATGGTGTGCTCCACAGTGGGATCGAGGCCCTTCTTCTCGAACGCCACCTGGCCGGGGGTGCTGGCGACAGCAGCCTGGTAGGTGTTGGTCTGGCCAACCTTGATGCCGTCAATGAAGACATCTCCAATGGCGTGGTTGTAGGCCGTGGCTGAGATCAGCTTCACCTCTGCAGCCTTGAACGTGTACTCGTAGTAGGCGCCGGTCTTGTTGCTGTTGCTTTCGGTGCCCTTGTAGTCGTTGGCGGTCCAGTTCTTGCCGGTGTCATGAGTCCAGTCCAGGACGCCGCCGGTGGAGGAGTACCTGATGGCGGGGTCGACGTCGTCGAGCTTCACCACTGTGGGTGCGGTGGGAGCAGTGGGGGCCGCAATGACGTCGAAGGCGTCAATGGTGACATTGGTGCCCGAGCTGGCGGCGTCCTTCTGGCCTGTCACCACAATCTTGATGGTGTGCTCCACGGCGGGGTCCAGGCCTTCCTTCTGGAAGGCGACGTACTGGAAGTTCGCGTTCTGGCCGCGGTAGGTGTTGGTCTGGCCCACCTTCACGCCGTCAATGAAGACGTCGCCGTAGCCGTGGTTGACGGACTGGGCGGCAATGACGCGTATCCCGGCGCCGGTGAACTTGTATTCGACGGAGTCGCCCGTGCGGTCGCTGAACGTTTCGGTGCCCTTGTAGTTGCCGGCGGCCCAGCCTTCGCCGTTCGACTTGCCCCACGTGCCCGTGTACTTGATGGCGGCAATGTCCCTGTCGTCATTCGTGTAGCTGGCCTCGATGACCTCCTGGCGCGGTGACAGCGTCAGCGGGAAGGAGTACTTCAGTTCCGTTGTGCTGTTGCTGTCGCTCTGGCGGAAGCCCAGGAAGCGGGAGCCGTTGCCCGTGACGGAGTCCGTGGCCAGGTCCTCGGTGGCGATGCGCTGGTAAGACTTGATGGAACCCGCCGAGCCCTCGACCGTGACGGGCGCGCCGTCCTGCGGCACCATGCTGGAGATGGGGTCGAAGTCCTTTTGGAAGTAGCCCAGTTCCTTTTGCACGGCGGCCTTGGGTGTGAGCTGGCGGTCCTCATTGATGGGTGCGCCATAGTCGTAGGAGGTGAAACCGGACGACGGCGAGCCGGTCCAGCCCCAGTTGGTGCCGCCGTACTGCATGTAATAATTGAACATGTTGATGCCGTTGTTGAGGTTGTTCACCCCGTATTGGCGGGTGAACGCGGGATCGACGAACTCGGCGCAACGGTCGGGGTTGAAGCTGGCGCCCCACGGGGTGAAGGCACCGCCTTGGCCTTCGGCGATGAACATGGGGCTGGTGGTGGTGCGTGCCCGAAAGCGGGTTTCCATGTCTGGAACCTGGCCACGGCTGGCGGCGCAGTTGAAGCCCAGCGGGTACTGGTCAAAAGCGTAGTAGTCTAGGCCAACGTCGCCGCCGGCGGTTCCGCTGCCGGGGACGTACGAGCCGTTGAAGCCCCAGTCGTTGTGGAAGACAGGGACGGTGATGCCGTCTGCCTTGATCTTGGTGACAAGTTCCCGCATGAAGGCCGGGCGGTCGCCACCTTCGTTGAGCAGCTCATTCTCCGCCTGGTAGGTGACGATGGAACCACCGCCGTCCGTGACCTGGTGCTTGACGGCAATCTTGTTAAACGCGTCAATCCAACTCAGTGATTCGCGCAGGGCCCCGGGGTCCGTACTGCGCAGCGAGCCGGCACCGCTCTTGGTCAGGTAGGCCGGCAGCCCGCCCATGGAAATCTCGGCGTTGACGTAGGGGCCGGGGCGGGCAATGACATACAGGCCCTCTTCCTCGGCCATGGTCAGCAGCAGCTCAATGTCCTTGATGCCGGTGAAATCAAACTTGCCGGGCTCGGTGGAGTGCAGTCCCCAGAAGAAGTACAGCGAGACGGCGTTGAAGCCGCTGGCGCGCATCTTCTGGAACATGTCCCGCCAGTCATCGGTGCCGGGCAGGCGCCAGTGGTGGAATTCGCCGGACCAGACGTTCAGCCGTTCGCCGTCGACCATGAAGGACTTGGCGTCGTGGGTGACAGTGTGGGCCTTGCCGTCGTTGCCGGGAAAAATGACCTTGTTGCCGGACAACGCCGAGGTGGCAACGGATTCCACCGTGGGCGCCGAATTCTGCGCCAACGCTGGGCTGGAAACGGCCATGAGTCCCATGGCGGCCGTGGCCATGATTGCCACGGCCGTGCGGCCGCGGGACCGGCTTGCGGCCCTCAATGATGGGGAATTCATAAATTAGGTCCCTCAATTTTTGATGCAGCCGCAGTGGCCACCCGAAATGTTATCCATCACAGCATATGACGGGTGTCACACGGAGGCAATCAAAACCTAACTTTTTCACTCATATGACGCCCTTATGACAAGGGTGTGCACATAATCGTCCCACCAACCGTTACGGCTCGAATTTGTAGCCCAGGCCGCGCACCGTGACAAGGTATTTGGGCACTGCCGGGTCGGGCTCGATCTTGCTGCGCAGGCGCTTGACGTGGACATCGAGGGTCTTGGTGTCCCCCACATAGTCCGAACCCCACACCCGGTCAATCAGCTGGCCGCGGGTCAGCACCTTGCCGGCGTTGCGCAGCAGCATTTCCAGCAGTTCAAACTCCTTCAGGGGGAACGCCACGGATTCGCCGTGGACGCTGACAACATGCCGTTCCACGTCCATGCGAACGGGACCGGCGTGCACTGTGGCATTCATGAGCTCTTCCGGCTCCGCCAGGCGCCGCAGCACAGCCCTGATGCGGGCTATCAGTTCACGGGAGGAATAGGGCTTGGTCACGTAGTCGTCGGCGCCAAGTTCCAGCCCCACCACCTTGTCGATTTCCGAGTCCTTGGCGGTGAGCATGATGACAGGAACGTTGGAGCGCTGGCGCAAATGCTTGCACACTTCGGTGCCGCTCATGCCCGGCAGCTGCAGGTCCAGCAACACCAGGTCGGCACCGCTGCGCTCAAATTCCACAATGGCGTCCAGGCCGTTGTCCACCACCTGGACGTCATAGCCTTCCTTGCCCAGCAGGAACGACAGGGGGTCGCTAATGGACTCCTCATCCTCTACTATCAAAATTCTACTCACGCTCGTTGCGCTCCTTTAGATCATTCTGGGGTGCCGGTCGGCACTGTTGTGCGTGCCGACGTCGGACGTTGGATAGGAAAGCTGCGGCAGGCGCACCGTGAAGGTGGAGCCCATTTTCGGTGCCGACCACAGCGTCACTTCGCCGCCATGGTTGCTCACAATGTGTTTGACGATGCTCAGGCCAAGCCCCGTGCCGCCGGTGTGGCGGGACCTGGCGGCGTCGACGCGGTAGAACCGCTCAAAGATTCTGTCCTGCTCGGCCGGCGAGAGGCCGTCGCCCTGATCGGAGATGCTGACGGAGACGACGCCGTCGCCCACCGACAGCCCGATCCCCACCTGGGTGTTTTCCGGGGAATAGCGCACGGCATTGTCGATCAGGTTGCGCAGCGCCGTGACCAACTGGGCCGCATCGCCGTGCACCTCAGCCACTTGGTGCGGCCCCACGGCAAGGTTGATGTTCTTGCTTTGGGCTGGCAGGCGGGTTCTGTCCACGGCCTCGGCAATCACCGCGTTCATGTCAACGTCGGTGCCCACGCGGGCCACGTCCTTGCCCTGCAGGCGTGAGAGCTCAATGATGTCCTGCACCAGGGCGGCCAGGCGGGCGGATTCGGTCATCATGCGCTTGGCAAAGCGGCGGACGGTGGCCTGGTCCTCCGGGGCCGATTCAAGGGCCTCGGCCAGCAGCGAGATGGCACCCACGGGTGTCTTGAGTTCGTGGGAAACGTTGGCCACAAAGTCGTTGCGGACAGCCTCGGTGCGGGCAATTTCGGTGCGGTCGTCGGCCAGCAGGAGAATGTATTCCTCACCCAGCGGCGCCACCCGCACCTGGATGACAAGCGTTCCCTGCCCGGTTGCTTCGAAGGGATGGGGGGCAGTCGCGGCATGGGTTTCCACCGGCAAGCCCGCCGTGCCGCCCGCATGAAAGGCGGAGTTGGAGTTGGCGTTGGGGACCGGGTGCGGGGCGGCTTGGGGCAACACCAGGCGGGGCAGGATCAGGTCGCGTTCTTCAATGACACCGTCCCGGCGCACCCTGTGCGCCAGTTCAAGCAGTTCCTTGTGCACCACCGTGTGGCCGCGGACCAGGCCAAACGCGTAGGCACCCGGGCTGGCGCGGACCACGCCGTCGACCGTGTCAATCACGATGAAGGCCTTGCCCACCACCGAGAGAACCTCGGCGGCGCCGTCGGGCAGCGTTGGTTCGGCAATGTCCAGCGGGTGCTTGCGCGACCTTTCGCTGATGCTGAACGCGAGCATGCCAAACACGCCAAGGCTCAGGCCAATAAGCCCGGCAACAACTCCTACCAACAGGGGATCCACGCCACCAGCCTATGCTGTGGCGGGGTGATTTTAGCCAAAACAGCTTCCGGGCGGCGCTCGTTCAACAAACGTTCACTTAGTGGTGCGCTCATGTTCATCTGCAAGTGTCATGCTGGAACCTGTTGAGGCCCTTTGTGGGCTGCCCATGAAAGGACACACGCGTGCGTAAAGTTTTCCAGGCCGAGCTTCACCAAATTGGCGAGGGACTCATTGAGATCTCTGCCCTGGTGGGCGAGGCCATCACCAAGGCGTCGACAGCTTTCGCTGCCGCTGAGCTGCAGACGGCCCAGGAAGTCATTGCCGCGGACGCCCGCATAGATTTCCTGCAGAACGACCTGGACGAGCGCGCCATTGACGTGCTGGCGTTGCAGGGACCCGTGGCCAGCGACCTGCGCATGATTGTTGGTTCGCTGCGGATGAGTGCCTCCCTGGAACGCATGGGAGACTTGGCCCGGCACATTGCCCAGCTGACCCGCCTGCGCTTCCCCCACCAAGTCATTCCGGCATCCCTGACCACCACCTTCGCCGAGCTGGCGCGCCTGGACATCCTCATTGCGGAGAAGGTCACCGAGCTGCTGGACACCCGCGACCTGGAGGTGGTGGGCGACATTGCCGCAGCCAAGAGCCAGATCAACAAGCTGCACAAGAGTGTTTTCGCCACCATGGCAGCCCCGGACTGGACCGAAACCCCCGCAACAACTGTTGACGTCACCCTGGCCAGCCGCTACTTTGAACGCTTTGGCGACCACGGCGTCTCGGTTGCCCGCAAGGTTTCCTACTTGGTGACGGGTGAATGGCAGCCCGAGGACTTCCTCACCGTGTAGTTTTCCGATGCGGCCCCACGCGTCTGAGGGTCCAGCTGCGGGGGGCCACTGATGCGAGGGACCCGCCGCGAGCTTGCGAGCGATGCGGGATTGCGAGCAGTGGCAGGACGTGGGGTACGGCGGCGGCCCACCTCATCAGCCCGACCTGGGCGCTCTTCAAGCT
>JBDTQM010000193.1:0-7678 GCA_039932175.1 Specibacter sp.
TCCACTTCGGCAGCGGTCACCTGCGGCAGCGGCCTGGACACCAGGGGCGAAAGCGCGTTCTGGAGAGTCTTCTCCCCAATCAGTTTCTGGCCGTCAAAAACAATTGTCTTCACCGCCAGCGCCGGCGAAAACAAGGCCACGGCCATGACCAGCGCCACGACTGCCGCGACCGCCAGCGTTGAGAGCAACACTGTCCGACGGCGGCGCTTGTGTTCGGGCACGGGAAACGCCAGGACCCGTGCCTGATGCCCGGCAGCGCGATCCTCCGTGGGCCGGGCCTTTGGCTCCGCAGCAGGCTTGGCGGGCTTGGGGAACGTCTGCCCCATGGACCCCAGGACCTTCCTGCACGCAGCCTTGACCGCACCGGCCTTCGCTGCGCCGGCCTTCAACGGTGCATCTTTCAACGCGGCGGCCTGGGCCGGTTCGGCAGCGGCACCCTGCTTCCCCGGGGCCGGGGCGGGTTTTGGCGTTTCCGCCGGCAGCGGTGCCACGGACACTTTGGCGCTTGTGGCCCGTGCGGGGCGTGCGGGCTCCGCTGCAGCGTCCGGGCGCTGCCCGGTGCCGGCGCCTGTCTGGGCAGAGCCTGCCGCCTCGGGGCGGACGGTGCCTGGCCGGGTCTTGATGACCCGTGGTTTGCGCGGCTCAGCCATCGCCGCGTGCACCGTTGGGCCCGGCCCCTGGATGTGTGGCCTGCGGCGCATCGGTGCCGGCATTCAGCTCAGCCACCAGGGCGGGACCGTACTCGGTGACATCCCCTGCGCCAACGGTCAAGATGATGTCCCCCGGCACGGCAAGACCCGCCAGGCGGGATACCGCGTCGGCGGCGTGGGGCGCGTAACCAAACGGTGTGGACAGTGCGCTGGTGATGAGTTCACTGGTGACCCCGGGAATGGGATCTTCACGGGACGGGAAAATATCCAGCACGGCCACCGTGTCGGCCAAATCCAGGGCCTTGGCAAACTCCGTGGCAAACTCTGCCGTCCGGGAAAACAAGTGCGGCTGGAACAGCACGTGCACCTTGTGCGGTCCGGCCACTGTCCTGGCCGCCTTCAGGGCAGCTGTGACTTCGGTTGGATGGTGGGCATAGTCATCAAAGACTGTAACCCCGCGCCCCTCCCCCTTGCGTTCAAAGCGCCTGCCGGCACCGCTGAATTGGGCCAGGGCGGCCAATGCTGCAGGCGGCTCAACGCCCAGTGCCAGGGCCACGGCCACGGCGGCCGCGGCATTGCTGAGGTTGTGGTCACCCGGGACCTGCAAACGCAGCGTGTAGGAGCCGGCACCCGGCAATCCCCCTGCTATGACCAGTGCGGCCGTGGTGTGCAGGCCGTCGTGGGTGCCGGTCAGCAGGCGGATGTCAGCGGCCGGGGAAAATCCGTAGCTGATGCACCGCTTGCCTGCGGCCGCGGCCGCAGCAGCCAGGGCTGCCGATCCGGCGTCGTCGGCGCAGGCAACCAAGGTGCCATCGGGCGGCAAAAGGCTCATGAACGCCTCAAAGGCGGCATACACGGCCTCGGCCGTGCCGTAGTGGTCCAGGTGGTCGGCCTCAAGATTGGTGACGACGGCAATGCGGGGCCGGTAGTTCAGGAAGGAGGCGTCGGACTCGTCAGCCTCGGCAACAAAAACCCCGGCACTGCCGTGGGCGGCGTTGACGCCCAGTCCGGCAACCGTGCCACCCACGGCGAAGGAGGCATCCACCCCGGCACCCTTGAGCATCACGGTGATCATGGAGGTGGTGGTGGTCTTGCCGTGCGTGCCGGCCACAGCCACCACAACGTCATCGGCCATGGCCGCGGCAAGGGCCTGGGACCTGTGCAGCACGCGCATCCCGGCCGCCCGCGCCGCCATCAGCTCGGGGTTGGTCTCGCGGATGGCTGTGGAGACAACCACCGTGTCAACGCCTGCAACGTTCCCGGCGTCCTGCCCCGCGTGGACGGTGGCACCCATGGCGCCGAGTTCCGCCAGGCCGGGCGAGGCCTTTGCGTCGGAGCCGCTGACGGCAAGGCCCTGTCCCAGCATGATCCGGGCAATGGCTGACATGCCCGCCCCGCCCATGCCAATGAAATGCACGCGGCCCAGCTCCGCCAGGGTTGGCGGCTGGTACGGCACTGCAGTGTTCTTTTCAGTCATGTGCTTCACTTCCCGCCTGCGGCCAAAACCATGTCAGCCATGCGTTCGGCGGCGTCGCGGATGCCCCAATGGGCAGCAATCGCCGACATCTTCTCCAGCCGCGGGACGTCTTTGCACAAGGGAATCAGTTCCCTTTCAATCCAGTGTGCGTCAAGATCCGCATCGGGCACCAGCAGTGCAGCCCCGGCATCGACCAGTTCGGCGGCGTTGCGTGCTTGTTCACCGTTGCCAATGGGCAGCGGCACAAACACGGCCGGTAGCCCGACGGCGGCCACTTCCGACACTGTCCCGGCACCTGAGCGGCACAACAGGACACTGGCTGCGGCGTACACGTCCTCCATGGCGTCCACATATTCCACCTGGCGGTAGTTCTGCGCGTCCAGCAGTTCCCCGTCGGCGGCCTTGACCGATTTGCCCTTGCCGGTGATGTGCAGGGTTTGAATCCCGGCGGCCGCAAGGGCCGCCACAGCCCCGGCCACGGCGTTGTTTAGGCGCAGCGCCCCGAGCGAGCCGCCGGTGACAATCACGGTGGGCATGGCGGGATCCAGGCCAAGCCGCTCACGGGCAGCACGCTGCGATTTTGCCCGGTTCAGTGTTGCCACGCTGTGCCGCATGGGCATGCCCACAAGGTGGGCGTGCCGGATCTTGGTGGCGGCAAAGGCGGTGCCCACATAGGTGGTGTAGCGGGCGCCGAGCTTGTTGGCAATCCCGGCCTTGGTGTTGGCTTCATGAACCACAATGGGCACGCTCAGTGACTTGGCGGCCAAATACATGGGTGCGCAGACATAGCCGCCCACACCCACCAGAACATCGGCTTGGGCGTCTTTGAGGATCTTCTTGGCGGCGCGCACCGCGCCCCGCAGGCGCCACGGCAGCTTCAGGAGGTCAGCGGAGGGTTTGCGCGGCAGCGGGATGCGGTCAATCAGCGCCAGCTCAAATCCGGCGGCCGGAACAAGGGTCGTTTCCAGGCCTTCCTTGGTGCCCACGGCCAGAATGGCCGTCCGGGGCGTCCTGTCACGGAGGGCTGAGGCGATGGCAAGGAGCGGGCTGACATGCCCCGCGGACCCTCCCCCGGCCAGGACCACTGACAGTGGGGAGTTGTGGTTCTGCGTCATGAAGTCTTTGGGGTGCTTTCTGGATCAGTTCGGGAAAAGGAAAGGACTACGCCCAGGGCGGCCAACACCATGATCAGTGCTGTTCCGCCATAGGAAATCAGGGGCAGGGGAACACCAATCACCGGCAACAGGCCAACGACCACGGCAATGTTCACCACTGCCTGGCCGATGATCCAGGTCAGGATCATGCCACACACAATCCGGGAGAACGGATCGTTGCGGGTGTTGATGACCCGGAAGATGGCGAACGCCAGGACTGCGTACAGGCCAACGATCACGATGGTGCCCACCAGGCCAAATTCTTCGCCGATGATGGCGAAGATGAAGTCATTGTGGGCTTCGGGGATCCAATTCCACTTTTGCCGGCTCTGGCCCAGCCCGACACCAAACCATCCGCCGGAGGCCAGGGCGTACATGCCATTCAAGTATTGGTCGCATGCGCCGGGCTCGCTGCAGTCGCCGAGCCAAGCGGAAAAGCGGCTGGTGCGGTTGCTGCTCAGCACTGACAGCAGCGCTGCGGCAATCCCGGCCAGCACAAGGGCCAGCGCCAGATACCGCTTCTGCACCCCGGCAAAGCTCAGCCCGGCCAGCACCATCATCCCCACAATGATGGCCGTGCCCATGTCCTTGCCGCCCAGGATCAAACCCAGAATGATGGCCGCACCAAGCCCCACAGGGAAGATGACGTGCGGCAGTTTGCGGACCAGGCGGCCCTTCGTGGCCAGCACCGCCCCCATCCAGATGGCCAGGGCAAGTTTCGCCGCCTCGGAGGGCTGGAACTGCACGGGACCAATTTCAAGCCAGTTCTTGTTTCCGGCGATGTCCACACCCATGGGTGTGAAAATCAAGGCCAGCAACAAAACAGCCAGGCCCATCAGGAACCAGGAAAGCTTCTTAAACCACGCTGACGGCAGGCAGGACAGAACAAACATCAGCACCAGCCCGCCGAGGGCAAATTGGGTCTCCCTGATGAAAAGACCGTAAGGGTCCTTGCCTTCGGAAATGGTTTCAGCCGTTGAGGCCGACAACACTGTCATGCGGCCGATCATTGTCAGCGCAACGGTGGTGCCAATGATCCAGTAATACGACGCTGTGGGGCGCCCCACGCGGGCATAGAACCAGTCCCGGTACCGTTTGAACGGCCGGCTCCGGAGTGGGGCTTGCGCAGCGCCCGTGTCCGCCTTGGCAGTTGCACTGCCGGCTTTCGCCGTGCCTGCCTGCGCCGAAACGTCTGCCGCGGGCTCCACAACAGCTTTACCCTTGGCAGGGCGAACGGCGGAGGTGCCTGGCTGTGTGGGGGTCCTGGCCACTATGACTCCTTTTTGACGCTTGCCCGTGATTCCAACAGTTCCCTGACAGAGTCAATGAACGCCTGGCCACGGTGGGCGTATGAGGCGAATTGGTCCATCGAGGCCGACGCCGGCGCCATCAGCACCGTGTCCCCCGGTGCGGACAGGGCCGCGGCTTGGGCCACAGCCTGTGCCATCACAGCATCACCGTTACTTGCCCGCCCCACGGTTTCAGTGTGCGCCCCGACAGCGGGGATCACGCGGACGTTGGGGGCGTGGCGTGCCAGTGAGCCGGCCAGGTCCGAGCTGTCTTCCCCAATGAGGATAACTGCCTTGAGCCGGGCCGCGTGCTCGCGCACCAGCTGGTTGTAGTCAACGCCCTTGGACAGGCCCCCGGCAATCCAGATCACAGGATTGAAGGCGGCCAGTGAGGCGGCTGCTGCGTGCGGGTTGGTGGCCTTGGAGTCATTGACCCATAGCACTCCCTCCGCGGACGCCACGGCCTGGATCCGGTGGTCGCCGTTGTGGTACGCCTGCAGGCCCTTGCGTACATCCGCAGGTGTCAGGCCGTAGGCCAGCACCAGGGCCGCCGCGGCGGCCGCATTGGCCACCAGGTGCCGTGGCACAAGGTCGCCGATGTCGCTGATCTTGGCCAGTTCGGTGGCCGAATCCTTGCGTTCGGCCAGGAAGGCCCGGTCCACGAGCAGGCCTTCCACCACACCGACCATGCTGATGGCCGGGATGGCGGTGGTGAATCCCACGGCGCGGCAGCCCTCTTGAACGTCGGCCGCCTCAACCATGCGTTCGGTTTCAATTTGTTCGGCGTTGTAGACGCAGGCGATTTGGGTGTTGGCGTAGATCTTGGCCTTGTCGGCAGCATAGGCGTCAAAGCTTCCGTGCCAGTCAACATGGTCTTCGGCCAGGTTCAGGCACACGCTGGCCACCGGCGCCAATGATTCGGTCCAGTGCAACTGGAAACTGGAAAGCTCCACCGCCAGGGCGTCGTAGCCTACCGGGTCCCGCACGGCATCCAGGATGGGGGTGCCAATGTTGCCGGCGGCTATGGCTCGCAAGCCTGCGCCCTGCAACATGGATTCCACCATGGTGGTGGTGGTGGTCTTGCCGTTGGTGCCGGTGATGGTGATCCACGCGGCTGTTTTCCGTCCGGCCTTGGTGCGCACCCGCCATGCCAGCTCAACATCGCCCCAGATGGGGATGTTGGCCGCCGCAGCAGCAGCCAGCAAAGGATGGCTGGGCTGGTATCCGGGGCTTGTCACCACCAGCTGTGCCTGTTCGCCCTCAACCAAAGGCAGCACCGTTGATGTTGCGGCACCAAGGATCACGTCCTTGACGCCCACAATCTTCAGCGTGTCGGCAAGAGCCACGGATTCGGCGTCGTCGGAGGCAGCCACAACCACCACGCGGGCACCGAGTTCTGCCAGCGTGTCAGCCACCGAGAACCCTGTCTTGCTGATTCCCGTGACAACAACTGCCAAGCCGGCCCAGTCAGCATCCCAGCTGGTCAGGGACTCAAGGCGGTGGGCGGCTGTGCCCGTTGGTGCAGTTTCACTCACAGTCGAACAATCCATTCAGCGTAGAAGGCGCCAAGGCCCACGGCCACCATGAGCCCGGCAAGGATCCAGAACCGGACCACCACCGTGACTTCCTTCCAGCCCTTGAGCTCGAAGTGGTGCTGCAGGGGTGCCATGAGGAAGACCCGCTTGCCCTTGGAGAGTTTGAAGAAGCCCACCTGGATGATGACGGAGAAGGTGATCAGGACGAACAGGCCGCCGATGATGGCCAGCAGCATTTCCGTGCGTGAGAGGATGGCAAAACCTGCCATGGCCCCGCCAATGGCCAGCGAGCCGGTGTCGCCCATGAAGATCTTCGCCGGGGAGGTGTTCCACCACAGGAAACCAATGAGCGCCGCAAACATGATGACTGCCAGCAGGGACAGGTCCAATGGGTCGCGGACTTCGTAGCAGACGCCTCCTTCGACGACTTTCACGCCGCCGCAGGCCTGGCTGCTCTGCCACAAACCAATGAGCGTGTAGGCACCAAAGACGAGAATCGAAGCGCCCGTGGCCAGGCCGTCAAGTCCGTCGGTCAGGTTCACACCATTGGTGGCTGCTGCGATGATCAGGTTCGACCACACAACAAACAGGACAACACCCAGTCCGGCCCCGGCAAAGGCCAGGTTCAGCGAGGGAATGTCACGGGCAAAGGAGACGAACGTGCTGGCGGGTGTGCGCCCGGAACTGTTGGGGAAACCCAGCGCCATGACGCCGAAGGCGACGCCCACCAACGCCTGGCCGGCAAGCTTGCTCTTGGCATTCAGGCCGGTGTTGTGTTGTTTGGTAATTTTCAGGAAGTCATCCAGAAAGCCCACCAGGCCCATGCCCACCATGAGGAAGATCATGAGCAGGCCCGAGGCCGTGGGGCCGGCCGAGTTGGGGTTCAGGAGCCACACAATCAAGTGCGTGATGAAATATGAGGCCACCACTGAACCAACAACCACTGTGCCGCCCATGGTGGGCGTGCCGCGCTTGATTTGGTGGGTGGTGGGTCCGTCTTCACGGATGATCTGTCCGTAGCCCTGCTTGACCAGAAAACGGATAAACAAGGGGGTGCCAATCATGGCAAAGGCCAAGGCCATGCCAGCACCAATGAGCAATGCAATCATGGCCGGTCAGTCCTTTCACCTGTTGAAACGTCGCTAATGCTTGTGGGGTCGATCCCCGTGGGTAATGCTATCCGATCACCCAGGAACCTCAGTCCGGAACCATTGGATGATTTGACCAAAACTACGTCTCCTGGCTCGAGTTCGGCCGCCAACACTTGGTAGGCGGCGTCCGCATCGGCAAAGAACATGGATTCATTGCCCCATGAACCTTCCATGACAGCACCGACGTGCATGGCCCGGGCGCCTGCGCCCACCACCAGCAGCCGGGAAATGTTCAACCGTACGGCCACCCTGCCCACGGCGTCATGCTCGAGCACCGAGTCGTCCCCAAGTTCAAGCATCTCCCCCAGCACTGCCCAGGTTCGCCGGGCACCGCTGCCGCCAAGCTCGGCGAGGGTCCGCAGGGCTGCCCGCATGGACTCCGGGTTGGCGTTGTAGGCGTCGTTGATGACGCTCACACCATC
>JBDTQM010000194.1:0-7657 GCA_039932175.1 Specibacter sp.
GGTGCCAATGGCGCGGCTACCCAAGAAACGCTCGGTGACCTTGTCCAGCACCTGATGGTATGGGGCCACTAGGTGGGCGTTGGCTGAAATGCGCAGTTTGGACGTGTCCGCACCACGGGCCTGCAGGCCCTCGATTTCCTCGAACAACGCCTCAAGGTTCACAACACAGCCGTTGCCAATAATGGGCGTTGCGTTGGGGCTCAAAATACCGGCAGGAAGGAGCTTGAGCTCATACTTCTCACCGCCTACGACCACTGTGTGCCCGGCGTTGTTTCCACCATTGGGCTTCACTACATAGTCGACCAAACCACCCAAAAGATCTGTGGCCTTGCCTTTACCTTCGTCACCCCACTGGGCGCCGACGATTACGATTGCTGGCATGGGACCCTCCCCTTGCTCATAAGTTGAGCCGGGCACTGCAGAGGCCGGTGGTTGTTCCACCGTGCAGTGTCCGGGCACGAAAATGCCCCTTGGAAACCACCGGTCTTCGTCGGCAAAAGCTGCTGAAGACAGTCAGTCAAGGGGGTCTTACCAGCTAAGTTTACTTCACTGCCCCAGCTGGCGCACATTGGCCGCCACCTAATGGACTAATGCCGCTGCCCGCCCGGGACCATTGGCGCGTCACCGAAGCTGACACCTCAACAGCTCCCTCTCCAAATTTTAGTGTCCCTGGGACACCAAGTGATATACTGTCCTCAGGACACTAAACAGGATCCCGCATGGATCCTCGAGGAAAGCAGGCCTTGATGCTGTTTGAAAACAAAGTCGCCCTTGTCACCGCCGCAGGCGCGGGGATCGGTGAGGCCATCGCCCTCCGCCTCGCCGCAGAAGGCGCCGCAGTGGTGGTCTCCGATGTCAATGACGCCGCCGGCCAGGGTGTGGTTGAGGCCATCGTGGCCGCTGGCGGCCGCGCAGCGTACAAGCATGCAAATGTCGGTGACGCCGATGATGTTCGTGCCCTCATCTCATTCGCCGTTGACACCTTCGGCGGCTTGCACCTGGCCGCGAACAACGCCGGCATCGGAGCCATGCCCAAGACCGTCCAGGACATCACCGAGGCTGAATGGGACCGCGTCATGGGTGTTACCCTGCGTGGGACGTTCCTGGCCATGCAGGAGCAAGTTTCGCACTTTTTGGCCAACGGCGGTGGAGCCATCGTCAATACGGCCTCGGTTGCCGGCATCACGTCAACCCCCATGCTCACGCCCTACGGCGCGGCTAAACACGGCGTTGTGAGCCTGACCCGCAGCGTCGCCATGGAAAACGCTGACAAGGGCATCCGCGTGAACGCCGTGGCCCCGGGCCCCATTGAGACGGCCGCCCTGGCATCTCTGCCGGAAGAATCCCGAGCAGGCTACGCCAAAGAGGTCCCCATGAAGCGGTTGGGTCAGCCTGCGGAAATTGCCAACGCTGTTGCCTGGCTGCTCTCCGAGGAGGCCAGCTTCGTCACCGGCGTCACACTGCCCGTCGACGGCGGCACAAGTGCCTAAGGCGGAGGGCTACCAAAACGCCCTGATGACATCCCTGACCCGGATCATCGGCGAATGGACTGCGCCTGACTTCCTCTCCGCAGTGGTGGCCCGCGAGGGAGTGAATCTGGATCCCGCAGCCATCACCATGGTCACCTTCCTCTCCACCGGCGGGCCGCAGAGACCCTCAACGTTGGCCGCCAAGATGGTCACGGGCGCCTCAAATGTCAGCAAGGTGGTGGCCAGACTTACTGCCGCGGGCATGGTGACACGCATTCCCGATCCCGCCGATGCCCGCGCCGGAGTGGTCTCCCTGACCGCAGCCGGCCACCGGGTGGCAAACTCCTTCGTTCGCGCCGGCGACGGCCTCGTTGAGGACCTGCTTCAGGACTGGACCGATCAGGACCGCACGGACCTGGTCAGGCTGCTGAACAAGCTGGAACGGTCCACCAGCTCATTTTCACAACAGCTAAGAAACACCCCCAGCGTTCCCGCGCAAACCGTGCCGGGAGATACACAAGGAGCAAAGCCATGACAGCCACCGCATCCAACCGCACGTACATCATTACCGGGGCCGGCTCGGGAATCGGCCTGGCCACGGCCGAGCTGCTGCGCGAACGCGGCGGGAACGTCATTGGCGTTGACTTGAAGGGCGCCGAGGTTGAGGCTGATCTGAGCACCTCAGCAGGACGCACAGCAGCAGCAGCCAACGCCATCGAGCTCGCGGACGGCAAGGTCGACGCCGTCATCGCCTGCGCTGGGATCTCCGCACCCGTCCCCCTGACTGTCAGCGTCAACTACTTCGGTGTCACCGAGTTCCTGGAACTCCTGGCCCCCACACTGGCCAAGAGCCCGGCCCCGCGTGCCGCCGTCGTCAGTTCCATGGCATCGTTGCAGGCCAACTCCCCCGAGCTGGTCGAGGCCCTGCTCTCCGGTGACGAGGCAGCGGCTGTTGAAATTGGTGCAGCGCTGGCCGCACAGGGCCCCGGCCCCGGCTACCTGAACTACCCCTCGAGCAAGCGTGCACTGAGCCGCTGGGTGCGGCGGGAATCCATCACCGAGCGCTGGGCCGGGGCACATATCCCGCTCAATGCCGTGGCTCCGGGTACCGTCGTCTCCCCCATGACGGAGAAACTGCTCGCGACCCCCGAAGGCCGTGCCATGGTTGACTCCAATGTGCCGATGCCGCTGAACTACCACTCGGAGCCGATCGTTCTGGCACGTTTGCTGGCGTGGTTGACGAGCGAAGAGAACACCCACACCACGGGCCAGACCATCTACACCGACGGCGGCGCCGACGCGACGCTGCGTGGAGATGACATCTGGAGCTAGCCGCTCTCCGCCCTGCCCCCTCCCCACTATCTGGGTGGCAGCCATTAGTGCCAGCTAGCGCTTTCCAGTGCTGCAACCACCCTAAAATCCGAGTCCCAGGATGCCGGCGGATTGGGACAGCAGCCCGGGTAACCGCCCACGGCTGGCCGCCGCGCATCTCCCCGCCCTTCGCGCATGTCCGGGCGTACGCGAAAGGCGGGGAGGTAGGCGGTCGGCGTCGGGGCGTACGCGGCGATGTAGGCGAAAGGTGGGAGCGCGCGCGGTCAGGACCGCAGGGCTGCCAGCGCGGCTTCCGCGAGATCCGGCCAGCTCCGCTCGGAGTTCAACGGCACCACCACCCAGTCCTTGAATGGCCGGTTCATGCCCGACGGGTCAAACAAAGCCGCCCCGGGAGGTCCCATCGCAAAGGCATGGGGCGCAGTGTCACGGCCCAACTTGAACGCCACCCCGTCCCCATGGAGGCAGCCAATCGCCTTGGTGCCCACCATCAGGGACGTGGCACCGAACATCTTGCCCACAGTAACGCCCGTGTTGGCAACATCGGCGGCGAGGGCTTCAAAGGCCGCAACGGCTGCCGGCGTGGGCACAAGTTTCTCCATTCCCACATCATGCCGGAGACGGCGGCCCGCGTCGATGCCCGGCGCTGGCGGCCCGCCTCGATGCCCGCTCATCGAGTCCGCACGGGTTAGCCGAAAATTGCCCCAACGGGTTAAATCGATCCACCACGTGCGTACTCGAAAACGGGGAGGAGGTCACTTGGACACGTGGAACACCCCTGCCGCACCGCGTTCGGCGTCGACCATGCTGTGCGAAACAAACGGGTAATTGCCCGCCTCCGGGAATGAAAGCTCAACAAAGCCGCCCTGCGCCGGCGCCAGCGGCAGGACCTGGGCGCCCGCCGTGGGATCGGATCCGTCCAGCAGGAACCTGCCCTCGCTCCACGTGGTGTCGAACTGGCCCCCGATCACGTGGAACGACGATGCCCTGCTCGGTCCGGCGTCGAGCACCCAAATCCGCACCCGCTCATCAACCTTGGCCGGCAGCGGGGCGAACTTGTACTGGTTGGCGTAGCCGTTGAACACCACAGCGTCCGGCTTTTCAGCCTGAATCTTGCTCAGATCCGCCACTCCACCCTGCGGGCCTGCATAAATCTCGGACTGGACCAGCAGGTACTCCTTGTCCACGGGAGCCAGCCCCGGCGGATCAATGACCACGGCACCAAACATGCCATTGGCAATGTGCTGGCTCATGGGCATGGTGCTGCAGTGGTACATCCAGATCCCGGCGCGCGTGGCAGTGAACGAGTACGTCAGCGACTCCCCCGGATTGATGGTCCGCATGGGTTGGTCCGGCGCCAGCGCACCGGCATGGAAGTCGATCGAGTGCCCCAGCGAACCGTCGTTGACGAGCGTGATACTGAACTTGTCGCCAATCTTTCCACGCAGTGTGGGCCCGGGCGCTGTGCCGTTGAACAGCCACAGTTTCTGCGTGACACCCGGCGCCACCTCGCGTTCCCCCTCCGTAACCGTCATGGTCAGCTTGTGCACCGTCCCGGCAGGCAGCGCAGGGAGCTCGGCGCTGCGCGGCGTGAAGTCCGCGTCCGGCTTCTTCATGAAGTCGAAGGTGGCCGGCGACCCATCCGCGGCGGAACCGTGGACCATGCCGGGCATGCCCGCATCATGGCCGCCAGAGCCTGCGCCCTCCGAACCGGCACCGGCAACGGGCGCGCCCACGGCCACGATGCTCAGCACCATGCCCTGCTGCCTGTGCCCCACCACCGAGCACCAACCCGCCACATCCGCACCGACCACACCCACGTCAACCACTGTGTGCTCCCCCGGATACAGCCGTCCGGAATCCGCCCCGAGCGCCGTAACCAGGTCGTGCACCATGTTGTCTTCGTTGACGAGGTTGATGACCAGCTTGTTGCCGGTCGGAACCTCAACCTTCTCCGGATGGAAGCGCATGTCCTTCATCGTCATCTCCACCGTGGTCGTCCCACCCGTGGCCACAATGCCGGTATCCGCGCCGAGCCGGTGCAGGCCCTTCAGCGCAGAAGGATCAACCAGCACACCTGCCACAATGACAAGCACGACGACGGCCAGTCCCCCGGCTGCCAAGCCCCACCTTTTGCGGGGGGCCGGGTCGAACCCCGCTGCCGCCGTTTCGCTGTCGGGGGCGCCTCCGGCAGTCACCGGCCCGGGCACTGTCCCGGCGCCCCTGCTGAACAAGGCGATGCCCAGCAGCGGCAGGAACCAGGCCAGTCCAATCAACACCAGGAAGGTGGTCCCCACCCGCACAATGCTGGGCACCGGGAGCAGCGAAACCAGCAGGCCCACATTTGTCAGGACCACACGGAACCACGCCGCCCTGTCCAAGATCGCGGCCCGGCGATTAACAGCGGCCGGGCCGCCGCCCAGCACCACAGGCACCAGATAGGTCAGCGCCCCGCCCAGGATCTGGGCCGCGAAGCCTGCGGCAAGCACGGGAACAACAGCTTCAATTCCCTGATGCAGCCCTTCCCAGTTTGGGGCGGTCAGGGCGATGATGAGCAGCCACACGAGCCCGACCATGAGCCATATCAAGGCCGCAACGGCCGACAACGGTGCGAAGTTGACGGGCGGCTTGGATCGCACGGCCTTGGCCATCGGCACGCAGATATATGTCACCGCTGACATATACACGAGCAGGCCCAGTGCGCTCAGGACCATCATTCCGGCAGCTGCGCCGCCGGCAATGATTAGGACGCCGGCCACCAGCGGCACAGCACCGTGGCGTGCCACCGCTTCGGCACCGTCAGCCACGCGCGTGCGCAGCATGGTCGGCAGCAGCGTCATCAAGGTGCCCAGCACGCTCAGCCCCACAAAGCCCAGCACATTCACGCCCATGTGGACCAAAAGCAGGCGCGTGTGCAGTTCGCCGCCTGCTCCGGAAGCCAGCGCCGCACCCACCCCCGCACCCACAGGGAGCAGCAGACAGGCGGAAACGTAGTACCAAACCGTGGGACCAAAACGGGACGGCAGCGCCCTGAGCGCCCGCAGTCCCAGGGCCACGGCGTGCCATGCCACAACCAGTCCCACGCCAATGCTGCCCACGAGCGTCAAAACCCAAACGTCGCCAATCATCCCAGCCACCACCGTCACAACAGCCGCGTTGAGCACGACCAGCCGGGCCGCCATGAGCCGGCTGTCCGGCGTCGGGCCTCTCAACAGCGCCTGGGCAAAGTGCCAGCTCCACACGAGGATCGAATTGGTCACGGCACCCAACAGCAGCAGGTGGACCATGAGCCAGCCGGAGACGGGAATGTTGCGGTGGAACAACACCACAACCACCAAGGCGACAAGCCAAAAAACTGCTGGCGCGTTGGCCCGCAAATGCCAGCCTGCCCGGTTCATGGGCGATTTTCCGGCGGGGACGGCCGGGGGTGCGGAACCGATTTTCACGCTTGACCCTTCCGCGCATGGGTGGCCTGCCACATGGCCATGGCGGCAAACAGCAGGATGGAGATGACGTTCAGGACGCCGCCGGTGACCCACGCGCCATGGCTCCCGGCGCCGTCGCCAATTCCCAGGCGGACCGCCAGCGAAAGATGCAGCAGCCCGGCAGACAGCCAGAATCCCGGGGTGTATGGCAGTGGTTTGCGCAGCATGGCGGGGAGGATGACGGGGGCGTGGGCCATGATCATGGAGATGGTGAAACCCAGGAACACTGCGTGGATGGCGACGTCGTAGGCGCGTCCGGTCAGGGGGCCGTCATGCAGGGCAAGCACGACGCCGGCAATCGCCAACCAGCCGTAGCCGGCCAGGAGGCAGGCGGCTATGTAGCGTGGGAGGCCGTGGGCGCGGATGGTTTTGCGGGCGGCGTCATAGACAACGAGCCAGCCGACGAGGGCCAGCAGCGTGAGGCCGAACAGCGGATAGCCTGCCGCCGGCCACAGTAGCGTTGCCGTGGCGGCGGACAGGAGTGTGAAACTTGCCGCCAGAAGCAGGGGCTCGGCTTTTGGGCTGCTGATGCCGATGCGGGCCAGTTCCAGCCGCTCGCCGGCAATGGTCAGCACCACGAAGGCGGCCAGGAACGGCAGGAGGACGGGGATGCTGGGGATCCGCAGCCACAGGGCGGCAGCCGCTACCGCGCTGATGGCGCCGAGGATTTGGATGAGCACCACGTTGTCGTACTGGCGCCGCCACAGGGGAATGTACACCAGCGTCATGGCGATGGTTCCGGCCAACATTGTTGTCTTCCCGATCCAGAGTTCCAGGGGCGAAATGAGCAGCAATCCGGCGATACCAAGGAGCGCCGGGGACGCGTAACCCGGAGCCTTGTTCAAGGCCACGGAGCGTTCCAGTGCGATGACCGTGCCCACAAAACTCAGTACCAGCAGCATTCCGTGAATCTGGGGGAACTGGTCAATCTTCAGTGGCGCATCGGCTCCCAGTAACTGCAATCCGGCGTTCAGCCCAATCAACAGCGCCGCACCGGCGGGCAGCATGAACATCATCCGGAAAATCGGTTTGCGAAGGACGCTGTCATTGCGCACCGGCTGGGGTTTTTGCCTGGGCTGCTGAGGGGGATGCGCACTGGATGCGGGCTTGGCTTCCGGGGCGCCGCTCATGGGGTTCCGCTTCCGGCGCCGGGCAGGCGCAGCGTGCAATATCCAGGACCGACAAAGGGCAGGAGTTCCACGTCGAGTTCCGGTAGGCCGCTGCCTGAGAGCAGTTCCTTCGCCAAGCCCAGGTGCACGGCACACACAACCTCAGGGTTTGCCCGGGCTGCTTCCACAATCGGGCAGGTAGTGAGCGTCAACTCGGTGGCGTCACGGTTTCCCTGCACGCCAAAGCCGGCCTGACCCAGCGCCG
>JBDTQM010000195.1:0-7529 GCA_039932175.1 Specibacter sp.
GGCCTTGGTCACTCCGGCCGCCACGGTGCCAATCCCCATTTCGGCGACCAGCTTCACGTGCACGCGGGCACTCGGGTTGGCGCGCTTGCAGTCGTAGATGAGCTGCGCCAGGTCCTCGATCGAGTAAATGTCGTGGTGCGGCGGCGGGGAGATCAGGCCCACGCCGGGAGTGGAGTGCCGTGTTTCGGCGATCCACGGGTACACCTTCTTGGCCATGAGCTGGCCGCCCTCGCCGGGCTTGGCGCCCTGGGCCATCTTGATCTGGATGTCCTGGGCATTGGTCAGGTACAGGCTGGTCACACCGAAGCGTCCCGAGGCCACCTGCTTGATGGCGCTGCGGCGCTCAGGATCCAACAGGCGCTCAACATCCTCGCCGCCTTCACCGGTGTTGGACTTGGCGCCCAGGCGGTTCATGGCAATGGCGAGGGTCTGGTGCGCCTCCTGCGAGATGGAGCCGTAGCTCATGGCGCCGGTGGAGAACCGCTTCACAATGCTGCTGACCGGCTCAACCTGATCCAACGGGATGGACGGGCGCTGGCCGTCCTTGAAGGTGAGCAGGCCGCGGAAGGTCATGAGCTTGTTGGCCTGGTCGTCAATGCCCTGGGTGTACTTCTTGAAGATGTCGTAGCGGCGTTCACGCGTGGCGTGCTGCAGGCGGAACACCGTCTCCGGGTTGAACAGGTGCGGCTCGCCGTCGCGGCGCCACTGGTATTCGCCGCCGCCCAGGAGCGGACGGTGCGGCACATCAACGCCGTCAACCGGGTAGGCCAGGATGTGGCGGGCGGACACTTCCTTCGCGACGACGTCCAGGCCCACGCCGCCAAGCTGGGTGACGGTGCCGGTGAAGTACTCATTGATGAGTTCCTGGGACAGGCCCAACGCTTCAAACGTTTGTGCGCCGCAGTAGGAGGCCACTGTGGAGATGCCCATTTTGGACATGATCTTCAAAACGCCCTTGCCCAGGCCCTTGATCAGGTGGTGCACACCCTCTTCGGGGGTTACCCCCGTGACGTCGCCGTTGCGGATGAGTTCCTCAACGGATTCCATGGCCAGGTAGGGGTTGACGGCTGCTGCGCCGTAACCCACAAGAACTGCCACATGGTGGACCTCGCGGACGTCGCCGGCTTCCACTACCAAGGAAACCTTGGTGCGGTTGGCGCTGCGGAGCAGGTGGTGGTGGACCGCGCTGAGCAGGAGCAGCGACGGGATGGGGGCCCACACTGCCGAGGAGTCCCGGTCGGAGAGCACCACGTACTGGACACCGCGGTTGATGGCGCCGGAAACCTGCTCACAGATCTCGGTGAGGCGGGCACGCAGGGCGGTCTCGCCGCCGTCGACCTTGTAAAGGCCGCGCACCTTCATGGCTACGTGGTGTTCCTGCGCGTTCTCCATGTTCGCGATCTTGGCGAGATCGTCGTTGTCGATGACAGGGAAGTTCAGGGCAAGCTGCGGGGCCTGCACCTTGTTGCGGGACAGCAGGTTCCCCAGCGGGCCAATCGTGGTGTTCAGCGAGGTGACAAGTTCTTCGCGGATGGCATCCAGCGGCGGGTTGGTCACCTGGGCAAACTGCTGCACAAAGTAGTCAAAGAGCAGGCGCGGGCGCTTGGACAGCACAGCCACGGGGGTGTCGGTGCCCATGGCCCCGAGGGGCTCGGCACCGGTCTTGGCCATGGGGCCCAGCAGGATCCGCAGCTCTTCGGTGGTGTAGCCGAAGGTACGCTGGCGGTGCAGCACGGATGCTGCCGGGTGGACCACGTGCTCACGCTCGGGCAGGTCGGCCAGCTGGATGGTGTTTTCCTTGGCCCATTCCGCATAGGGGTGGGCGGCAGCCGCCTGGGCCTTGATGTCCTCATCGCTGATGAGCACACCCTTGTCGGTATCCACCAGGAACATGGTGCCAGGGGCTACGCGTCCCTTCTTGACGATGGTGGCCGGGTCAATTTCCAGCACGCCGACCTCGGAGGCCAAAACCACCAGGCCGTCGTTGGTGATCCAAAAACGGGCGGGGCGCAGGCCGTTCCTGTCCAGGGTGGCGCCCACCAGGGTGCCGTCGGTGAAAGAGACAGCAGCCGGGCCGTCCCACGGCTCCATGAGCAGTGAGTGGTATTCGTAGAAGGCCTTGCGGGCCGGATCCATGGTGGCGTGGTTTTCCCAGGCCTCGGGGATCATCATCATGACGGCTTCGGTGATGGAACGGCCTGAGAGCCAGAGCAGTTCGGCCACTTCGTCAAAGGATGCCGAGTCGGAGGCGCCCGGCGTGCAGATGGGGAACAGCTCTTCGGGGGTGTCCCCCAGCAGCTTGTGCGCCATGGTGGACTGGCGGGCACGCATCCAGTTCCTGTTGCCCTTGACCGTGTTGATCTCACCGTTGTGGGCAATGGTGCGGAACGGCTGGGCCAGCGGCCACGACGGGAAGGTGTTCGTGGAGAAGCGCGAGTGCACCACGGCCAGGCGCGTGGTGAAGCGCGGGTCGGAGAGGTCAGGGTAGAACGGCTCCACCTGGGCGGTGGTCAGCATGCCCTTGTACACAATGGTCTTGGAGGACATGGACGGGAAGTACACGCCAAACTTCTGCTGGGCGCGCTTGCGCAACCTGAAGGCCTTGCCGTCCAACTTGTTGGCCCGGGAAGTGTCCAGGGGCTGCAGCTGTTCCTCGGCGAGGGCCACGAACAGCTGGCTGAAGTAAGGCATGCAGGCCCGGGCGCTTGCCCCGACCAGCTCGGCCACAACGGGGACTTCGCGCCAGCCCAGCACTACCAGGCCTTCGTTTTCAGCCAGGGCTTCCATGCCGGCCTTCGCCGATGCCTGCTCCCCTGCCTCGACGGGCAGGAAGGCAGTTCCCACGGCGTAGCTGCCGGCAGCGGGCAGTTCAAAGCCTGTGACAGCGCGGAAGAACTCGTCGGGGACCTGCGTCAGGATGCCGGCACCGTCGCCGGTTCCCTCGTCAGCGCCAACGGCACCGCGGTGTTCCAGGTTGCGCAGGGCAACCAGGGCTTTTTGGACAATGTCATGGCCGGGGGTGCCGCGCAACGTCGCCACAATTGCCAGGCCGCAGGCGTCCTTTTCATTCTCCGGGCGGTAGAGGCCTGCCTGCTCCGGCATGGCCGCAAAGCGGGTAAATGGCGAGATGGCCTGTGGCTGGTGGGAGTCTCGTGCAGAAGTTCTAGTCACGACGTATAAGTCCTTCCCCTTGTATGAGCGTTTGATGGGGGACGACGCTGGCCCGGGCGTTGGGAAAGCGGATCTCCCACAACGGTGCTGCTTGCTGCTGCTTTCGGTGCTGCTTTGTTTCTAATGTGTTTCACTGGCACCGATTTCCTGCTCGGCTGCCCGGATGCCCGTTTCGGAGCGTCACTCATTGTGCAACTACACACGAACGAGTCATTCGTAGTGCACTTGCACAATAGGAGAAGATTTCACTGTGAAATCGTCTCCTGCGGCCGCTCTTACTATATAGCGGGCCCGGTGTTGCCGAATATGCAAATCTTGTTCTACGGACTCATATGCACGATCAGTAATGGAAATGAGAGAGCTAGCCGTGCCCAGCTGCGCAATCCAGGGCGGTTCGACCGGTTTTCGGCCCCGGTCTTCCGCATTTATGTGGGCGTTGCGGGATGCCGGGAGGGACCGTCCGGGCACGAACAAGGTGGCCCTGGTTATCCAGGACCACCTTTTACAACTTCAACTACGACTTGCAGCGCGCCGGGCGGCGCGGGTGTGGACTGCCTACTTGGAGTCCCTGGCCGAATCCTTGGCCGCAGCGTCCGACTTGTCCGGGGCAGCAGCCGGAGCCTTAGCGGCGGCAGCCGTGCCCTTGGCAGCATCCGCGGCGTCGCCGTCGGGCAGCTTGTCGCCGGACACCTTGGCACCATCGGAGGTGCCCTCGAAGCCACGGTTAATGGCTGCTGCCTCGTCAGCGGCGGGCTCGCGCCCGGGCAGGTAGACGGAATCCGTGCCCGTGCCGCGGCGAACGTAGCTCAGGACCAGGAAGACAACCAGTGCCGCCACAAAAACGATGATGCTGGTCCAGACGTTGAGCCGGGTGGTGATGCCGAAGAACGTGATGTGCTCGGCGTCGTCGATCCGGAGCATTTCAATCCAGACGCGGCCGGCCGTGTAGATCATGGCGTAGAGCAGGAACAGCCGGCCGCCTCGCAGGCGGAACTTCCGGTCCACCAGCAGCAGCACTGCAACACCGGCAAGGTTCCACAAGCATTCGTACAGGAACGTGGGGTGGAACAGGGTGTCGGGGCTGAAGCCCGGCGGCACAAATTCGGGGGAAACGCTCAAGCCCCACGGCAAGGTGGTGGGACCGCCGAAGAGTTCCTGGTTGAAGTAGTTGCCCCACCGGCCAATGGCCTGCGCCAGCAGGATGCCGGGGGCGGCGGCGTCAATGAAGGCCGAGATTTTCACCCCTGCGCGGCGGCAGCCAATCCACGCCCCCACCACACCGAGAACCACGGCGCCCCAGATGCCCAGCCCGCCCAGCCAGATTTGCGGGATCAGCGACAGGTCGCCTGTGCCGTCATAACCGGGGCCAAAGTAGGCGTCCGGGGATGAGAGCACGTGGTAGAGCCGGCCGCCGATGATGCCAAACGGGATCGCCCAAATGGCAATGTCCCAGATGGATCCTTCGGGGCCGCCGCGTTTCTTCCAGCGGCGGTCCGTGAGCCAGAGCGCAGCAACAATGCCGAGCAGGATGCACAAGGCATAGGCGTGGATGCGCAGCGGGCCAATGTCGAAGCCGGACCACGCGGGTGCCGGGATGGCAGCACCGAGTGCACCCGTGATCGTCTGCGGAACAAGTGTGGAAATCACTGGGCCACAGTCTCCGTGCTGGTTGTGGAGGGTGCGTCAAAGCCTGTGCTGAGTTCCTTGGCCAGTGCTCCCACGGCAGCCACGCCGCCGTCGCGCAGGGCAGCCACCAGGGCTGTTCCCACAATGACGCCGTCGGCGTAGGCGGCAATCTCGCGAACATGCTCCGGCCTGGAAACTCCCAAACCAACGCAGGCACGTTCGGCGCCTGCAGCGTGCGCCGCGGCAACAACGGCCTGGGCGGCGCTGGACACCGATGTCCGGGCACCTGTGACACCCATGATGGAGACGGCGTAGACAAAGCCGCGCGTGGCGTTCACCGTCATGGCAACCCGTTCGGGTGTTGACGACGGCGCTACAAGGAACACCCTGTCAAGCCCGTACTTCTCGGAGGCTGCAAACCATTCAGCAGCCTCGTCCGGAACCAGGTCGGGGGTGATGAGCCCGGCTCCCCCGGCCTCGGCCAGGCGGCGGGAAAACTCATCGACGCCCATGCGCAAAACCGGGTTCCAGTACGTCATGACCAAAACGGCGGCGTCGGTTGCGGCCGTGACAGCTGCCACCACGTCAAAGACATCGGCCACGTGGAAGCCGTTCTCCAACGCCTGTGTGGTGGCGGCTTGGATAACGGAGCCGTCCATAACCGGATCAGAATAGGGGATGCCGATTTCAATGATGTCGGCCCCGTTGCGGGCTACCGCGATGGCTGCATCAATGGAGGTCTGCTTGTCCGGGAAGCCCGCAGGCAGGTAGGCAATCAGGGCCTTGCGTCCGGCAGCCTTGGCCTTTTCAATGGCGACCGCCGACTTGCTGACAAACTCGCTCTGGTGCGGTGTCGATTCATTCATTGCTGGCATCCTCTGCGTTGGCGTCCATGGAGTCGGCCGCTGACGCCGGGGCTGCACCCTTGGCTTCGCGGGTGGAAAGTGTTGTGCCCTTGACGTGGCCGTTTTCATCCAACATGCCAAACCAGGCAGCGGCGGTTTCCACATCCTTGTCGCCGCGGCCGGACAGGTTGGCGATGATGACCACGTCGGACGGGTTGGCAACGCCGTCCGTGAGGCGCTTGCCAACCTTCAAGGCACCGGCCAAGGCGTGGGAGGACTCGATGGCCGGGATGATGCCTTCCGTGCGGCAAAGCAGCTTGAACGCGTCCATCGCCTCCGCGTCGGTGATGGGCTCGTACGTGACCCGGCCAATGTCAGCCAGGTAGGCGTGCTCGGGCCCCACACCGGGATAGTCCAAGCCGGCGGAAATTGAGTGCGACTCGACAGTCTGGCCGTCCTCGTCCTGCATGAGGTAGGAGCGGGCGCCGTGGAGGACCCCTGGCCTGCCCAGGGTGATGGTGGCTGCGTGCCGGCCGGTTTCGACGCCGTCGCCGCCTGCCTCGAAGCCGTAGATCTTTACGGAGGGATCGTCCAGGAAGCTGTGGAACAAGCCAATGGCGTTGGATCCGCCGCCAATGCAGGCGCACAGTGCGTCCGGCAGGCGGCCGATCTGCTCCAGGATCTGGCCGCGGGCTTCCTCGCCAATGACTTCATGGAAGAAACGCACCATGGCGGGGAACGGGTGGGCGCCGGAGACGGTGCCCAGCACGTAGTGGGTGTTCTCCACATTTGCCACCCAGTCGCGCAGGGCGTCGTTGATGGCATCCTTGAGCGTCTGCGAGCCGTTGGTCACGGGCACCACTGTGGCTCCCAGGAGCTGCATGCGGGCCACGTTCAGTGCCTGCCGGCGGCAGTCCTCGGCGCCCATGTAGACCACGCACTCCAAATCCAGCAGTGCAGCGGCAGTGGCACTGGCCACGCCGTGCTGGCCGGCGCCGGTTTCGGCGATGATGCGGGTTTTGCCCATGCGCTTGGCCAACAGGGCCTGGCCCAGCACGTTGTTGATCTTGTGCGAACCAGTGTGGTTCAAGTCTTCGCGCTTGAGGAAAACGCGGGCACCGCCGGCGTAGGCGCTGAAACGCTTGGCCTCGGTCAACAGGGACGGGCGGCCCGAGTAGTTTTTGTTCAGCTCGGCGATCTGGGCGAGGAAATCGGGATCGACTTTGGCTTTTTCAAACGTTTCTTCAAGCTCATCCATGGCCGCGATGAGTGATTCGGGCATCCAACGGCCGCCGAAGCTGCCAAAGTAGGGTCCGGGCGCATGGCGCAGTGAATGCTCGGGCGAAGAAGCCGGCGCAGCGGCACCTCCGGATAAGAATGCTGTTGCCGGATCCACCATGTCAGCGGGATCCTGAGACGAAGCTGCTGGCACGTTAGCCATCAGTTCCACCGTCCTGTTCCTGGATAATTGTGCACTAATAGTCTTGGGGCGGCCACGGTGTTCGCCTCTATTGCCATGAAGTCCGGCTGCAGTGCCCGCGAAAGGGGCACCGCAGCCAGGCATGGGTGTTTTTAGCGGGCGCTGATAGCCAGTGCCCCGGCGGCCTTGAATTCGGTGATCCGCTCACGCGGGGTGGAGTCCTTCACCAACGCTTCGCCCACCAAAATGGCGTGGGCGCCGTGGGCGCTGTAATGCTCAACATCGGCAACGTCGCGGACACCGGACTCGGCAACCACAACGGGCCCTGCCGGAATGGTGCCGGCAAGTGCTGCAAACACGCCCCGGTCAACGTCCAGTGTCTTCAAGTTGCGCACGTTGATGCCAATGATCTTGGCGTCAACGGCCACCGCCCGGGCGATCTCCTCGGCCGTGTGTGTCTCCACCAC
>JBDTQM010000196.1:0-7520 GCA_039932175.1 Specibacter sp.
CTAGTGCTGTGGCTGTAAAGGTTGACGGGCTCTGGAATCGTGCCACGTTTGAGGTATGGCTGATCGCGTGAGAGTGCGCCGGCTTTTTCTGGCGCAAGGGCGGTGGCTGCAGTGGATCGTATGCCGTGGTGAGTCCAAGACATACGGCAATGTAGTCCGTTGGCAGCGGGCCTTGATCGTGCTGGTCTCGGCTGGCGGGAACACGGCTCCGATGATCGCCCATCTGGTAGCCATGAACGAGAGCACTGCCCGGGAGGTGATTCATCGGTTTAACGAGATCGTGGCGTGGATTCCCTGGGTCCCTACTGGGCTGGAGTCCATCCCACCTACTCATTCCCGGTGAGGATGAACTAGTTCTCGAGACGGCACTGACTCGCCCCCAGAAATTGGGGCAGCCCTGTGATCTTGGCAGTTCCAGGGCTCCTGACGATTTAATTGATGAGAGCCGGGGCCTTGGTTTTGATCTCGTATTTGAGGATGAGGTTGGTGCCGGGGTAGCGGGTTTTGGTGGTGGTGAGGTGAGCGCAGAGTTCGGCTGCGGCCGCTGTCTTGGCTCTGGTGGGTAGCGGGTCCAGGGTAATGGTCAGGTAGCCGGAGGTAGTGGTGTCGATTTTGCCGGGCTGGTTGAACATCTGGCGCATGAGGGCGTGGGCTTCCTGGTTGGCGCGCCGGTAGCCGGTGTTGGTGCGGATCTCCCTGGCGATGGTCATCGCGGTGTTGTAGGCGGCCATCCGGATCCCGGTGTGGATCAGTTTGACCTCGGTATCCAGGACTTGCTGGCCCGGGTTTAGTTCACCGAGGCGGAGCTTCGCCGGAATCTTCTTGCGGGCTTTCTCCGCAGCAATCAGTACGTTTTCTGCCTCCCACAGGGGTGCCATGGCTTGGTTGTGCATGGCACTGGTGACCGTGACAGCCAGTTCATTGCTGCCTTCTGTCGGGGTTTTCAGCGCCATCAGGTTGATATCGGCGATGGCAGCGGCCTCGGCATGCGCGGTTCGGGCGGCCACGACTTTTTGGTAGGCCTTGGCCTTGGCCGGGTTCGGCACCATCCTGTCTTCGTTGTCATCGGTGCTGGTGTAGGAGTCGTGGGAGTCGAGGTCGAAGTGCATGCGGGCGTAGCGGAACTGGTTTTCCTGCCGCCATCTGTTCCCCATCCGATACACGAGTTCCCCGGCCGGCAGGCCACGGTCGGTGGTGAGGATGTGGATTTGCCTCGTGCCGCCACCGGTGGTGCCCACGGTCCGGCTGATCTGACGGATGTTGAAGACTTCCCCAGTTTTCTTGGTGGTTTTCAGGGGCAGGTCAACGAGCGTGTCGGCCACCGACCATTCCCTTCTCTGGCCGTGTTCGTCGATGTGAGAGGCCTCTTTGAACAGCTCTTTCTTGATGTCTGGTGTGGTGCCTTTGCACCAGGTCAGCACATCAAAAGCAGCCGCGTCCATGTGCTTGAACAGGGCCGGGGACCAGCCTCCACGGTCAAAACCAACCAACACCCGACGCTCATCACCCACGGCGGTGCGCAGCTCTGGCAGGAGGTCGCGAAGTTCGGCGGCCAGGGCTGCACCCGGGGCGGCCATGACAACGAACACCGGGGAACCATTAGCGTCGGTGACCCAGGTTTCCTCGGTCGCCGGGACCGGGAACTTCAACCTCGTGGAGTAGATTTTCCCGATCTTCTTCGTGCCCTGGTAGGCGCGCACATGACCGTCAACGTACAGGATTGCAGCCAGGTCCTCACCACCAGGCCCGGTGCTGGCCAGGTGGTGGGCGGCCAGGGCCGCCACCAGTTCCTGGGCTTTGCCGGCCTCGGCGAGTTGGTTGATTCTGCGGCGGATGGTTTTTACTTCCGGGGCCCGATCCAAACCCAACACCCGACCAAGCTCCACCGGGTCAAAGCGGGTAGCGCCCTCGGCTCGGGCTTCCCCCGCCAACGCACGCAGTACGGCATCGATCAGGATGGTTTCGAGCCCGTAAAACCCATTAGGCAGTGCACCGTAAACGGCCTTAGCGCAGGAGAGAAGACCGGTGCTTTCCAGCGCGGGGAAAGCCAGAAACAACCCGGCGTGGCGGATGTGTGCGGCTGGGGCAAACACCGGGGATGCACCCTTAAGCAGTCCGGCGGCGGCACGCTCCGCGGAACGGGGCGCCGGGGCCGGCAAGAGCAGTAACTCAGGCTGCTGTGCTGGTGCAGGTTTCAGGGTTTCCGGGACGCCGGTGGTGGCTGTTTCCGTGGCAGCGCCAGCTTGGTCGGCAGCAATTTTCAGGGCACGGCGAACACTGAACTCAGAGACGCCGACCGCGTTGCCGACGGCTTGCTGGGACAAGCCAGAACTGCGCAGTTCCACAATTCGGGCAATGACACTATCGGTGAGTCGGGAGGCCTTCTTCGGCCCTTTCTTCTCCGGCACTAACGCGATAATGCCACCTTGCTCCAGCAACTGCTTCCACAACCACACCGTCGAAGGGTCCACATCAAAGGCGGCGGCGATCTCACCCACCCCGGCAGCCTTCATCGCCGCGAGTTTCACCGCTACCCAGCGTCGGCCAGCCTCGTCCCCTCCATCCCAGGAAAACGAGGCCTGTCCGTGAAGAAAAACAAGGCCACCACCATCAGCATCCCTCACCAGCTCCCCAGCCAACCCCAGCGGCACGGCCTCCGAAACCATCGCCACAGGAAGAGGGGGTTGAGCAGTCATGACACTCATCATTTCACCCTTCCAACAGACTCTGTTTATTGAATCTATTAAATCGAAGAAAGGGCAAAATTAACAGTCCCCCACCAAGCGGAACCCCGAAAAAACAACGAACTCACAAACCCGCCACACGCGCGTGTCCAGAGCCCTGGGCACCTTGGGGCGGTGGCAGGCACTATTTGAGTCTTCGCTCGCAGTGCTCAATGAACTGCCGACGTCGGCAACCACAGATCTGCCCTGAACGACTGGACCTGTTCGGTGGAGGACGGGTTCTGCGAAGCGTCTTGGCTATGTTTGGACGGGACACACCTTGCAGGGCGATCCGGTGTGTCTATGCGGGCTGGCGCCAATGACATCGACCCGCATTGCATACGGGCAAGGAACTCACGTTGGCATTCCATGATGGCCGAGTTGAAGGAACGAAGTAATACCCTGTGCCGTTCCTCTTCCGACCCAGAAACTCACAAGGCACATGTCAACCCATATCCGGTCAGCCTCCTTTTCTTCTTCACCACCCAGTGGGGCTAAAGACATCGAAAATGAGCGGATTTCGATGTGGACCCGGGACCACCGTCAGGGGTCGCTTCTCCCGCCGACAAATTCTAAGCTGCCGGGCTTGGGCAAGTGGCGCCCTCCCCCGCTCCGGGGAGCCCTGCCTAGAACTCGGGTGTGCCGCGGAGTCGGCGGGGTCGGCCGTCCGGGTCCACCACGAGGCGGCTCAGCGGGTCGGCCCACAGGCGTTGCAGGGGCGGCACGGGTTCGGGCACGTGGTGTCGAACCTGACCGACGGGACGGAGCGAGCGGCCGCCCGTTTCGTGCCACCGGTCGAGGGAGTCGGCGGTGGACTTCCAAAGTTTGAGCGCCGAAACCGGGTCCTGGAGCCGTGGATCGTCCTGTTCCAGGCCCAGGTGTTCGGCCCAAAGTTCGCGCCGCAGTGCGTGCGCTAACGACGAGGACGCGTCGTGACTGGTATCGACCACGGCGCAGGTGAGCTCGGTGTCAGTGGTCCAGGATCGGCGGTTGAAATTGTCTGATCCGCAGGTGAACCAGGCATCGTCGATGATGCAGATCTTGGCATGGACATAGATCGGCGTGCCGGATCTATTCTCCAAATTAAAAACGCCCACCCTGTCAGGAGCAACATCGCGGAGCTTCTTAATAGCGCGGAGTTGCCCCAGTCGCATGGGCGGCCCTTTGAGTGCGCCGTCCGAGTCTGGAGTGCGGGGCACTACGGCAATAACATTCAGCTCGGGGTTTCGCTCGAGCGCCATGGCGATTCCTGCCACGACTTCCGTTGCCCAGAGGTACTGGTCCTCGATGTAAATCAGCGAGCGGGCGCGGGCGAAAGCTTTCATGTAGGCGCGGGCGATGCTGCGCTCTCCCTCAGGGGCGAACGGGAACGGAGGCCGCTTGACCCCATAAGTGCGCAGTAGCTGCACCGCGTGCGGGCCCGCCGACGGTGGTGGCGGCGCCGCCTCTGGCAGCGGCTTGGGGTGCCGTGGCATCTTGGCGAGGCGTTGCAGCAGCATTCGATAGGGCGTGCGCCGGTCTAGGGGGTGGGGATCGTTCCACCGTTCGGCGAACACTGCTAGGACATCGGCCACCACGGGGCCGTGTAGCTCAAGTGTGGCATCGTGCCACGGGGGCCGCGTCCCGTAAAGGGGATCCATGCTCACCGCTTGCGGGTCCCCAGAGTGTTCCGCATCGTCCCGACGGCTGTGGGAAAGGTCGATCCCGCCAACAAATGCCACGTCTCTCGACGGGTCGTCACGGTGACGGATGACGACCAGCTTTTGGTGGTGGGAACCGAACAGGCGGACCCGCTGATCCAGCAGAACTTCGCCGCCAGCGTCGTTGATCTGACGGCTCAGCAGCTCGTTGGCCCGGCCGCTGATGGGGGCCGAAACGCGCTCCCCATGCGATCTCCAGACAAGGCCACGCACTTCAACGCCCACGCGTGCCAAACCAGCGAGCAGCTCCCCGATCGTCGGGCCGCCCGGCAGCAGGCGCTCGTTAGCGTCGCCGCGCCAATCAGTGAACCAGACGCGGTCACCCGCCCGCAGGACTGTTAGCTCCTCATGCAGCCGTGCGAAGTACCCCGCTCCATGAATCAATGGGCGCACAAGGTTGCCCTCCGACCACGACTGCGCTCCGGCACCGCCGGCCTGCACCTCCGTGGCCAAATTTCCCCGCTCATCGCGGCTCAGAAACCACAAACGCGCGTCAATGTCCATGCAGTATTCCTTCCGTGCCCTGGCCAAGCGGCCCATGTCTGATCCCCAAGATAGCCTACGCCCGCGTACCTCTCCTATCACCAACCGTCTCTGACAGGCCTGGCCCACCGCGGACGGTGCCACTGGAGGCAGGCGGGCGGCCCGGCGATCTGCCCCACCCTGTGCTCCCACTCCTGTGACTTTGCGATACATGGCCCAACCAGCGTTTTCCTACGTTTAGGTCCCTTCTGGCCTCGATGCCCATGTGGTGTGGGTCAGTGGAGACATGGTCGCGACTTCGCACCAGAACGAGCAGTACGCTCCCGAGAAGCCCAACGTCGATTCCGTGCGTGAACCTCCGGCACGGGCGCTGCTAGCGACGGTCGTCCGCCTCTCGAACGTAATCCACGGCGTCCGCGTGCAAGTGGCGGGAACCATCGGATTCACGCCCACAATCATCGTCTATCCGGGCTACGGCAGCACCACGTGGGTGCGCGTGCTTGCCCGGGTCGTCCTCACCAGGGAGCCTCCCGCCGCCAGTGAGAAGGTCCGCGGATGGCGCGCCTTCACCAGCGGACCCATCCCTCAAAGCGAGCTCGAGGTGGAAATCGGCGGCGTCACCCACCTGGTACGAACCGACGACGGCGGCCTTGTGGACGTAGTCGTGCAAATCTCCCTCGCACCCGTCCGGCACACCGTCCTTTTGCGCAGCCCGGGGACGGCCCCAGCCCAGACCAGCTCCTTATCGTAGCGCCGGACGCCACGTTCGGCATGGTGAGCGACACCGTCATGGTTACGGCCCTGACTAGGCCCCTGCTGGCCATGTGGAACACCTTGGTCCTCAGCGAACGGGCACGCATACCTACCCCCGGCATGGCGGTGCTGCTGGACCGGATTGTGGCCCGCCACCCCGAGTCACCCGTCCGCTATCTGTCCACCGGGCCGGGGAACGTTGCGCCGGCCCTCGCACGATTCCTGGAGCGGAACATGTGGTCGAAGGGCATTCTTTTGCTCACCGACTGGGGACCGACCCGGCAGCGCTGGTTCCGCAGCGGACGAGAGCACAAGCGCACCAACCTTGAACGACTCGCCCGCGAATTCCTCGGCATCCAGTGGCTTCTCGTGGGCGACGACGGGCAGCACTACCCGGAAATCTATGCCGACATCGCCCGCGCCCAGGCCGGATAAACCGCAGCACTAGCCGTCCGCCAACTCTCCGGGGGCGAGGCCATGCTAGCCGGCAGACGCGCCCACGAGGATGCCCCCACTACCGAACATGGCACTGTGCCTTGGGTGACCGCGCCAGACGGGGCCGGAATAGCCGAACAGCTAGCTAACTACGGCCTACTTTAATCCCTTTCCGGTTGAACTTGTCGCAGCCTTGTCCACGTGAGCACGCGGAGCGACGGCGGCCAATGTTGCTACGCAAGAGCGGACCAACATGGGGCCCTTTGTTCCGTTCATAGCACCCTACCGGGCACCTACCCCGCCCAGCGTCACTCCAACCGCGCATTCACAAAGGCCAGAGCTCAGACTGTGCAAAAAGTGGTTGTCGGTAGGCGTGTTGGCTGGTTCTTTGCTGGTTTGATGGGCGAACAGCAGTGGGATGCAAGGGTTGATCTGCAGAAGTTCGAGAACGCTCACTATCTCACGGTGTCCACTGTCGCTCTGACCATGTATGTCTCACACATGACCGTGTACGGGCTCCTCCATTCCGGCGAGTTGCGGGCCGTCCGCTTTGGCAAGCCCTACCGCGTCCGCGAAGAGGCGATGGAAGAGTACTTGGCCGCTGCGCGGCACGCAGCAGCCACATTCCTTCCCCCACGAGTGCCTCAAGGGACAGGCCCCCACTCCCGTCAGCGAGACCGATCAGGCGGCCAGGCCGTTGCCCTGAAACAGGGCGGGTCCCTACTGCATCCGCTGGCCATTTCCCGAGCAGGAACTTACCCTGTGCGACTTCCGAGGCTAGTGGGGCGATTCAGGCTTCACCGGCGTCAATATAGATGGCGTCCACCCTCGAAACTCCTATCTGACCGATGACCACCTGCCTGGTGGGTATTGTGATCCTTCAGAGGACCGCGGGGAAAAATCTGGTGACTCCGCACGCACATGGAGCCTCCGATCACGGTGCGACGCGTGGCGGGGTGTGGCGCCTGCGGAACGTGAAGATCAGTCCAAGCACAAAGGCAACCACGCCGGCGCCCATGAGGATGTTCCCGACCAAAGGGACATCTATCCACGATAACTCGATGGTGAGGGCGAACCTTGAGGATGGTCCCAATGACAAACAACAACATGCCAGCACCTCTACTCAGGATGTTTTCCGCGTTTCCCGGGGATTCACGTCAATCTTGCGCAAAGGGCACCTTGCTACAGATCTTCCTTGCGCCTTCCATGGCTATATTCCTGGCTGGCCTGTGCCCCGTCGCTCATGCCGGGTCCGCCCTTCCGCTCGGTACCGGCGTCCTGAACGGGCTGCCCTACGAGTCCGTCGGAAGCAACCCGCGCGTGAGCGACTTCGGGGTTGTGGCGTCCTTGTTCGGCCGTGTCGATATCGGGATCGACGAAGGCTGCTTCCTGGTACGTTGCAGTGGATTTGGCAGCGTCCTCAGCT
>JBDTQM010000197.1:0-7501 GCA_039932175.1 Specibacter sp.
AAGCGCGTATATGCGCACATGGCCCATGACAAAGCCTCCGGGAAGGTCCACAATGAAAGGGAGCCAGCGCGGCGCCCGGATGCCGCGCGGCGAGAGGGAAAGCAACCCCATGAGCAACTCACCAGCACCCACGGATCCTCTCCACGCCGGCCCCGGCGACACGTCGCGCGAACACAGCGAGACTGCAGCCGAAGGCACCGACGGTTTGGATATGCCCGAGATTCGCATGCACTCCCAGGAGCCTGCCGAGGGCCCGGACGACGCCGGTTGATCCCTGAATGACGGAACGATCCCCTGCCTGTCATGGTGGCAGCCCTGCCGTTTGCCGGCCGCCAACCCTCGATGCTGCCCGTTGCGCCCGGGCACGTGAAATTGCCGTCGACCCAAACAAGGCCGTCCACCCAAACATGGTTGCCGCACCACAAGAAATCCGGCGTCCCGTTGAAGACAAGGCGGGCAACCCGGCATAAGCTGGCGCTATGTCTAGTTTCAGTGTTTCGCGCAGCGCAGTGATCCCGGCCCCGGCGGAAGAAATCTATCCGCTGGTGATCAGCTTCCGGGAATGGATCAAGTGGTCGCCGTGGGAGGGTTTGGATCCTGCCATGCAGCGCAGCTACGCCGGCCCCGTGCAGGGTGTGGGTGCCACATACTCGTGGAAAGGCAATCGCAAGGCCGGGGCCGGCACCATGGAAATCGTTGAAGCGGCAGAGCCGTCCGGAATTCACCTCCGCCTGGAATTCAGCAAGCCGATGAAGGCCGTGAACCCCACCACTTTCACGTTTGTCCCCGAGGGCAGCGGCACCCGGGTCACCTGGACCATGACGGGTGAAAACAAGGGCCTGGGACGGGTGTTCATGCTGTTCATGAACATGGACAAGCTGGTGGGCGGCGACTTTGAAAAGGGTTTGTCCCAGTTGGCTGCCGCCGTGGCAGGACGCAGCTGAACCGTTAGGGCCTGAGCACACCCAACACTGCCGCCATGCGCTCACAGCTCCCGCGAAATCCCCGCTCCATGCCCGAGGCGAGCATCCCATCGCGGTCCTCCACCGGAGGGGACACTGTGTGGTTCAGGATCTGTGTGTGCCCGCCACGTCGTCAAACTCCACCCGTTCAAGGCTGACGTGGGCGCGCTGGCTGGCAGCGCCAATGAGGGTGCGGGCCCAGCTTCTGCCAGCGCTGCCCTAGCCATGCAGGGGAGGACGTGCGTCCACCCGGGGAATGGCAAGCGCGGGCACGTGCTGGGTGGCCAGCAGTTTGCGAACCACGGAGCCTGTCAGCACCTCGTTGACGCCGGCCAGCAGACCGGGGCGCCGGGCACCCACCACAATGACTGACACCGAGGCCGCCTGGGCCAATCTGCCCCGTGGCATGTCCGGATCTCCGCCGAGGACCCTCAAGGAATACTGCACACCGTGGGATTGTGCCGCTGTTTGAAGAATGGGTTCAAGTTCCCGCACCGCCGACGCCGCCTCGTCCTCGGGATCAAGTGCCCCGTTCAGGGACCGGCCCAACGGATTGCCGCTGTGATCCCCTTCGATGAGGAAGCTGACCGGGTCACCGTAGCCGCCAATGTCGCTGACGCCCATAGCGCCCGCCAACGGCACGGCGTAGATAAGGACCGCAGGATCCTGCTCCGGCAACAGGCCCACCAGCACCGCTCCTGTGCCAAATCGAGGTTCCATGACGGACTCACACCCTCCGGTTCGGCGTCGACAGCGCTCACGTTATGCCTTGATTCCTATGCACCAGGAGCCAAAGCGGAAGTGCGACTTTGACTTGCCTTCGCAACCCGCTCCGCCACGTAGCCGGCGTCGCGCCCAACGCCGCCGAGCAACGACGACGTCAACCCGTATTGGAATGGCATGCCCAGAAAGTACAGCCCGGGCAGCTCCGGAATTTCCCCGCGCCTGGTCGCCGGCCAGCCACGCCCGTCGAGGGGAAGGCCGGCGATCCAGGAAAAGTCGGGTTGATGGCCGGTGGCCCACACAACTGTTGCCACCTCAAGCCCGTCCAGGCCCGGGAACGCCGGCAGACCGCCGTCGTCGATTTCCGCCAGCCGGGGCAGGGTGGACACTCCGGCGCGCAGGGCATCGTCAATGGACACGCCTATCAGCGGCCCGCCCTGTGCCGTGAATTCCTTCCCGACCTTCCGGCCAAGCGGCGTGCCCAGTGTCAGCACCCGGTGAATGAACTGCCAGTACAATCCCCCTGCGTACCGCAGGAGAGGATTGGGAACGTGGAACGGCGTCCTGCCGGCCAGCCAGACCGGATGGTTCGGGGCCAGCTCCAGGGCTATTTCCACGCCCGAGGTGCCTGCGCCGACAACCAACACGCCGCCGTCGGGCACCGACTCCTCATTTTTGTAGTCGTTGCTGTGCAACTGTCGAATCTGAGTGGACAGCCTGGTGGCAAACGCGGGAACAAAGGGCACGGATGCTGCGCCGACGGCAACGATCACCGTCCGGGCCGTCTCCGGCCCCTGCGTGGTGTCCAGCTCAAAGCCGCCGTCAATGGCCCGGATCCCTGTCACGGTGACTCCAACGGTCACGGGCATGGTGGCGGCATAGGCGCGGTGGTGCGCAGCCACCTCATCCTTGGTGGGAAAGCTCCCCTTCCGTGCCGGGAACGGCATGCCCGGCAGGCCGCAATGCTGTGCCGGGGTGAACAGCCGCAGCGAATCCCAACGCCGCATCCAGGTCTCGCCGGGGGCTTCCGCTGACAGGATGCGGAACCGGATGCCCCGGCGCTCCAGATGATGGGCGGCGGACAAACCTGCCTGCCCGGCCCCGATGATGATGGTGTCGCCAAACTGTTGTGCAGCCATGATGCGCCTCCCGCGAAGCTACAACACAATGATCCAATTAGAATACGCTTCTATTCACTGGAATGCTATTCTATGTACATGGATTCGCCAGCAGCCCCGAGCCGTCGCGAGATCGCGTCCGCACTGACCCGGGAGCACATTGTGGCAACCGCCCGTGACATGCTTTTGACGAAAGGCTACGTAGCCACCACCATCGAAGCAATTGCCACCCAGGCCGGCGTGGCCATCCAAACCATCTACAACTCGGTGGGCAACAAGCCTGCGCTGCTCTCCGCCGTTCTGGACGCCGCCGTGTCCGGGCCCAACGCCCCGGCAACCGTGCCGGAATTCATGCGTGAGCGGACAGCCCGGACAACGGACTTTCCGGCCATGGTGGGCGTGCTGGCCGACTGGTTCGCCGAGGGCCTGCCCCGCAGCCGGGCCATCTTCGCCGCGATCAGCCAGGCAGCCGCGGTCGACCCTTCAGCGGCAGAGCTTCGCGACAGCCGTGCCCGGCAGCGGCTGCTGCATTATCGCGAGGCCGCCCAAGCACTGCGGCAGCGCGGCGGCCTGCGCAACGGCATGAGCGACGACGACGCCGCCGCCGTCATCTTCACCATCGGCCACCCGGACAATTACGCCACCATGACGGAAACCTTCGGCTGGTCCATCACCCGCTACCGGGACTGGATCTTTGCCGCGCTCAGCAACGCACTGGCCTAGTCAGCAACGCACTGGCCTAGTGATGGAAGGCCACCCGGTCTGCGGCCTTCCCGGAGAGGCGCTGCACCGACTTCTCCAGGTCGGCCAGAAACATGCCGGCCAGGTCAAAGGTGAAGCCGTGGCGCACCACCACACGCAGCACATCGACGTCGGCCATCCCCTCAGGCATGGGGTAGGCGGGCACAATCCAGCCAAAGCCGCGCAGCTCATGGGAGAGGTCATAAACCGTGTACCCGTCCGGCGTCGTGAGGCTGAACGCCAGCACCGGCAGCTCGGCGCCGCGGCTCAGGAGCGTGAAGGGACCCAAGCGTTCAACACCGACGGCGATGGCCTGGGCAATGTCCCGGGAGCGCTGCTGGATGCGCTGATACCCGTCAAAGCCGTACCGCACCAGGGTGTAGTACTGCGCAATGACCTGGGCTGCGGGGCGGGAGAAGTTCAGCGCAAAGGTGGGCATGGAGCCGCCCAGGTAGTCCACGTTGAAGATCAAGTCCGCGGGGAGGTCGTCCGAGCTGCGCCAAACAACCCAGCCCACTCCGGGGTACACCAAACCGTACTTGTGGCCTGAGGAATTGATGGACTTCACCCGCTCCAGCCGGAAATCCCACACCAGCTCCGCATCCAGGAACGGGGCGATGAACCCGCCGGATGCAGCATCCACATGCAGCGGAACGTCCAGCCCTGTGCTGGCCTGCAGCGCATCCAGGGCTGCGGCAATCTCCGCCACCGGTTCGTAGGAGCCGTCAAAGGTCGACCCCAGCACCGCGACAACCCCAATCGTGTTTTCATCACAGGCGGCAGCTGCCTGCGCCGCCGTCAGGTGGGTGGCGCCGTCGAGCGGGACAAGGCGGGCCTCAACATCCCAGTAGCGGGCGAACTTTTCCCAGCACACCTGGACGTTGGCGCCCATGACCAGGTTGGGCTTGGCGGCATCGGCCCCCGCAGCCTCCCGGCGCGCCCGCCACCGCCATTTCAGTGCCATCCCGGCCAGCATGGCGGCCTCTGAGGAGCCCGTGGTGGAACACCCCATGGCGTCGGCTTCCCCGGTGGGTGTTGGCGCGTTCCACAGGTTCGCCAGGATGTTCACGCAGCGCCGTTCGATCTCGGCGGATTGGGGGTACTCATCCTTGTCGATGATGTTTTTGTCCTGCGCGGCCGCAATCAGCACCTCCGCCTGCGGTTCCATCCAGGTGGTCACAAACGTTGCCAGGTTTTGCCGCGCATTCCCGTCCAGCATGAGTTCGTCCTGGACGAACCGCATGGCGGCGTCCGGGTCCTGGGTCCGCCGCGGCAACCGGTGTTTGGGGATCGCCCCAATCCCGCCGTCGAAGGCCGAATCAACAATGCTTTCATCATGCCGGTGGTGGTGCCTGTGCAAGCTCATGCGTTACTCCCAAATATGCGCTTTTGCCGAATAGTACCGAGGCTAACCACCTTCGCGGGATAAGAGTAGGCCCTGCACGGACCAATGGTCGACGCCGGGCCTTGGTGAATCGTCAGCCGTGCCTGAGGCTGGCGTGGCGGCGTCCGCGGAGCCTGCCCGTGACCACTGTGCCGGCCAGTTCTTCACTGTGGGAAATGGTGGCGGTGAAGCCGTGGGCTGCCATGATTTCCGCGCTCACGGGGCCCTGGCGGACGCTGGTTTCCACCAACACGCAGCCGCCGGGGCGCAGCCATTCGGCTGCCTCGGCGGCGATTCGGCGCTGGATGTCCAAGCCGTCGGTTCCGCCATTGAGTGCTGTGTGTGGTTCGTGGAGCCGGGCCTCCGGTGGCATGAACGCAATCTCATCCGTGGGCACGTAGGGAGCGTTGGCAACAATCATCTCCACCGTGCCCCGCAGCCGTTCGGGGAGGGGCGCAAACAAGTCACCGCAATAGGCGTGGCCGTTGACGCTGCTCAGGTTCTTGGCGGCGCAGGCCGCCGCTGCCGGATCGATGTCTGCCGCATGCATCGCCAGCCCGCTGATCTCGTGGGCCAGTGCGGCACCCACAGCGCCGCTGCCGCAGCACAGGTCCACGACTGTTGGCCCGATTGTGGCTGAACCCGATCCCGGCACCGCACGTGCGGAGCGCAGGGCGCCCAATGCTTCACTGACCAGGAATTCGGTGCGCAGCCTGGGCACAAACACGCCCGGGGCCACAGCTATCCGCAGCCCATGGAATTGGGCCCACCCCACAACATGCTCCAGCGGAATCCCCGACACCCGTCGCGCCACCATGGCGTCCAGCTCCGCAGGGCTGGCGGCTGCCGCCACCAGGATGGCGGCCTCATCTTCGGAGTAAACACACCCGGCGGCGCGCAGGTGCGCAACCACGCCCTCTGTGTCAAAAAACGGAAATGACTCCATATGAATCTAGAGTGTAGCCGCCACAAGCGGTTTCGGCAGCGGTTTCGGCAGTGGGGCAATGGCCGGGACCGGCGGTTGCACAGCGTGTTCGGTCGCGCGGCCGGCGTCCGGATGCCGTTGTGGACATTCGCCCCCGGTGGACCGGCATCGAATGTCCACAACGGCCCCCGCGTCGGCGGAGTACAGCTAGAGCAGTGTCAGGATAACGGGGCCGTCGGCCGTGATGGCAATGGTGTGCTCGCTGTGCGCCGCCCGCCTGCCCTTGAGCGAGCGCAGCGTCCAGCCATCATTGTCATGCTGGTAATCGTCCCTGCCGCCGGCGATCAGCATGGGCTCGATGGCAATGACCAGGCCTTCGGTGAGTTTCATGCCCCGTCCGGGCCGTCCTTCATTGGGGACGTGCGGTTCCTCGTGCATGGCCCGGCCAATCCCGTGCCCGCCGTGGTCGGCCAGCAGTCCGTAGCCTTCCCGGCGTGCCTGCTTTTCAATGGCGTGGCCAATGTTGCCCATGGTGTTGCCGATCCTGGCGGCGTCGATGCCCCGGGCCAGGGCCGCGTCCGTGGCGGCGATAAGCGCCAAATCCTCCGGCCGGCCCTCCCCTACAGTGAAACTGATGGCCGAATCCCCGCACCAGCCGTCAAGGAACGCGCCGGCATCGATGCTGACCAGGTCGCCGTCGGCCAACTTGTACCCGTTGGGTATGCCGTGCACCACGGCGTCGTTGACGCTGGCGCAGATCACGCCCGGGAAGGGGATGGGCGCCCATCGCGGGTGGTAGTTCAGGAACGCGGGCACGGCCCCGGCGTCGCTGAACACCGCGGCGGCCACGGCGTCGAGCTCTTTCAGGCTCACACCCACCCCTGCATGGGATTTGACGGCGGCCAGGGCCAAGGCCACTATCCTGCCGGCCTCGCGCATCGCCGTGATTTCTGACGCTGTCTTGATCTTGCCCATGGAAATCCCCCGGTAATTCATGCCTTGATGATGTTGGAACCACAGTACCGGCGGCCGCTACGCTGAGGAAATGACGTTCGACGCCGCATCCCCCAACCGCTTGTTCCTCGCCGCCCTGCGCCCCGCCCTGGCTGCAGCGGCCCTCCCGGAGAAGGCCGCGGGGATGGCCGTCTACATGAAATCAGCCATGCCGTATCTGGGCGTACCCTCCCCCGCGGTGCGCAAGACCGTGCGGGCGCTTGCCAAGGAACACCCCTTTGCCAATGTGGAACAGCTCCACGCCACCGTCACGCAGCTGTGGCACAGTGCGCAGTTTCGGGAGGAACGGTACACCGCCATCATGCTCACGGACTCACGCCTGGCCCGGGGTGAGATGGGGCTCCTGCCGTTTTACGCCGTCGTGATTGAGAAGGGGCAATGGTGGGACTACGTGGATTCCGTCGCGCCGCGCCTGCACGAGCTCCTGCAACAGCACCGCGACACCATGGAACCGGTGCTGCGGGAATGGAGTGTTCACCCGAATTTCTGGTTCCGCCGGGCAGCCATCATCGCCCAGCTGCCCGCCAAGGCGGCCACGGACACGAAACTGCTAGGCGACGTGCTGGCGCCCAATCTGGCGGACAGGGAATTCTTCATCCGCAAGGCGATCGGGTGGGCGCTGCGCCAATATGCC
>JBDTQM010000198.1:0-7325 GCA_039932175.1 Specibacter sp.
TCATCCGGCCCCACTCGTCGAAGTTCGCCGAGTTCATCTCGTCGTGGACGCTCTTGCCCTGGATGGGAATGCTGAGCTGGCTGCCCGCGAGGGTGTCGAACTTGAAATTGTCTCCTCCCTGTTCGGCGATTCGGGCGAAACCGTCGCATTTCGCGGCGGGGTTGGAGGCCGCGTTGCAGTAACCGCTGCCGACGAAGCTCGTCCCGTAGGCCTGGTTATAGGAGGACTGGGCGACGACGATCGGGTTCTGGCTCGATTCGAAGACACCCGCCGGGTTGCCAGCTGCGTCCATGTGGTGATCGAACGCCGCCATCAGCTTGCCCATCTGGTCTGCTGTGGTGTTCGGCCGGTCAAATGCCAACGCCGGTGCGGCACTTGAGACTTTCACCTGCATGACCGACCGGGTGTCGGGCCCGTAGCCTGGCAGTGTGGTGGGAGCTCCGGCGGGGGACATGTCCGGGCCTCCGGTGTAGTAGTCGTAGCCGGGAATCCGGCCGGGGAAGGCCGCCGGTGCGTCGTTGTAGAGAATCAGTGTCTTCCCCCTGTAGGCGGAGAAGTCGACGATCACATCGGCCCGTTCGGCGGGGGCGAGCAGCAGGGAGTGCTGGTCGACATTGCCCACGTCAAACCGTGTCGGATCGGTGATCCACGTTGTCTCGTGGGCGGGGACCACGGCCGGGGTTGGCAGGAACCCTCCCTCGTTTCCGATCTGAATCCAGTCCGGGCCTTTGGGGCTCTTGGCGGTGTCCGGCGTCGGCACGACAACCGGGTCGGTCTGTGCCATGGCGACCTCGCTGGACTTCAGCGCAACCTCGGTGCCGGTGGCGGGATCGGCGACATACCAGGAAAGGTTCCAGAACCGGTCGTCGGAACCGTTGAGGATCCGGAAACGGTAGCTCTTGGGGTCCATTGTCGTCGTTGGGTAGGCGGTGCCGTTCACGACAGGGGTGTCATGGAAGGCCTCCATGCCGACAGAGTTGTTCGGCGTCGACGGAATCAGGGCCGGCTCGCAGAAGTCGGCTACGTTCGGGTCACAGGCCGGGTCGTAGTACGGGTTGGCCATGGGCGGATACTTGGCATCCTTGGCCGGCGGCCAAAACCATGGACCGTAGAACCAACGACCGAAGGCGCTCATTCCGCTGGGATCGCCGGGGTTTTGTGCGGGCATGTAGACGTGGGGCTGCCACAGGTTGCCCTCACCGCCCCACTTTTTGGCGTCCCAGGTTGGGTCGAGCTGGGACATTCGCGTGGCGCTCGGCACGAAGGTCTTGTCCTGGATCGTGAGCGAGGTGCCCATGCCGAGCCCTTCGAGGGCTCCGCCGGGAGCCATGAGTTTCTGCTCGGTGTCGTCGGTGATCATGTAGCCGGCTTCTTCGCCGGCATACACGTTGAGCCTGGTGATGCCCCACGCATGATCGTGGTAGAACATCATTCGCGCGCTTTGCTGGTTGGTGTAAAAGAACGTCTCAGCGCCCGCGCCCGGGTTCGGCATGTCCGGGACGTTGCTGACGCTGACACCCTTCGGGTAGGCGGTGTTTTCGCCTGTCGGGGTGATCCACTGATGGGGTGTGCCGTCGCTGATCCACGGGGTGATGCCGCCGTGGAGGTGCAGCGTGGCACGGTTTTCCGAATAGCACGTTGTCGGCTTCGGAGTCTGCCCGCACATCGGGTTCCGCACACCGTCGAGAACACTGTGCTCGTCGGCCGCCATGTCCACGGGAACCTTGGTGGTTGGGTCGAGCGTCATCATGCCGGGACCAGCGCCAGAACCCATCACTGAGGTGTCGACCGGGAGGAACAGGTCGCCGGCGACGCCGGTCGGCAGCAGGTTGCGGAACAGCACCCGGACGGGCCTGTTCTTGGTGGCGACGATGGTCGGGCCCATGTAGTGCGGTTTGTCCACGCCGGTGAAGCTGATGGGGGTGTCGGGGATTGACGGGTCAAGGTTGGCGTTGCCCAAGGCGACGTTCTTGCCCGGGACGACGCTGGTAGACAGTTGGACGTAGCCGCGGAGCAGGGTGGCGGGCAGGTCGCGGTGGAACTTCATGCGGAACTGCACGACGGCGATCTCGTAATAGTCGGTGCCGGGGTACGTGGTGGTGTCGGGCACCGCAACAGGGATGTACTGGCCAAGGTCGTTGGCGTTTGCCTCTCCCTGGCCCGGAAGGGTGTCCACGAACTTCTTGATCCCAGGGGTGAGGTAGCCGGCTCCGGGCGTTGTCACCGCGATGGAAGTGACCGAACCCTTGACGGCCACCCTGGCGGTGCCGCTGGCGCCCTTGTCGGCCGTGCCCACGGTGTCGGCGATCGTCACGGCAGGTGCTGAATCGTAGCCCGCACCGCCGTCAGTGACGTCGATGCGGGTGACGCCGATGGTCGCTGTAACCGTGGCGTCCTGGGTGGGAGCGGTCTTGCTGGCGTCGGTGACAGTGACGGTCGGGGCAGAAGTGTAGCCGCTGCCCGCGTTGGCAATTTGAACGCCGGTGACCACGCCGTTGCTGTTCATGGTTGCACTGGCCGTGGCCTGTTCTCCGGCAGCCAGGTCCGGCTTGGAGATGTTCACCAGCGGCTGGGCCTGGTAACCTGAGCCGCCGTTGGTGAGAGTCAGGTCATCGACTGTCCCGCTGGCCAGCGCATGCGCTTCGGAGCCCGGTGTGGGGTTTCCGCCCGCAAGAGTCACGGCCGGTGCGGTGAACCCGTAGCCTGTCTCATTGACATCGATGCCCGTGATGACACCGGTGGCGATCGTCGCCGTTGCCTTGGCCACAGTGGTTGGGGTGACTCCGGCCGTTGTGATCTGCACTGAGGGCGGGATGACGTACCCGGCGCCCGGGCTCGTCACGGTGATACCGGAGATGGCGCCGGTCTTGGGATCAACCGAGGCAGTGGCTTCTGCGCCCGTGCCCGGGTCGGTGATGGTCGGCGTAACGTCGGCCCCAAAGGAGTAGGTACGGTCGTGGGAGAAGTCCGGATAATTTGGGGCGCCTAGCTGAACGGTGCTGTCCTTGGCGGGTGCAACAGTGGTGGCCATCGACTGGTCACCGCTCGCCGGCGTGCTCAAGGTGTCGGCGTTGGCGGGAACATCGGTGTCTACGGGAACTCCCTGTCCGTAGAAGCCGATAACGTCGCCCTTTAGCACTGCCACATCTGGCACGGGAAAAGTGGCGACTTCGCCGGTAACCACGCTCGGCACAGGCACCGTCAGCTCGTTGCTGGCGTAGACCACGGTGTACTCACCCGTGGTGGCGGTGGGACGCAGCACGAGTGCGTGGAAAAGGTTTCCCGCCGAGGGGGTCGGGCTCCCGCCGGCGTTGCCCTGGTTCCAGCTCTGGAAGTCGTGCAGGGTGCCCGCTGGCAGTTTGGTGTGGTCCAACACCACCAACACCGCCCCCATTTCACCGGTCGGCTTCGCGTAGTCGGTCGCATACCGGCGCTCTGTCAGCGGATTCCCGGACAGAACCGGTGTGGGTGTGCCGATGCCGATGGTCACCATTGCGTCCGCCAACGTTTGCGGGCTGTTCGCCCAGTTGGGGTACGGGCCGAAGTAGTGTGGGACCTTAGTCGTGTCGGTGGTGCTTGACGGGACCGCGGCCAGAGCTTCATCTGTAAGGGGAAAATTGTGAATCCCGCCCAGGGGGCCGAGGCTGCTGATCACCAGCGCGAGCGTCACGATTGCTGCCGGTCTGGCCAGGCGGCGTCTATGGGCCTGGTGGAAGGGGCGGCGGACAGATGGTTTCATGATGGTTCCCCTAACTAGCTGTGAACAGGATTGCGGCTTCTATGTGACGAGTGTCATCCCGCCTTCCCTGTTATGGGTGATTTATGACATAACTGTCATCTGGATTCGGACGTTCAGGAGGCAGAATCTTGCCTGGACCAAGCTTGCCGGATGCCAATCAGCTCTGCTTCGACCTATAGGCATGACGGTGGGTGGTGTCAAGCCGTCTTAGCAACATCCTCGTTGAGTAGCTTGGTGAATACTTCTCGTGGTGTCAGGAATCCCAGGACGGCGCGGGGCCGGTCGTTGAGCTCATCAGCGATGGAGTCTAGATAGGGCTGGTGGCTGGTCAGCTCGATGCCCTTGGGGAGGTACTCCCGGATCAGCACATCGGTGTTCTCATTCGACGGGCGTTCCCATGGTGAGTGGGGGTGGGCGAAGTACACCGGAAGGTCCGTGGCCAGTGTGAGTTGGGCGTGGCGGGCCAACTCCGTGCCTTGGTCCCAGGTCAGGGATCCGCGCATCAACGCTGGCAGGTCATTGACCCTGCTGATGAGGACATCTGCGAGGCCGTCGGCCTTCTTGCCTTCGGGCAGGCCCAGCATGATCAGGAACCTGCTGTGCCGCTCAACCAAGGGGGACTCGGGTGCAGGGGGCAGGTTGCATCACGGCTTCACCGACCCGGCTTAGGAGGGGTGGTTGGTATTGATGAGATAAGCATCCAACTATGTTGCACAGAGGCGGACGTTTGGATGGGGGCAGTCCGTAGCGGGAACCTTCAGCGGGACGGATAGTAAATCGAGGCGGTACCTCACGGCCATAAGCGCTGCTTGTCCCACGCGGTCTTGGTCCGTATGTAGTTGAGGCGTTGATGGTTACGGTTCGGATCACCCTGCCAAAATTCGACTGATTTTGGTAGGACAGTCCAAACCGTCCAATGGGGAGAAACAATCCCGTGATCGAGCTCCATGGCGGCCTGGGCTTGTGTGATCAGCTCATCTAGGGCGGCGTCATTTGGAAAGGTTGAACTCTGTGGAGCGGCCAAAGCGTTAGCTCGGGTTTGGGGGTGGCGTGCTAGGAAGTCCTTCGCGGATTCTGCAGCGGTAGCTCGTTGCGCGGTTCCACGGACACGTACCGCTCGGGCCAGTGAACTCCAGTAAAACGTCAAGGCGCAGTTTGGATTTGCCAATAATTGGCGGCCCTTGGCCGACTCGTCACTCGTTGCGATCTTGAAGCCACACTCGCCGCTCACGTCCCTGACGGTTAGCACTCGGGCATCTGGCAGGCCGTCCGAATCGACAGTCGAGAGTGTCGCTGCGTGGGCCGCAGGGTCACCGGCTTTGATCGCGTCCTGAAGCCAGCGCAGGAATAGCTCGTGCGGTACATCCGGGGCTGAAGCCCAGTCAAAATCCGGCGCCTGCCCGACAATTGGCGGAACCCCTCCAAGCTCGTCACGAAGTATCTGCATCGTCTCATTCTCCACAACGTCACACCATTGTGAAAGCCTGAAGTGGCTGAGAGCAGAACTTCCCGCCGCCTGCGGGCGTCCAATAGGGGATATGCCGGCGGCGCGCCATGGGTGATCCCACCGAGGCGCCCCGATAAGCTCGTACCATGCCTCGCTACTCGGCAACCGTGCCTCGAGAATATCCAAACGAACAGTGTGGTCCAAGGAGTATGAAATGACTGTTGTGATTGCCGGCTGTGGTGACCTTGGAACCGAAACCGGGCTGAGGTTCGCTTCTCTGGGCCCTCGGGTGATGGGACTTCGACGCTCAGCGGAGAAACTACCATCGGAAATTGAAGGGCAGGCGGTTGATCTGGCCGCAGAGGTGCCGACCCTGCCGACGGACACCAGCATCGTGGTGATTGCCATGAGCCCCGATGAGCGCAGCGTAGATGGATATCGAGCGGCATACGTCGAGAGTGTTCGGAGTATCACCGCTGCCATTCGTCGCGACTGTGCTGCGCCACCTCGAGTGCTGTATGTTTCATCAACTGCGGTCTACGGCGTTGATGACGGATCCTGGGTCGATGAGACCACTGTGGCCGAACCTGCCTCGCCGACGGCAGTAGTGCTGCTGGAAGCAGAGAAGACATTGCTCCAGCTGATTCCGGAGGCGACGATCCTACGCCTTGGGGGACTCTACGGGCCAGGACGCACCCGGGAAATTGATCGTGTACGTCAGGGAGTCGCGACGATCTCATCTGGGCCAGAATTCACTAGTCGGATCCATCGTGACGATGCTGCAGCAGCCATCGTGCACCTGATGACTATGCAGAACTGGCCTGAGGCTGTATATATTGGCGTCGACGACCTCCCGGCTGATCGCCGCGAAGTTGTTGAATTCTTGGCATGCAGCCTTGACCTGCCCGCGCCGGATGTTGCCAACGGTTCCTCTCGTGCGCAGGGGAGCCGCGGCAAACGCTGCCACAACAACCGGCTACGGGAGACTGGATTCGTGTTTTCTTACCCGACCTATCGGGAAGGCTATGCGGCCGTTCTTGATGGTAGTGGAGTCCGCCACGCCTAGACGCCGAGTTCTCTTTGCGTGGTCAACGCGAAAATATTGTGGGCGCCGGTCAGCGGCTGGATCGACCCCTGACTCATTGTTATACGGGGAATTCGTGGCTTGTACCGCGCTCCTCATGTACCGCCTGCAGGTCGAGATGTCCCCTGTGCACACCCCCGATCCGTCACCCGAGACGAACAACTCCTAGTCCGGGAAGGCTTGGATTGTCCCGTTATCGGCCACTGCCCCGTACCGATCAGGAACTGCAGTGCGTAAATATCTTCCCCAGTTGCCCCCGCGAAGGACCCAGAATTTGCGCGATTGCGTGTTCCGGTTGACGCAGGATCAACTGCCGAAATTGATTGGGATTCATTCGGGCGCAAGCATGCGCAGTCGTGCGGGAACCGGCAGGGGACGGTCCTTGGCTCCATCCGAACTATCCCGTCTGCCGGTTCAGGAGCTGACAACCAAGGCACCGACCTGTTGTGGTTCTTGAAGTGTTGGCCCTGGGAATGTCTGCCGGACACGTTCGTCGATCCGTCCAGCGACGGGTGGCTAAACGCTACATGCAAAACCTAGTCCGACCCACTTTGTGGAGTGCCGTCTGACTTCGATGGTCCAGTTCACAAGATATTCGCGGGAAGGCTGGTCAAACTCGAATGCGGTTGACACCCGCGACCAGGTTGTCTGGGTTGACGCCAGTTCAGATACGCCCGCGGACAGTTGGGTCACGGCAGTTGGTGTGGCCCGCCTTGGGAATCGCTGCAGCAAGAGCTGTCCGAACTGGGTGGGCCATTGGACGTCGTGTCGCAGATGGCAGGTTCACGTATTGGCCGCGGTTGTTTGGTCCAAAGAGGCAGTACTATCGTAGGCTCCACGTCTAACCGCCAGAGCGTGAAGGTTCTTGGGTGCCTCAGATCCGCTTATTCTCGAGGCTTGGTAGTCCGTTGTTGGCAAAAGGGGAGCCCGCTCAATTGAAAAAGGGGAGCTGCGGCGCGTGAAAAGTTTGCTGAATTGGGGGAGCCAAAGGGGAGTTGACCCCTAACGGCTCTGAGTTGCGGAACATTACGGCAGGTCAGAAGCATATGTGTGCC
>JBDTQM010000199.1:0-7311 GCA_039932175.1 Specibacter sp.
CGCCGGCCGCCCGGCCGCCACTTGGCCGGCACCTGCCGCAACCGGGGTGGCGGCCTGGGCCTGGAGCTGCTTCAGGCTGTCCACCAGGGCGCTCGCAGGAGTTTCCGGTGGCAGGCTCTCGGCACTGGCAATCAGCGTGGCCAGCTGGGCAGAGGTTTGGGCGGCACCGGCGGCCACGCCGTCGGCGCTCGCGGCCAAGGTTTCAGCGGAACCGGACAGCTTGGCAGCGCCCGCGGACAAGGTGCCGGCACTTGCCGACAAGGAGGCCGCGCCCTGGTCCAGTTTCCGGGCGTCGGGGATGGAGCCTTTCAAGCTGGCGGCCAATTGGCCTGTTCCGGCGGCGAGGGTGCTGCTTCCGGCAGCCAGCTGGGTGGCACCGGTGTTGAGCTGCCCCATTCCCGTTGCCAGCGAACCGGCTCCGGCTGACAGGGAGGATGCGCCGGTATTCAAGGTTGCCGCGCCGCCGGCCAGCGTGCTGACACCGTCGGAGAGAGCCGTGGCGCCGTCGGCAAGCTGGAGCGCACCGTCGTTGAGGGTCACCGAGCCGGTGGCCAGCGCCTTCATGCCAACAACCAATTTGCCGGCACCGTTTTTGGCCGTGCCAATGCCCTTGGTGACCTCGGCGGAACCGTCGGCCGCGGCGCGGAGTCCTTCACCGGCGTCGTGCAATCCCACCAGCAGGGTGGAGGAGGTCTGCTCGCCCAACTGCTCCGAGACGGCGTCACGCACCTGGGCCATGGCCTGCTTGCCCAGGACGCTGGAGAGGAAGTTGTTGGAGTCGTTGAACTGGACATCCAGCATGGTTTGGGCGGGCTTGTCGGTGCCCACCGACACGGCGTTGGCCGAGAAGTCGCGCGGAATGGTCATGGCAAAGTAGTACGTCCCGTCGGCCACGCCCCGCGCAGCACCGGCGGCGTCGGTCTGCTCCCATTTCAAGTCCATGCCGTCGAGCAATTCCGTGGCCAGGTCCTGGCCGGCATGCACGGATTCGCCGCCATTGACGGCTCCCGTATCCTCATTGACCAGGGCCACCGGCAGCCCGTCCATGTGCTTGTCCGGGGCTTGGAAGGCCCACAGGTAGAGGGCACCGTAGATCAGCGGAATGAACAGCATCACGGCAATGGCAATCTTGGGCATTTTGCCGCGCTTGAACCGGCTCAGTTCAGTGCCGGAGGATAAAAAGGCAAACATTTAGACGGTCTCCAATTCATGCTGTGCTGCTGTTTCGGCATTAGCGGCTGGTTCAGCGGCTAATTCTGTGGCGGGCGCCGGGGCAGTCTTGTGGGTGCTGATGTCCACCACGTTCGGCGCAATGTCCAGCTGGTCCCAGAGCGCGGCGTCCAGGGACGAGGCGGAAACCACCACATCCGTGCGTTCGCCGGCCAGGTGCGCCAGACGGTCCCAGATGACGGCGCGGGACTCGCTGTTGCGAATCTGCTCCAGGTCATCGACAAACAAGATGGCAGGGCTGCTCATCATGGCCAGCGCAAGGCGGAGCAGGAACGCCTGGGTGTCGCTCAGGTCCCAGATGATGGTGTTGGCGTGGGGGATGGGTTCGCCGCCGAAGGTGGGGGCGCAGATGCCGGCCACGTCCACATCGTTGAGTTTGCGCACCATGGACCACCAGGGGGAGATCCAGGCGAGGCGTTCCCTGAGGGCGGCGCCCACTGTGACCGACTCCTCCAGCTCGTCAATGCCGGCAAAGCCGGCAACCGCGCTGATTTTTTGGATTGCGCGCAGCTGCCGGGGGAGTTCATGTCCGCCCACCAGGAGGGTGCCTTCCTGATGCTTCATGCGCCCGGCCAGGGTGAGCAGCAGCGATGTCCGCCCGCTGCCGGCGTCGCCGCGGAGGACGCTGAGGCCGCCGTCCAGGCTGAAAGTGAGTGGGCCGTAAACGGGGCCGCGGTCTGCGTTCAGCCCAAGGTTGTTGGCGTGAATCTGCACAGTGGATCCTTTGGTCGTGGCAATTTTTCGGCGATCCACTGTGGCCTGGCGGTCTCCGGCGGATCTGGAATGGTGGGGGGGCGGTGCCTTCACAGCCCGGCCGGCCAATTTCCATTCTTTGTACTGACCAGTCAGTTTAGCAATATTTTTGCCGTCCCCGGAACCCCCGGCGAAAGTCCAAGCCGGTGAGCTTGTTCACAGGGCGGATTCCGGGAGTCGTTGGGCGGCCGTCGCGGTGAGTGCGCAGATACGGCGACTTCACAGCGTTGCAGCCCGCATTGTCAGCGCACTCGGGAGCGGGTGGAGGGCTGAAAGTGGAAGGTGACCGATCCCTCGCCGCAGGGCGGGCGCTTAATTTGCACGGATTTGAGAGAATTGCAGGGTGACTGTTACAGATATCCCCACCAGCGACACAAAACTGGACCTCCCGCCCCTGAAACTTGGCAACATCACAGTGGACACCCCCGTGGTGCTTGCCCCCATGGCCGGGATCACCAACACCGCCTTCCGCAGGCTCTGCCGCGAGCATGGCGGCGGCGTTTTTGTCTCCGAAATGGTCACCTCACGTGCCCTGGTGGAGCGCACTCCGGAATCCATGCGCCTGATCAGCCATGACGAGGATGAGACGATTCGCTCCGTGCAGCTGTACGGCGTCGACCCCGAAACAGTGGGCAAGGCCGTGCGCATGCTGGTTGAGGAAAACCATGCGGACCACATTGACCTGAACTTTGGCTGCCCCGTGGCCAAGGTGACCCGCCGTGGTGGCGGCGCGGCGTTGCCGTGGAAGATCGACCTGTTCACCGCCATTGTGCAAACAGCCGTCCGCGAGGCCTCCAAGGGCGGCATCCCCCTGACCATCAAGATGCGCAAGGGCATCGACGATGACCACCTGACCTACCTGGAAGCGGGGCGGATTGCCCGCGACTCCGGTGTTGCCGCCGTTGCGCTGCATGGCCGCACGGCCAGCCAGTTCTACTCGGGCAAGGCCGACTGGGACGCCATTGCCCGGCTGCGCGAGGCCCTGCCGGATGTGCCCGTGCTGGGCAATGGTGACATTTGGAGCGCCGAGGATGCCGTTGCCATGGTCCGCCAGACAGGCGTTGACGGCGTGGTCGTGGGCCGCGGCTGCCAGGGGCGTCCCTGGTTGTTTGGTGACTTGATGGCGGCCTTTGAAGGCAGCGACACCCGGCACAAGCCAGGCCTGGCCGAGGTTTCCGCAGCTGTCTACCGCCATGCCGAACTCCTGGTTGACACGTTCGACGACGAAAACAAGGCCCTGCGCGACATCCGCAAGCACATGGCCTGGTACTTCAAGGGCTACGTTGTTGGTGGCGAGCTCCGTGCGCAGCTGTCGGCGGTGCCCACCCTTGAGGTGCTGCGCGGCCTGTTGGATACGCTCGACATGGATTCCCCGTACCCGGGTGTTGACGCAGAAGGTCCGCGCGGCCGTGCCGGCACCCCCAAGCGCACGGCACTGCCCGAGGGCTGGCTGAACGAGCGCACACTGAGCGGATCGCAAAAAGTTGAACTCGTGGGCGCCGAACTGGACGTCTCCGGCGGCTAACCACCACATTCGGGGCGGAATCCACCGCTAGGTTTCAAAAATGCCGCCGCGTTTGACGGAAATGTCACAGTTTGTACTGTGGCATTTGTGTCAAACGGCGGCATTTTTCACGGGCGCCGGCAACCCTGTGCACAATGTCCCTGCGCACCGCGGAGTTGGCCCTAAACTGGGGGATATGTCCTCCGATTCGCAGTCCGTGTACTTGCCCCACGATCAACAGCGCTGGGTGCAGGAAGCGCAAAAAACCAGTTTCCGCACTGTGTTTGAACGGGACAGGGCCCGGGTGCTGCACTCGTCAGCGCTGCGCCGCCTTGGCGCCAAGACGCAGGTGGTGGCCCCGGACACTGACGACTTTGTCCGCACCCGCCTGACCCACAGCCTGGAAGTGGCCCAGATCGGCCGCGAACTCGGCCGTGTGCTGGGCTGCGACCCGGACGTGGTGGACACCGCCTGCCTGGCGCACGATCTTGGCCACCCGCCCTTTGGGCACAACGGCGAATCCGTGCTCAACGACCTCTCCCACACCATTGGCGGTTTTGAGGGCAACGCCCAGACGCTGCGCCTTTTGACCCGGCTGGAGTCCAAGGTGCTCACCCCCACGGGTGGCTCGGCGGGCCTGAACCTGAGCCGGGCCTCCCTCGATGCGGCGTCAAAGTACCCGTGGCTTGCTGCGGACGCGCCGTTGATTGACGGGCTGCGGACCAGCAAGTTTGGCGCCTACGCCGACGACCTCCCCGTCTTCGCCTGGTTGCGTGCGGGTGCGCCGCAGGGCAAGAGCTGCATTGAGGCCCAGGTCATGGACCTCTCCGATGACATCTCCTATTCGGTCCATGACGTGGAAGACGCCATCGTGGCCGGCCATGTGCAGCTCAAATGGCTGGCCAACCAGGACCAGCGCAACCGGGTTCTCGGTTACACCCAGCAGTGGTATCTGCCCACCGTGGACACGGCCGAAATTGACGCAGCCCTGCACCGGCTCGAGGCCACCGACGTGTGGGTTCGCCATGCCGACGGCAGCCGCGCTTCCATGGCGGCACTGAAGGACATGACTAGCCAGCTCATTGGCCGCTTCTGCCAAAGCGCCGTGGGCGCCACCCAGGCCATCTATGGGACGCACCGCCTGGCACGGTACGCCGCCGACGTCGTCGTCCCCCATGAGACAGCCCTGGAAATTGCCGTCATGAAGGGCCTTGCCACCACCTTCGTCATGACCACCGACCACCGCCAGCCCATCTACCAGCGCCAACAGGATGTGCTCAGCGAACTGGTGGCGGTGCTCAACGCCACAGGCGACGCCCATCTGGAGACCATGTTCGCCGCCGACTGGCGGGACGCGGACGACGACGACGCCCGGCTGAGAGTGGTCATTGACCAGATCGCCTCACTGACGGATGTCTCGGCCCTGGCGCTGCACGAGCGGCTGGTAGGGACCGAACGCACACTGCTTTAGGTTCGGGGCAGGCCGGCGCTCACGTAAACTGGCGGTGTGGCTGGGCTAATTAAACGAGAAGACATTGACGAGGTGCGAACACGCACCGACCTCAAGGAAATTGTTGACGCCTACGTCACTTTGAAATCCGCTGGAATTGGATCGTACAAGGGACTTTGTCCTTTTCACGATGAACGCAGCCCGTCATTCCATGTGCGCCCGCAAATGGGGTATTTCCATTGCTTTGGCTGCCAGGAGAGCGGCGATGTGATTTCGTTCATCCAAAAGATGGACCACATATCCTTTTCCGAGGCTGTGGAAAAATTGGCCGGCCGGATCGGCTACGAGCTGCGCTACGAGGACGGCGGCACGGGACCGCGCCGCGAGGATGTGGGCAGGCGCCAACGGCTCCTTGACGCACACAAGATCGCCGGCGAATTCTTCCGCGAGCAGCTGCTCACCCCTGCAGCAGCCACAGGCCGGGCGTTCCTGTCAGAACGCGGCTTTGACCGTGAAGCAGCGGAACGGTTTGGTGTGGGTTTTGCCCCGCAAGGCTGGGACGCCCTGCTCAAGCACCTGTCGGCCAAGGGTTTCACCCAGGAGGAGCTCAAGCTCACAGGCATGTTCTCCGAGGGCAACCGCGGCATCTACGACCGTTTCCGCGGCCGGCTCATCTGGCCCATCCGCGACATCGCCGGGGACACGGTGGGCTTCGGTGCCCGGAAACTCTTTGACGACGACCAGGGCCCCAAGTACCTCAACACCCCGGAAACCACCCTCTACAAGAAATCCCAGGTCCTGTACGGGATTGACCTTGCCAAAAAGAGCATTGCCGCCAAGCGCCAGCTGGTGGTGGTGGAGGGCTACACCGACGTGATGGCCTGCCACCTGGCCGGTGTGGACACGGCCGTGGCCACGTGTGGAACGGCGTTTGGCGCCGACCACATCAAGGTGGCACGGCGCCTGCTCTCCGACGACGGCACGGGCGGGGAGGTGGTGTTCACCTTCGACGGCGATGCTGCCGGCCAGAAAGCTGCCCTGAAGGCCTTCGATGAGGACCAGCGTTTTATTGCCCAAACCTTCGTGGCGGTGGAGCCCAGCGGTGCCGATCCCTGCGAACTCCGCCAGCGCAAGGGCGACGAAGCCGTTCATGCCCTGATCCGCTCGCGCAGGCCCTTGTTTGAGTTTGCCATCCGCACCACGCTTGCGAAATTTGATTTGAGCACTGTGGAGGGACGGGTGAACGGCCTGCGTGCCTCGGCGCCGGTAGTGGCGGAGATCCGCGACGGCTCCACCCGAATGGGGTACAGCCAGGAGCTGGCCGGCTGGCTGGGCATGGCCGACCCCAACGAGGTTCTCCGGGCCGTCAAGACGGCCGAGCGCCGCGCCCACACCCGGCCGGATGCCAAGGGGCATGCGCCGGGCCAGCCCCATGGTCAGGGACAGGCCAACACGCACGGGCGTTCCGACGTCGGGCAGCAGCGCGGATCCGCATCCCACGGGGGACAGGCGGGAGTTGCGCCCGGCCAGCAGGAGCCGGCACAGGCTGCCGATGCCAGGCCTGCCGTGGTGCGCCCGGATCCGCGAGACCCGCAAGGGCGCATGGAGCGGGAGGCGCTGGAAGTGGTGCTGCAGCATCCCGGGCTGTTGTCGGCAGGGAATTGGCAGCACTTTGCCGCCACGGAGTTTGTGGTTCCGGCCTACAAGGCTGTTCAGCAGGGCATTACCCTGGCGGGCGAGTCCGCGGAGGCGTCCTCCCAGTGGTTGGAGGCTGTGCGCTCACATGTTCCGCCGGAGGTGGCATCTCTGGTGGCCGAGTTGGCGCTGAGCCCCCTGCCCGCAACCCGGGAAGACACCTTGATGCGGTATTGCCGCGATATTTTGCGCAGGCTCTTTGAACTGCAGATCACCCGGCTCAAAGAGGAGCGTCTGGGGGCCCTGCAGCGCATGGATCCGGCGGTTGACCCGGAGAGCTACCAGCTCCTGCAGCGAGAATTGATGGAGCTGGAGACTGCCCGCAGGCAGTTGCGCGGCGACGGATAAGGCCAGGCCACCGCTCGATTTCACTTCCTGCCCGGGCTTTGTTATTGTTGTTCCTGCGCGATCCTCTGTAGCTCAATTGGCAGAGCATTCGACTGTTAATCGAAGGGTTACTGGTTCAAGTCCAGTCAGAGGAGCCAAAACATTTTTTGTCTCCGGTCTTGTTGTGAGGCCGGAGGCAAAAAATTATGGTTGCGCAGGCAAAGATAATCGGTTTTGATTTTTACTGATTGTTTCTGCTAAGATTTAGTCTGCTTCATTCCTCTGTAGCTCAATTGGCAGAGCATTCGACTGTTAATCGAAGGGTTACTGGTTCAAGTCCAGTCAGAGGAGC
>JBDTQM010000200.1:0-7283 GCA_039932175.1 Specibacter sp.
GGCGGTATACCGCCAGCCGAAAGCGCGAACGCCGGCTTTTTCTGCGCTGCGGCCTGTCCAGGTGTGGGTGCTTGGTTCTAGGCTGGAAGCATGCAGCGCGAGGACGAGCCGGCAGTTCCACCCCTGGGCGACGTTGCTGCCCCGGTGACGCCGCGGCCGGCCGCCCAGGGGCACCGCACATTCATGCACGTGCTGGTCAATACGGCCGTTGCCAACATTGTGACAAGTTTTCTGTGGTGGGCCCTGACGTTCTGGGTCTACTTGGAGACGCGGTCCGTGCTGGCCACCGGACTCATTGGCGGGGCCTATATGATGCTGGTTGCGTTCTTTGGCTTGTTCTTTGGTGTGCTCGTGGACAGGTACCGAAAACGTGCCGTGATGGTGGGTTCGACCCTGTGCACCCTTGGCTTCTTCATCATCGCGGGGCTGATGTTCCTGATTCTTCCCGAGGCGGAGATGCTCAAGCTGTCCGGGCCCTGGTTCTGGATCTTTGCCCTGGTGGTGCTCATCGGTGCAGTGATAGAGCAGCTGCGCAGCATTGCCCTGTCCACCACTGTGACCTTGCTGGTGCCTGCCGACCGGCGGGCCAACGCCAACGGCCTGGTGGGCACCGTGCAGGGAATCGGGTTCCTGGTCACCAGCGTCTTCAGCGGCCTGGCCATCGGCATGCTGGGCATGGGCGCCACCATCATCATCGCCCTGCTCGCCTGCGCCGCGGTGCTGGTGCATTTGCTGGCACTTTCAATACCTGAACCCAAAGTGGTCCGGGACGAGGATCGCAAGGGCTTTGCCGAGCTGCGGGAAGGCGTTACCGCCGTCCGCGCCACGCAGGGCCTGTTTGCGCTGATCCTGTTCACCACCTTCAACAATCTGAGCGGCGGGGTGTTCATGGCGCTCATGGACCCGTACGGGCTCACCTTGTTCCCCGTGGAAATCTGGGGTGTGGTGCTGGGGGTGACCGCCACGGGAATCATCATTGGCGGCGGGCTGGTTGCCAAGTTTGGGCTGGGCGCGAACCCCATCCGCACCATGCTTGTCCTGGTGGCCTGCACAGGCGTGGTGGGAGGTCTGTTCACCCTCCGTGAGTGGGGGTGGCTGTGTGTTGTGGGCATCTGGGCCTTCATGATGCTCATGCCCGCCGTTGAGGCCGCCGAACAAACAGTGATCCAGCGCGTGGTGCCCTACAAAACCCAGGGACGCGTCTTCGGCTTCGCCATGACGTTCGAGGCCGCAGCCGCGCCCGTCACGGCCTTCATGATTGCCCCCTTGGCCGAATTCTGGATCATTCCCTACATGGAATCAGCCCCCGGGCAGCAGCGCTGGGGCTGGCTGCTGGGCGACGGCGACGCCCGGGGGATTGGCCTGGTCTTCCTTGTCACCGGCATCGCATCCGTCATTCTGGCGTTGGGTGCCTTGTGCACGCGCTCCTACCGCAGGCTCTCGCACGCCTATGCCGCCGCCCAGGATGCCGCCGCCCAGGGGGAGGACGGGCCCGGCCCGGAGGCGGAGGGCCCGGCCGGCATCCCGGCGTCGTCCGACCCTGGAGAGTTCGACTCCGGAGAGTTCGTCCCGGGGGAGTCGCTCCCTGGAGATGCCGTCCCCGGGAATCGTGCGGAAATCCGGCAGGGGAACAACTGACGCACCTGGGCCCGGGCGGCCTTTTCGCGTCGGTGCGGGCCGCCGTCGTCCGGAAATAATATCCGTTATCAGATCTTTACGTGCAAATGTGTTCCACCTCACGTACTGAAGGGTAGTGTCAAGTCTCGTGAAGCCAATGGCCGCGCAGGACGACGACGTCATGCGGGCCTGGATGCTAACTACGGAAGGCGATTTTTATGAACCGCAAGAAAGTTATGACAGCCCTCGCCACGGCAGCAACACTCACGCTGCTGATGACGTCCTGTGCCAATCAGGCAGCCACACCCGGCTCAACAAGCGCCGCTGCGGGCGGTGGCCTGAACTTGGATATTCCGGTTTTGACATCCATTGAGACTCCCAAGGATGCCGTCCTTCCCGCAGGGGATGGCAAGGCAACCTGCCCGTCCACCACCACGCTGGCCTATATTGGTGCTGAAACGGGGGCCAACGCCCAGCTCGGCATCAACATCTTCAACGGTATTCAGCTCGCCATCAACCAACACAACGAAGCCAACCCCGGCTGCCAGGTGGCGTTCAAGAAATTTGATACCGAAGGTGACCCCACCAAGGCCACCGGCCCTGTCACCCAGGCCACCAAGGAAGAAAACATCATTGGTGTGGTCGGCTTGCCGTTCTCCGGTGAATCCAAGGCCACAGGCAACATCTTCGAGCAGCAGAAGCTGGTCCACATCACCCCGTCGGCCACCAACCCGGCCCTGGTCGACAACGGTTGGAGCACCTTCTTCCGTGGCTTGGGCAACGACGCTGTGCAGGGTCCGGCAGCAGCCAAATTCATGACCGGCGAGCTCGGCGCCAAGAAGGTCTACCTGGTCCAGGACGATTCCGACTACGGCATCGGTTTGGGTGGCACCACCACCGCCGGATTGGGCGATGCGCTGGCCGGTTCCGACAAGGTGACAACAGGCCAGAAGGACTTCTCGGCCACCATTTCCAAGATCATCAACTCCAAGGCTGATGCAGTGTTCTACTCCGGCTACTTCGCCGAAGGTGCACCGTTCAACCAGCAGCTGGTGGCCAAGGGCTTCAAGGGTGCATTTGTTGGCCCCGATGGTGTCAAGGATGACCAGTTCATCAAGCAGGCCGGCGACGCATCGGCCAATGCGTTCTTCACCTGCCCGTGCATCCCCGGTGAATTGATCCCCACCTTTGCCGACGCCTACAAGGCTCTGGCCAACGCGGAACCGGGTACGTACTCCATTGAAGGTTACGACGCTGCGACTGTGCTGCTGTCAGGCATTGACAAGGGCAACCAGGACCGTGCCAAGCTCCTGAACTGGGTCAAGACCTATGACGCACCCGGGCTGAGCAAGCACTACAAGTGGGACGCCAAGGGCGAGCTGCAGGCCCCGGCCGTATACGGCTACCGGGTCAAGGATGGCAAGATCGTTCCGATCGGCCCCATCGGCGAGTAGCAACACCTCTTGGATGCTGTGGGGCGCGCGGATAGGCGCCCCGCAGCATCCATTTGGGTATAGTCCCACCCACCCGCTCAATGAGGCAGCTTCGCAACGATTGAGTTCCGAGGCTGACTGGAACTGGACCTACTTATGCTCTCAACAGTTCTCACAGCTGTTCCCGCGGACAGCGACTGGATTAATTTCGACGTCGGCGCTCTTGCCCAGAATTTCTGGAGCGCCACCTTTGACGGCCTGACCTTCGGTGCCATTTATGCACTCGTGGCGTTGGGCTACACGCTTGTTTACGGCGTGTTGAACCTGATCAACTTTGCCCACTCCGAAGTTTTCATCATGGGCTGCTACGGGGTCTTCTTCACCCTGAGTTTCTTGGGGTTTGGCCCGTCGGCACCCAACCTCAACTTCGGCCAAATTCTGGTCAACATCATCCTGGCCCTGATAGCGGCCATTGTGGCGTCGGCGCTGACAGCGTTCCTGGTGGAACGGCTGGCTTACAGGCCCTTGCGCAGGCGTAACGCCCCCCGCCTTGTCTACTTGATCACCGCCATTGGCGCCTCCTTTGTTATCCAATACCTGATCTTTTTGTGGCGTGGCCCGTTGCCGGAGCCGGCATTGACAATGTTCATCCCCACACCCATCTTCGAGGTTTTCGGCACCATCATCGACTCACAGCAGATCATCATTGTGGTGGCGGCTGTGCTGATGATGGTTTTGGTTGACCAGTTCATCCGGCGCTCCCGGACAGGGCGCGGCATTCGCGCCGTGGCCCAGGACCCGGACACGGCAACGCTGATGGGTGTGAACAAGGAAAAAATCATTATCACCACCTTCATCATCGGCGGCATTCTGGCCGGTGCTGCTGCACTGTTTTACGTCATGAAGATTCCCTCCGGGGTCCAGTACAATGGCGGATTCATTCTCGGCATTAAGGCCTTCGCCGCAGCAGTTCTTGGCGGCATTGGCAACGTCCGCGGCGCCCTCCTTGGCGGGTTGCTGCTGGGCCTGATTGGCAACTACGGCCAGATCCTGCTGGGCAGCTCGCAATGGACCGACGTTGTGGCCTTCGTGGTCCTGGTCCTGGTCCTGTTGATTCGCCCCGAAGGCATCTTGGGCACCTCCTTGGGAAGGAGCAAGGCATGAGCACGACAGATGGACCAACCCCCCTGCCCGGTGCCGGCGCCAGCCAGGCAGCGGCCAACCGTCAGGCAGAGGAAAAGAATCCCAGCATCAGCGCCGACGCCGCGCACAAGACCGGCTGGTTTGGCCGGTGGAGCGAAAAGTGGCAGGCCATGCCCCGCCAGAAGCAGTGGCTGTACCTGATCATCATTGTGGCGGTGGCGTACCTGCTGCCCATTCTGAACCCGCCCATCCTCTCCACCGAACCCGGCAACGACTTCCCGCTGGCCCTGTTTTCCATGGCCGTCTATGCGCTGGTTGCCGTGGGCCTGAACATTGTGATCGGCTACGCCGGCCTGCTGGATTTGGGTTACATAGCCTTCTTCGCCGTGGGTTCCTACACGGCGGCCATGCTGACGAGCCCGGACTCGCCCTTCTTCAAGGTCCCGTACCTGTGGACCATCCCTTTGGCCATTGTGGTGGCCATGTGCATCGGCGTCATCCTGGGCATCCCCACCCTGCGCCTGCGCGGTGACTACCTAGCCATTGTGACGCTCGGTTTTGGTGAGATCATCCGCATCCTGGCCACCCTCATTCCCGCCATGAAGGGCCAGGTGGGTTTCCAGAACGTTGGCCGTCCCCCCGGCATGGGCGAGGATGGCGTACCCGTTTTCGCCAACTCCAATGGAGCGCCGTGGTACTGGCTGACGCTGACCATTTTGATCATTGTCCTGTTGCTGGCCGGCAACCTGGAGCGGAGCCGTATGGGCCGGTCCTGGATCGCCATCCGTGAGGACGAGGACGCCGCCGAGACCATGGGCGTGCCCACCTTCAAGTACAAGGTGTGGGCGTTCGCGCTCGGCGCCGGTGTGGGCGGCATGTCCGGTGCACTGTTCGCCGGCCAGGTGGGCTTCGTCAACAATCAAAAGTTCGACGTCGTCACCTCCATCCTGTTTGTCGCCGCCGTGGTTCTGGGCGGGGTGGGCAACAAGGTCGGTGCCGTTTTTGGTGGCGCCCTGGTGGCCTACATCCCGCTGCGTTTCACGGCCATTGCCGAGTACAAGTACCTGATCTTCGGCCTGGCCCTGATGCTGATCATGATCTACCGTTCCAAGGGGTTGATCCCTGCGCGGAACAGGCTGCTGGCCTACGGGCAGGAAGCCTACGCCAGTGTGCGCAATGCTCCACCGAAGAAGCCAGCCGCTGCCACTGAAAAGGAGGTCTGACCGTGGGTGCGCACAGTGAAGACGTTCCGGTTCCCGAAGCAGCCGGCGGCGAATCAGCCGTTGAAGTCATTGAGCCGCTGGAGGTCCCCGAAGCAGTCGCAGAGGCTGCCGCCCCGGAACGTGAAATTGATGTTGCCGTCGGTGATGACCTGGTTGAGGTGAAGAACCTGACAGTCAAATTTGGCGGCCTGGTTGCCTTGGACAATGTCAGCTTCACCATCAGGCGTGGCGAAATTTTGGGTCTCATTGGGCCCAACGGTGCCGGCAAAACCACCTGCTTCAACGCCATGACGGGCGTGTATAAGCCAACCAGCGGGCAGGTCCTGCTCGAAGGCAGCGTGCTCAATGGCATGAAGCAGCACAAGATCACCCGGGCCGGCCTGGCCAGGACATTCCAGAACATCCGCCTTTTTGGTGAGATGACGGCGTTGGAAAATGTTGCGGTGGGCCTCGACGCCCGCCACAAAACATCCGTTGTGGGCGCTCTGCTGCGCCTGCCCCGGCACCGGCGTGAAGAAAAATCGGCCATCGAGCGTGGCATGGCATTGCTGGAATTTGTGGGCATCGCCCAGCATGCCGGTTCGCTGGCCAGGAACCTCTCCTACGGCAGCCAGCGGAGACTGGAGATTGCCCGGGCCCTGGCCACGGACCCCAAACTCCTGTGCCTTGATGAACCGGCGGCAGGGTTCAACCCGGCCGAGAAGGAAGACTTGATGGCGCTCATCCGGACCATCCGGAACGACGGCTACACGGTGCTGCTGATTGAGCATGACATGAAACTGGTCATGGGTGTGACAGATCGAATAGTGGTCCTTGAGTTCGGCAAGAAGATCGCCGATGACGTGCCAGCCGTGATTAGGGAAGACCCGAAGGTCGTTTCCGCCTATCTAGGGGAGCCTGAAGATGACTTTGCTTGAGTTGAAGGACGTCTCCGTCCACTACGGCCGGATCCAGGCGATCCACAACATGTCCTTCACGGTGGATGAAGGCGAGATTGTTTCGCTGATCGGCGCCAACGGTGCCGGCAAGACCACCACCATGCGCACCATCTCCGGTCTTTTGAACCCCTCCCACGGGTCCATCACGTTCATGGGCGAGGATATCACCAAGATGAAGGCCCACATCCGGGTGGTGCAGGGCATCTCCCAGGCCCCTGAGGGACGCGGCATCTTCCCGGCCATGACGGTGTTGGAAAACCTTGACATGGGAACTTTTGGCCGCAAGGACAGAACCGGTGTCACCGAGGACCTGGAGCGTGTCTTCACCTTGTTCCCGCGCCTGAAGGAGAGGGAGAAGCAGTACGGCGGCACCATGAGCGGCGGTGAGCAGCAAATGCTCGCCATTGGCCGCGCCCTGATGTCCCGGCCCAAGCTGCTGCTGTTGGATGAGCCTTCCATGGGGCTGGCCCCGCAGTTCATCCGGCAGATCTTCAAGATCATCACCGAGATCAACGGCCAGGGCACCACGGTGCTGCTGGTGGAACAAAACGCCAACCAGGCCCTGGCCAGGGCGCACAGGGCGTTTGTGTTGGAAACGGGGGAGATCACCCACAGCGGCACGGGCAAGGAATTGCTGGCCAACCCGGCCATCAAGGAGGCCTATCTGGGCGGCTAGCCCCACTTCGCTGAGGCGTGCAAAATGGCGGGGGTGCATGAAATTTTATGCACCCCCGCCATTTTGCATGCCCTCAGCGCCGCCGGCCCGGCTGGAGGTCGGTGCGGGTGTCGTTCGTATGGCTGACACCCAGCAGGCGGACTGGCATCGTGAATTCCCGCGACCATGCGCAGCGCTGGCATGCAGGGCTGCACATGCAGTCGATTCAGGGACGGCGGCTTTGGCTATGCGCTGTTGTGGCAGTCAGCCGGGC
>JBDTQM010000201.1:0-7278 GCA_039932175.1 Specibacter sp.
TGAGGAGCATAACGATGAAGCACGACGTCACCATCGAGATCCCCCGCGGATCACGCGTCAAGTACGAAGTTGACCACGAGACCGGCCGCGTCCGCTTGGACCGTGTGCTGTTCACCTCGATGCAGTACCCCACCCACTACGGTTTCTTCGACAACACCCTGGGCGAAGACGGCGATCCCCTGGACGCACTTGTCATGCTGCAGGACTTTGACCTGCACCCCGGCGTTGTTGTCGATGCCCGCCCCATCGCCGTGTTCAACATGACCGACGACGGCGGCGGCGACGCCAAGGTCCTGTGTGTTGTTGACGACAAGCGCTTCGACCACATCCAGGAACTCTCCGATGTTGACGAATTCCTGGTCAAGGAGATCGAGCACTTCTTCACCCGTTACAAGGACCTGGAGCCGGGCAAGTGGGTCAAGGCTGAGGGCTGGGCAGACCGCGCAGCCGCCGAGGCTGAACTGGAAGCCTCCATCAAGCGCTTTGAGGACACCAAGCACTAGTCCCCAGCTCCTCCCCAATTCAAGCCGCTGGCGCGTCTGGGATTGGGGAGCCCTCGGAGCTGTGGGCACAGCCAGCACTTCCCGCCGCGCCCGTCCCCGCTTTTCGCCCCCCGTTCCAACGGGCGCGAAAAGTCGGTACGGGCGCGGCGCCACTTAACCGGAGCGCCACATGACGAAGAAGAAGTTTGACGGGCCCACCGCCCTGATCGATCCCGCCACGGGACGGTCCGTGCGGCAGTTCACCAGGACCGGCCACTACTACGTGCGGGCAACCGCCACGCGCCATTTTTGGGGCCGGGTCCTGGACGGGGCGGTGTTCCTTGCCGCGTTCGCACTCCTGGCGCTGCTGGCGGTCCCCCTCCGCACAGCCATGCAGAACAGCCCGGCGCTGTGGGAACTTGCCTACGACAACAGCGTCTTCATCCTTGTCCTGATGTTGCTCTGGTTCCCGGCGCTCTACGTGTACGGCATGATTTGGGGCACATGGGGCCTGTTTGGCGACCGTGCGGCCCGCATGCGCAGTGTGCGGATCACCGACGGGACCCTTTCCGGGCCGTGGATCGGCGGCTGGCGTGCCATTCTCTGGTCATTCCTGCCCGTGTACGTGCTGTTCTTCATTGCCAGCCTGTTCGAGGGCGGCGTGGAGCACACCCCCGGCCACATCCCCCTGGACTTGGACTCGGGTGTGGCGAAGGGGCAGGCGCCGGTTCCCGACCCGGTCATCATTGCCAAGGAACAATCCCGGGCGCAGGCAGAGACCCAGTCACGCGCCCAGATGCCGCATCTGTACGGAAATTACCCTGATGCACGGTCGTAGCTTCTGGGTCCGTCGGGCAGAAAGACGGCTGGGTCCGGAGTTGGGCCAATTGCGCCATGTCAGTGCATCGTCCCGAATCTACTGGTCGTGGCTGCTGCCCTGCGTTGCCATTGGCTTTGTCTACGGAGTCATCGGCGAATTCATCAGCTCCCCACGCTCCTCCGACAGGACCCCTGACCGCTTCGAGAACATCGGGCTGTTCATTGTGGTGTCGCTGCTGACGGGCCTGGTTTTGTGGGGCATCACGTTTGGCTTTGCCTTCCGCAAACTTCTGGTGTTCGACGCCGGAATCGTCACCTCTTTTGCGCAAAAGACCACCACCCGCGTCTTTTACTGGAATCAGCTCAATCCGGGCTCCATCAGGGCGGTGGAAAGCCACGACGGCTCCAGCCCAACCGCCCTGTTGGTGGCCAGAAGGCTGACAAAACTCAGTGTTAGCGGGAAGTACGCGGTTGTCCTTCAGGGCGCGCCGTCCACACTGGAACCGTCCACCGGCGGCGCAGAAACCCCGCAAGCAGGTTTCTGGACGTTTGAAACTGCAGCCGATCCTGCCCCACTGGTCCTTGCCATCGCGCAGGCCATGTTGAACGCCCGAATTCCGGGCGCTGAGCGGATCGCGGCGCAGGCGTTGCCGCCCTTGGTCCTCACCGGCAAGACAACACTGGACTGACCATGTGGTCAGTGGGCAGATAATGCCCTTAAAACGGATTTTCAGGGCATTATCTGCCCACTCACGGTGCTTGCGAGCGGTGGGAGCCGGTGGGGATCAGACCAGGCTGCGCAGGACGGCGGCAGCACCGTCGTCGTACACGGAAGCGGTGACCTCATCGGCGGCAGCCTTCACGTCATCCTCTGCCTGCCCCATGGCCACGCCGCGGTTGGCCCAGCGCAGCATTTCAATGTCGTTTGAGCCGTCGCCCACCGCAACCGTCAGGGCGTTCTCTACGCCCAGGGAGGCCCTGACGGCCTCCAATGCCGATGCCTTGTTGACGCCATCTGCGGCAATGTCCAGCCAGGCGCTCCAGCCAATGGCGTAGGTGACCCCGTGCAGGCCGGCGGCCGCAATGGCGTCGGCGAACTCCTGCGTGGAGGCTTCGGCACTGTTGACAACCACACGCACGGCCTCGGCCTCGAGCAGGTGGTGGAAATCGACTCCGCGGGCCTCGATGCCAAAGCTGTTGTCCTGAAAACGGGAGGTGGACAGGAAATTGCCTTCAGCATCCTCCAGGGCAAACTTGGCGCCCGGAATGCGCTCATGCAGGGCAGTCAGTGCCGGCGCCGGGTCAAACGTCACCCGGTCAATAATTTCGTAGCCGTCAATCAGGGACGGGTCCAGGCGGATGGTCACACCGCCGTTGGAGCACACGCCGTAGCCGCGGCGCAGGCCGATGGCCTCCACAATGGGCAGCAGCGCACCCAAGGAGCGGCCGGTGGCGATGATGACGTGGTGTCCGGCGTCAACCACAGCCTGGGCTGCGTCGCGGACACCCTCGGTCATGATGCCGTCGTGGTCAACAAGTGTCCCGTCAACATCCAGGGCCACCAGGTACTTTGTTTTTTCATTTGTCCGGTCATCGATGCCGGGGATTAAATTGTTTACTGTCATTGTCATGTCTCCAGTCAATCAGATTGTGCTGGCACCGCCACGTATTTTGTCTGTTAAAACCATGAACGCCGGGCAAATACCCACAGCTGTATGCACAGTGTGGATATTTACCCGGCGTTAACGCAACGTGCGGAAATTACAGGACGGGGAACACTTCCAGGCCGCCCATGTACTTGCGAAGAGCAGCGGGGACGTTGACCGAACCGTCGGCGTTCTGGTGGTGTTCCAGGATGGCCACAATCCAGCGGGTGGTGGCCAGCGTGCCGTTCAACGTGGCAACGGCGCGGGTGCCGCCCTTGCCGCCGTCGTCAGCCACCAGGCGCTCACGGATATTCAGGCGGCGGGCCTGGTACGTGGTGCAGTTGGAGGTGGAGGTCAGCTCGCGGTAGGCATCCTGGGTGGGCACCCACGCTTCGCAGTCGAACTTGCGGGCGGCGGAACCGCCAAGGTCCCCTGCCGCCGTGTCGATGACACGGTACGGCAGCTCAACCTTGGCCAGCATTTCCTCTTCCCAGGCCAGCAGGCGCTGGTGCTCCTCGGCAGCCTTCTCAACAGTGGTGTACACAAACATTTCCACCTTGTTGAACTGGTGCACGCGGATGATGCCGCGGGTGTCCTTGCCGTGCGAACCGGCCTCGCGGCGGTAGCAGGAGGACCAGCCGGCGTAGCGCACTGGCGTATCAACGTTGATGATCTCGTTGCCGTGGTAGCCGGCCAACGCCACCTCGGAGGTGCCCACCAGGTACAGGTTGTCCTCGGCAAGGCGGTAAATTTCGGCGTCGTGCTCCACGTCAAAGCCGGTTCCGGCCATGGTTTCGGGCAGCACCAGCGTGGGGGTGATCATGGGTATGAAGCCGGCTTCGATGGCCTGGTCCATGGCCAGCTGCAGCAGCGCCATTTCCAGGCGGGCACCAACACCCTTGAGGAAATAGAAACGTGAACCGGACACCTTGGCGCCGCGCTCCATGTCGATGGCGCCAATGAGTTCACCAATTTCCAGGTGGTCGCGGGGCTTGAAGTCGGGGAATTCGCGGGGAGTGCCAACGGTCTTGACCACAATGAAGTCGTCCTCGCCGCCTGCGGGGACGCCGTCGGAAATCAGGTTGGCCATGCTGCGCACCAACTTGTCCTGCTCGGCGCTGGCCGCATCGGCAGCGGCGCTGGCTGCCTTGACGGCTGCAGCCAGTTCCTTCACCTCGGCCAGGAGGGCTTGCTTTTCCTCGCCTTTGGCTTGGGCCACCTTCTTGCCAAACGCATTTTGTTCAGCGCGCAGGGCCTCAAAAGAGGTGATCGCCGACTTTCGTGCTGCGTCTGCGGCGATGATGGAGTCCACCACGGACGGTTCGGCACCGCGCGCACGCTGGCTGGCACGGTATTTTTCGGGATTTTCGCTGAGGTCTCGTACATCAATCACGCCCTAAGCCTATCCAATCAATGCAACTTCACGGGTTATGGTTAGTCAATCATGCCAACTGAACTTCTTGTAGTCATTATTGGGGCCATTATTGTGCTCGCCGTCGCCATCAGCTGGCTGGGTGTGCGCAAGCTTGCCCAGAAGCACACGCGCAGCGCCGTGGCTGATTCCCCGCACAAAATTCATTTGGCAAAGCAACAGGTTGTTTTCATTTACAACCCCACCAAAAACGGTGCCGGGGACGCAAAAACGCTCATCACCCGTTCCGTGTCCAAGGCCGGCTGGCCCGCCCCGCTCTTCTTTGAAACCACTGCCGAGGATCCGGGCTTCGCGATGGCGGGCGCGGCCCTGGATGCCAAGGCGGATGTGGTCATTGTGGGCGGCGGCGACGGGACCGTGCGCGCCGTGGGACAGACGCTGCGGCACACCGAAGTGCCTTTGGCCATCATCCCCCTGGGCACCGGGAACCTGCTGGCCCGCAACCTGAACCTGGATGTCACGGATATTGCCAGCAGCGTCCAGACCGCCTTGTTTGGGCACCAGCGCCACATTGACGCCGGGCTCATGGAAATCGAGGACAGCGTCACCGGCGCTGTTGGCAAACATTCCTTCATGGTCATTGCCGGCCTGGGCATGGATGCCGACGTCATGAATGACACCAATTCCAAGCTGAAGGAACATGTTGGCTGGCTGGCCTACAGCGAGGCCGGGTTGCGGCACATGGCGGGGCCGCGCAAAAAGGTCAGCATCGAGCTGGACGACGAACCGGCCCAGCAGCGCAAGATCCGTTCAGTGTTGTTTGCCAATTGCGGGCTGCTCCCGGGCGGCATTGATTTTGTTCCCGGCGCCCTGATTGACGACGGCGTCCTGGACGTTGTGGTGATCAGCCCCCGCAGCGCCCTGGGCTGGTTGGCGATGGCCGGCAAAGTGGTCCTTCAGCACAAAAATCGTCTGCCTGTCATTGATTTCTACCGCTCAAAAAACCTGACCATCCGCACCGTTCTGCCGGTGGAAACCCAGATCGACGGCGACCCGTCAGGGCCGGCCACCTGTGTCAAGGTCAGCGTGGAGCACAAGGCCGTGCTGGTGCGCGTGCCTGCACCCAACGACCCCGCCTAAGGTCCGACGGCCCCCAAGGCTTCGCGCTGGAGCTTTGAGCTGCAGTGCTTTGGCCTCCGGTGCTTTGGCGGGTTTCAGTCAGTTTCCGGGTGCAGCGACTGTTCCTTGATGAGGCGTTGCTCTTCGTCAAAGCGCAACTCATTGGCGTCGTCGCTCTCGTCCCCCACCGATGTGTCGCGGCCTTCCTTGGCACCGGGATTAACAATGGTGCCTTCCTGGCTGCTGCTCCTGCCTACATGAGGATCCATGGATGACTCGCCTCTTCCCTGCTGGGACTTTACTTTCCCTCTTCAGACAAATGGTCATGAAGATACCCAAATCATAGGCGTGCCGCTGCCGCAGCGATAGGGATGGGCCGCAGCCAATTTTGCCCCCGGGCAGGTGACAGCAGAGCCCGCGACGGCCGGGAGCCTACTCCAGCAGCGAGTCCACCCAGGTGGCAGCTTCGGCAAAGGCTGCGTCCGAATTGTAGGCGCGGATCAGCGGCGGCTGCGCATCCGCCCGCGGATAGGAGCCCAGGAAGCGGATGTCGGGGCTGACCCGGTGCAAGCCGCGCAGCGCCTCGGCAACGCGGGCATCACGAATGTGGCCCTCCATGTCAAAACTGAAAATGTAGTGGCCCAGAAACTGCCCCGTCGGTCTGGACTCAATGCGGCTCAGGTTCACCCCGCGGCTGGCGAACTGTTCCAGGATTGCCATCAAGGCACCCGGGTGGTCGTCAGGCAGGGGAATCGCCAGGGTTGTCTTGTCAGCCCCGGTTGGTTCAGGCAGGGAGCCGGGCTTGGCCACCAGGACAAAGCGGGTGACAGCCCCAAGGTTGTCCTCAATGCCAGCGGCAAGAATATTGAGCCCCGTTTGCTCAGCGACAAGCGGTGCACAGACGGCGGCCTGGAAGGCGGACGTGCCTGCCACCAGCTCGTGGGCGGCAGCCGCCGTCGAGTTGGCCGGAACGTGGGTGGCCAGCGGAAGCTTCCCGGCAAACCATTCCCGGGTCTGCGCCCAGGCGTGCGGGTGCGTGCCCACGGCTGTGACATCGGCCAAGGAAACGCCCGCCGGGGCCACCAACACAAAGCTGACAGGCACCACCACCTCATGGATGATCCGCAGTTCCACACCGTTGGCAATGGCATCCAAGGTTGCCGGAACGCCGCCTTCAATGGAATTCTCAATGGGTAGCATGGCCGCAAACGCTTCACCGTTGCGCACTTTGTTCAAGGCGGCGGCGGCCGTGTTGGAGGGAATCCGCGCCAAAGCGGCCGCGCCGGGAACCTTCAGCAACGCCGACTCGGTAAAGGTCCCCTCGGGCCCAAGGAACGTCAGGGGCAGCACGGAATCAGCGGGCACGGAAGTCATGGAGCACCTATTCGTTGAAGCGGAAGTGGTTTATAGGACGCGGGGAGATTCACCGTTGGAGGAAATCATGGGCTTCTCGGATTCAAACCAGGCACCCATGCCACCAATAACGTTAAACGCACTGTAGCCGTTTTCGGTCAGCCAGGTGGTGGCCCGGAAGGAACGTCCGCCTGTGCGGCAAATGATGTTCAAATCCGTATCCGGGTCAAGCTCCTCCAGACGGGCCGGCAACTGCTCCAGCGGAATGTGCAGCGCGCCGTCAATGTGGCCCGCTTCCCACTCATAGTCTTCACGGACATCCAAAATCACTGAATCCGCAGCCAACTCGCCAACAGTGACGCTCATGATGTCTGACATGTTTTTTCTCCTTGCAGGTAAAGACAAATCCGGCTTAAGCCTAACGCCCGAGGTGCCCCGCGCGAGCGAAGCGAGTGACGGGGAGGGCGGGAGGCGCTAACGCCCGAGG
>JBDTQM010000202.1:0-7206 GCA_039932175.1 Specibacter sp.
TGGTGGCCGAGGAAGTCACCGCCGACGACATCGCCGAGGTGATTTCCGCCTGGACAGGCATTCCCGCCGGACGCATGCTGCAGGGTGAGAGCCAAAAGCTGCTCCAGATGGAGCAAGTGCTGGGTTCGCGCCTGATTGGCCAGTCCAAGGCCGTGACGGCTGTCTCTGACGCGGTCCGCCGCGCCCGGGCCGGCATCAGCGATCCGGACCGTCCCACGGGTTCCTTCCTGTTCCTTGGGCCAACTGGGGTGGGCAAGACTGAGCTGGCCAAGGCTCTTGCCGACTTCCTCTTCGACGACGAACGCGCCATGGTCCGCATCGACATGAGCGAGTACTCCGAGAAGCATTCGGTGTCCCGCCTGGTGGGTGCGCCTCCGGGCTACGTTGGCTACGACGAGGGCGGCCAGCTGACTGAGGCCGTGCGCCGACGTCCGTATTCGGTGGTGCTGCTCGATGAGGTCGAGAAGGCACACCCGGAGGTCTTTGACATCCTCTTGCAGGTGTTCGACGACGGCCGGCTCACCGATGGGCAGGGCCGCACGGTGGACTTCCGCAACGTGATCATTGTGCTGACATCCAACCTGGGCTCGCAGTTTTTGGTGGACCAGAACTTGTCCGATGCGCAGAAGCGCAAGGCTGTCATGGGCGTGGTGGAGTCATCGTTCAAGCCTGAGTTCCTGAACAGGCTCGATGAGATTGTCATGTTTGACGCCCTCAGTGTGGAAGAGCTCTCCCACATTGTGGACCTGCAAGTGCAGGCGATGTCCACCCGGCTGCATGAACGCCGCTTGACGCTGGAGGTCACTGATGCCGCCAGGGCCTGGTTGGCGTTGACGGGCTACGATCCCGCCTACGGTGCCCGGCCCCTGCGCCGGCTGGTGCAGCGCGAGATTGGCGACCGGCTGGCCCGGGAGATCCTGGCTGGAACGGTCACCGACGGCGACACCGTCCTGGTGGACACCGCGGCCGACTTTGACGAGTTGGACATGGAATCCGCCAGCAGCGCCGGCTTGAGCGTGAGCCGGGTATCGACAGGCTCGACCACCGGCGCCCTCTAGCAGGGCAAACTGAAGGGCTGTGGGATTCGGAAATACTCTTCCGAATCCCACAGCCCTTCAGTTTATTAAGAGGTCCGTCTACATGATGAGCGAGGACTTCAAGTTGTTGCCGCTGGTGTCCTGAATGAGGCAGTCCACCCGGCGGTCACCGGAATCGTTCCAGGTTGACTCGGACGGGTAGGCCGTGAGCTGCTTCAGGTCTTTCATGCTCTCTGCCTCGCTGGTCAGCTGCACGCCCTTGCACACTTCGGCAGCCTTGGCCTTGAGGGCGTCGCCGCCGGGGAATGTCTCGTCGTCACCGTAGTAGAACGTGCCAACCAGTTGGGCGGAGTGCGGACTGTTGCACAACACCACATCAGCCGGTGCGGAAACCCCCGTGAAGTCACGCAGGCAGTCATCCTGAATCCAGTCCAGGGGTGAAGCCGCCGGCACCACAACGTCGGCGCCCGGAGCCTTGGAGTCGCTGCTGGGTTCTTCCTCCGGCGACGTTTGTGACTGTGTGGCGGTCGCTGGTGCGGGGCCGGCATTGTTCAGGCTCGAGGTGATGAAGTTGATCAACAGGGTCACCATGAGGCCCAGCAACAACACGCCCAGGACAGCAATGCCTAAAATGATGAACAACTTCTTTTTGCTGTTTCCGCCGCCGGAGCCGCCGGGGTAACCGGGGCCCTGCGGTCCGCCGGGAACGGCCGGCATGCCGGATGCGCCGTACGGAGGTTGTCCGCCAGGCGTTGCTGACTGCCCAAACGGTGTTGGTGCGCCGTAAGGCGGCTGCTGGCCGTAAGGCGGCTGAGCCTGGCCATAGGGCGCCTGCCCGTAAGGTGACTGGGCGCCCGCTGCGGGACCGTGCGGAACCGCAGGTCCGGTTGAGCCAAACTGCGAGGCAATGCCCGGCTGCTCGGCGGACTGGTGCGGCTGCGGCGCAGCCTGGGCCGGCTGGCCGTAGGGTCCAGCTGCTTCAGGTGCAGCTCCTTGGGGTGCCGGCGATTGGGGTGCAGGCGGCACGGAAGGAATCGCGGGGATGGCCCCAGTTGCTGCCGGCTGCCCGACTGCGGCCGCGGCGGCGGCTGCAGCATCGGCTTCACCGCGGGCGATTTGTGCCGGAGATTGCCAGGCGCCGGCCTTGGGCTGCCAGGGAGTGGCTGATTGCTGCCACTGGGTTTCCGGTCGGTGCCAGCCGTGCCCGTCATCCACGCTGTGGCCGGGAATCGGCGCAGGAGCGGTTGTCTGGGCGGGCTGGGACTGGTCAAACTCCTGCGGGGCGGTTTCCGGAGCCGGCGGTCCGGGAACTTCCGGTACGGCCGTGGTCTGAACGAGCTCCACGGGCTCCGTGGTCTGAACGGGCTGAACGGGCTCCGCAGCTGCCGGCTGTGCCTGCGCGGGGGGCTGGGGCTGGTTCTGTGCCTTGTCGTGAGCCTGAGCCTGGTCCTGTGGCGGGGTCCAGGGGTTGTTGGCCACCGGCGGCTGGGAAAAATCGGTGCGCAAAACAGTGTTGGCGGAGTCCCAATCGGGGTCGCTGGGAGCTGTGGCTGCGGGGATGTCCTCGACAAGGCCGGAGGATACGCCCTGCGTTGCCAGCTCGACTTCGTGTTCCACCGCGGCAGCCTCGGCTGCCGCAGCTTCAAGGTCAACGCTCTCCGCGACGTCCTCGCTGATTTCGGCATCGCCAAGGGTGGGCTCGGCAAACTCGTAGTCATTGCCCGAAAGCGTTGCGTCGCCGCTGCCCGTCCCAGGCTCGCCGGAAGCGGGGGTTGGGAATTCTTCAGCGCCCTGACCGTTGGCGTCGCTGCTCTCGTTCATGGGTACTAAACCTTCCGTGCTGCGCAAAAGTATTTGACGCAAAATCGATGGGCAAAAGTGCTGTGGCCGGCTAAGTGCAGCCTCCACGCGCAGGCCGCAAAAAAGCCGTCATTGCGGAACAAATACTCCGCCTACACGTGACTCTATCGAATAATGGCTGCCCGCTGCGTCAAATTCGGTGTTTGGCTATGGGCAGAACAGCCCATGCCTGCCGCGATTGCTCCAGAACTCATGTAATCTAGGAGTACGACAAATTGACCGAATCTTCCGGAGCCTCGCTCTTAGCCCGAGCGACCACCTCCGGTCCAAGTGTAAAAAGGGGGTCACGCCATGGGGCGCGGCCGTCAAAAGGCGAAGGCAACCAAGCAGGCTCGGGACATTAAGTACTACTCCCCGAACACTGATTATTCAGCTCTGCAGAAAGAGCTCGGTGGAACAACTCGGCGAGCCCCGAGCCAGCACATCGAGGTTCCTGCAGAACCGGATTATTCGGCATATGAAGATAAATATGCGGATCAGTTTCAGGACGACGACGACGTGGACTCCCGCCGCATTGGCTAGGAACGCTTAGACACCAAACGCAACAAACCCTGCATGACGCACAGCTAAAAACGCTGGAGCGACATGCGGGGATTTTGTTGTGCCCGGATCATTTTCAGCAGGGACGGGCCGGATTAGTCCTCGGCGCACCGCAGGCAAGCAAAAGGGACGGCGTTCGCGCAAAAAAGCCGGTGTTGGAATACCGTCTTTTTGCGCGAATGCCGTCCCTTTCGGTGCGGTGCTTAGGAGGCGTAGTTGCCGACCAGGCGGACGGCGCCGCCGTCGACGCCCTTGGCGCCCTGGGTGTAGTCAGAACCGGTCTTGTCCGAGTCGGATGCCTCGGCCGTGACGGTGCCCATGGCCCATGAGGGCAGGCCGCGGGAGTTCAGGCGGGCAATGGCGTCGTCGGCAGCGTCGGCGGAAACCACTGCCACCATGCCCACGCCCAGGTTCAAGGTGCGCTCCAGGTCGGCCAACGGCACATTGCCCAGCTGGGACACCAGGTTGAAGATAGCAGGAAGGCTCCACGTGGAACGGTCCACCGTGCCGATGAGGCCCTGCGGAAGAACGCGGGCCAGGTTGGCAGCCAAACCGCCGCCGGTGATGTGGCTGAAACCGTGAACGGCCTTATCCTGGGTGACGGGCAGGTAGCGGGTCAGGTCCAGGCAGTCGGCGGCGTAGACGCGGGTGGGCTCCAGGAGCTCCTCGCCCAGGGTGCGGCCCAATTCGGAAACCTGGCGGTCCAAGGCCCAGCCTGCGTGGTTGATGACGCGGCGAACCAGCGAGTAGCCGTTGGAGTGCAGGCCGGATGAGGCCATGCCGATGATGACGTCGCCCGCGCGGACGCGTTCGGGACCCAGCAGCAAATCAGCCTCGACGATACCCGTGCAAGCACCTGCGACGTCGTACTCATCCGGAGCCAACAGGCCGGGATGCTCGGCGGTTTCGCCACCCACCAGGGCGGTGCCGGCAACCTTGCAGGCAGCGGCGATGCCCCGGACGATGTCGGCCACGCGCTGCGGGACAACCTTGCCGGTGGCAATGTAGTCGGTCATGAACAACGGCTCGGCGCCAACCACAACAATGTCATCCACAACCATGCCCACCAGGTCGAAACCAATGGTGTCGTGGATGTCCATGGCCTGGGCGATGGCAACCTTGGTGCCCACACCGTCGGTGGAGGTGGCCAGGTACGGCTTCTTGTACGTCAGGAGCTTTGAAACGTCATAAAGGCCTGCAAATCCGCCGAAACCGCCAACAACGTTGGGGCCGTGGGTGGCCTTGACGGCTTCCTTCATCAATTCAACGGCGAGGTCGCCTGCTTCGGTGTCAACACCGGCGCTGGCGTAGGTGATTGCCTGTGCGGCTGAATCATGGGAGGCGTTGGTCATGGCGTCTCTTCTCTTGGGAATGCTTAGGAACCGTTGGCTGCTGTGCGGTCCTGGTCGGTCAGGATGTTTTCCAGTTCCGAGTCAGGTCCCGGATCGCAACCGGTGGAGGTGGTGGAGTTGCCAGCCTGTGTGCGTTCGAGCAGGTTCTTGCCCAAACGGTCGCTGCTGGGAAGTTCAATGGGATACGTGCCGGTGAAGCAGGCCGTGCAGAGACGCTCGCGCGGCTGCAAGGTGGCTTCAATCATCCCGTCTTCGGAGATGTAGGCCAGCGAGTCGGCACCAATGGACTTGCCGATCTCTTCAATGGCGGCCCCGTTGGCAATCAATTCCGCACGTGATGCGAAGTCGATGCCGTAGAAGCATGGCCAGCGCACGGGCGGGGAGGAGATCTTCACATGGATTTCGGCGGCGCCGGCTTCCTTGAGCATGCGGACCACTGCGCGCTGGGTGTTGCCACGGACAATCGAGTCATCCACAACGACAATGCGCTTGCCGCGGATTACGGATTCAAGGGCGCTGAGCTTGAGCTTGATGCCGAGCTTGCGCAGGGTGTCGCTGGGCTGGATGAAGGTACGGCCCACATAGGCGTTCTTCACAAAGCCGTGCGCGAAGGGAATGCCGGACTGCTCAGCATAACCGATGGCGGCAGGGGTGCCCGATTCCGGCACGGGGATGACCAGGTCGGCCTCGGCGTGGTTTTCGCGGGCCAGCTGGCGGCCCATTTCCACGCGGGATTCGTACACTGAACGGCCGGCAATGGTGGCGTCCGGGCGGGCCAGGTAAACGTATTCAAACACGCAGCCGGCAGGTGTTGCCGGGGCAAAGCGCTGGGTGCGCACGCCGTCTTCGTCGATGGCGATGAATTCACCGGGCTCGATTTCGCGGATCATGGTGGCGCCGATGGTGTTCAAGGCGGCGCCTTCGGAGGCAACAACCCAGCCGCTGTCGAGGCGGCCAAGGACCAGCGGGCGGACACCGTGCGGGTCGCGGGCTGCGTACAGGGTGTGCTCGTCCATGAAGACGAAGCTGAAGGCGCCGTGGATTTTGGGCAGCAGTTCCATGGCTGTTTCTTCCAGGGAACGGCCTTCTTCACCGCGCAGCAAGGTGGTGACCAAGGCTGTGTCAGTGGTGTTGCCCTGCGCCATTTCACCCGAGGTGGGGACCCCGTACTTGGCAATGACCATCTCATGCAGTTCAGCAGAGTTGGTCAGGTTGCCGTTGTGCGCCAGGGCCACAGTGCCACTGTCGGTTGCACCGAGGGTGGGCTGGGCGTTGGCCCAATTGGCTGCGCCTGTGGTGGAGTACCGGCAATGGCCCACAGCCATGTGCCCCGTCAGGGTGTTCAGTGTGGGTTCGTCAAAGACCTGGGATACGAGTCCCATGTCCTTGTATACACTGATCCGATTGCCATCGCTTGTTGCGATGCCAGCCGATTCCTGACCACGGTGCTGTAGTGAATACAGTCCGTAATAGGTTAGTTTTGCAACCTCTTCACCGGGTGCCCAGATGCCCAGAACGCCACAAGCGTCCTGAGGTCCCTTTTCGCCGGGTAAAAGATCATGGGATAGTTTTCCGTCTCCGCGTGCCACCTGAAAATTGTCTCATGTAATGACGCGCACCACGACCTGGTGTGACGTGCGTTATGCCCCGCAGGGCAGGGAGCTGCTATTACGCGGCGTCGGCGTTGTTGTCGTCGTCGGGCAGGGACTGCGCCAACAGCGTCTTGGTCCGGCGGGTGCTGCTGCGATCGAGCACCAGTGCCACAATGGCGCCAAGTCCGGCGCCGGGCAGAACCATCAGCACGGCAAAGAAACCAAAAATGCTTGATGCTTCAAACTGCTCGCTGGAAGGGGAGACGGTGGTGAAAATTGCTGCCGTCACAATGCCGGCAAGGGCGCCGGCGATCATGAACGGGACATACTTCGGGGCGCGGCGCACAGTGAGCTTGCGGGGCTCTCCGGAAGTGGTTTCAGGCTGGGAAGTCATGCCTATAGGGTACCTGCCCAAGCTGGCAACAAATCCGGGAGGGCGCCCGCGTTCGCTACAGGGGAAGCTCGGCGGACAAATCCGCGCGCAGCCCGGAGGCAGCCACCTGCCCATGTTCGACGGCGTCAGCCCAACTGGTCCGGCCCGTCACCAACGCAAGCCATGTTCCGGCGTCGCACTCAACAACATTGGGCGGCGTGCCGCGGGTATGCCGGGGGCCCGGGACGCATTGGGTCACGCCGAAGGGTGGCACCCGCACCTCCACGGAGTTTCCGGGCGCCCGTGCGGCCAGTTCCTCCAGCGAGTAGCGCACTGCGGTGGCCGTGACCGCCCGGGCGGTTTCCCCGCCCCGCCAGGCGGCCAGTGCCGCCTGGCCTTCAACAATGTCTATGCGACGCCGGGCACTCATGGCCTGCTCCTTGCTTGTGGTT
>JBDTQM010000203.1:0-7175 GCA_039932175.1 Specibacter sp.
CAGCGCCGGACTCGCCACGGGCAGCGCCGGACTCGCCACGGGCAGCGCCGGACTGGTGGTCATGGCCTCCAGCGCCGCGGCCGCCTTGGGCGCTGCCTGGTCGGCCGCCAGCTCCGCATCAGGGAAAGCAGCAGGGAAAGCAGCACGGAAAAAGGGCTGCCGGCCCCCGAGCCTGAACCCCGGGGAGCCGCCATTCCCTGCACCCGCGAACTCGCATATGCTGTATTTTCAGTGGCCGTGCGCAGCGGGGCCGCGGCCCGGAAGGCGGCGCTGGCAATGGAAGTCCTGTTTCCGATGATGACGGGGGACCCCCAGGATTGTGGTGTCCTCATTCAATGGCTGGCGCCCAACGGCACCAGTGTTGCCGCCTACCAGGTGATCGCCGAGGTGACGATCGAGAAGTTCGACGCCGAAATCAACGCACCCGCAGCCGGCACCCTTACCTGGCAGGTCCAGGAGGGCGAGGAAGTGGCCCAGGGCGCCGCCATCGCCACGATCGAGTAGTTCCCGGTGCCGGCCCTTGGATAGGGACGGTGCCCAGAGCCGGCGACTTGTCCAGGTCAGTAGCGTTCGAGCTTGAAGCCCAGCCCGCGACCGGCCCGCGAACCCGTCTGCGCCACCGTCACCACCAAGGTGCCCAATTCCGGAATCCAGCGTGCGGGCCGCACAGCCGCCGTGAGTGCGCCCACCAGCCGCGCGGGGTCGGCGTAAAAGTATGCGCGGTGCCCGGCGGGGGTGAAGAAGGTAACTGTTCCCAGATTCACGTCCACGGCGGGCAGCACCGGAATGCCGTGGGGATTGGCGGGTGCTTTGGCGCGCTGTGCAGGGGCTGCGGAGATGAAAGTCATGGCGGGGCCTTTGTGATTGCTCTTGCCTGCGGATCCAGTCACCGCCGGCCGCTTCCTCATCCGAGCCACCCTGTGAACATGGGGTTGGCGTGCGACCAGTCGGAGCTTGGCATCGCATCTCTTGAAGCTGTCCCTTACATTACCCCTTAAACGTACGACGGCGGTGGGTGGCGTAATACATTACGTCACCCACCGCCGTCGTTCTTTGACAAAAAACTGACCCGCAGCAGTGGTTGAAAAATAGCGGAATTTCGCGTTTTTTCGACCACTACTGCGGGTCAGTTTGGACAGGAGGGGGTTACTTGTGGACGCCGGCAGGCACGCCCTCCGGGTTGGAATCCGTGGCTGCGGCTGCCAGGCGGTCGTCCCAGGCCTGGCGGATGTGGGCCGGTGTGGCAGGCGTCAGCAGGGAGACCACCACGTAGACCAGCAGCGAAGCGCCCAGGCCGTAGTAGATGGGCTCGTTGGCGTAGATGCCGTCGACGCTGTGAATGACGTCTGTGGCGTACAGGACCAGCAGGACAATTGTCACCAGGCAGCCAACGGACATGGACCAGGCGGCGCCAAGACCGGTGCCGCGGCGCCAGACCAGGCCGCCAATGATGGCAACCAGGAGGCCGCCCACCAGGATGTCGTAGGCGATGGTCAGGGCGAACACCACGTCGTTGACAACAATGGAGATCAAGACAACCAGCAGACCCAGGATCAGCACATACCAGCGGTTGGCGTTGACGTCATGCTCGGGGTTCTCGGTGTCGGAGGTGTCCACGGTCTTGCCGAACCAGCTGGCCACGAAGGGCACAACATCCTTGCGGGCAACGGTTGCTGCGGCAATGAGGGAGCCTGATGCGGTGGACATCATGGCGGCCACGGCGGCAGCCATGACGATGCCGCCAATGCCCATGGGCAGGAGCTGGGTGGCTACCTCAGCGTAGACAACGTCCTTGCCGAGGTTGGCCACGTCAATGGCCGGCAGTGCCACAAAGGCGGCCATGCCGATCAAGGCGCCGGCCACACCGTAAAGGATGCAGTAGATGCCGGCGGTGGCCCCGCCCCAGCGGGCAACGGTGGGGGTGCGGGCCGTGAAGACGCGCTGCCAGATGTCCTGGCCGATCAGCAGGCCCAGGGTATAGACCACAAAGTAGGTGATGATGGTCTGGATGCCAATGCCGTCCCACTGGAAGAAGCTTGCATCAACGCGTTCCTTGATGCCGCTCATGCCGCCGGCAGCGTTCCAGGCGAACGGGAGCATGAGGAAGAAGATGCCAACGGTCTTGATGACAAACTGGACCTGGTCGGCCAGGGTGATGGACCACATGCCGCCGATGGTGGAGTAGAGCAGCACAATGGCGCCACCGACGGCGATCGCCAGCCACCTGTCCCAGCCGAACAACACCACAAAGATGGTGGCGTAGGCGCCGGTGGAGGTTGCCGAGATCATGATGGTGTACGCCAGCATGACGATGCCGGAGATCTTGGTGGTCTCCTGGCCGTAGCGCAGGCTCAGCATCTGCGAGACGGTGTAGATCTTCAGCTTTTGGATGGTGGGTGCGAACAGCACGCTCAGCAAGAGCACGCCCACACCAATGGCAACCACAAGCCACATGCCGGAGATGCCGAACTTGTAGCCAAGCCCCACGCCTCCCACTGTGGAGGCGCCGCCCAGGACCACGGCGGCCATGGTTCCGGTGTAGAGGAAGGGGCCGAGCCGGCGTCCGGCAACGAGGAAGTCGCTATTGTTCTTGGTGCGCGACTTTCCCCACCAACCAAAGGCCAGCATGGCCACCAAATATATGACAACTATGGCGACGTTTAAGTCCACGAGATGCTCCAGTGTGTGAGGTAGTGGGGAATGCCCCGAGTAATTATTGCCCGTAAAGCAACATTTGTTGTCTATTAGGCTAAACTGTGATGGTAGTTACAGTCAATGTGCCGCTTGAATAATCCTGCCGGCCGGCCGTGTTGTGAGGAGCCGCCATGAAAGCTTTGCCCCTGGAACCGAGCACCAATCCCGTGGCCATTGGGTCGCGCATTCGTGCCGCACGTCAAGACCAACGGCTCACCATTGAGCATGTGGCTGGCGCCACGGGGCTGACCAAGGGCTTCCTGAGTCGGGTGGAGCGCGACCTCACCTCTCCCAGCGTTGCCTCACTCGTCACCTTGTGCCAGGTCCTCTCGATTTCGATCGGGGAACTTTTCGCCGTGCCGGAAACCCACCTTAACCGAAAAGGTGAAGGCCCGCGGATCTCCCTGGGCGGTGAAGGCATTGTTGAGCGCCTGCTGACCTCGCGCTCCGAGCGGCGCCTGCAAATCCTTGGCGCCACCATTGAGCCTTATGGGCGCGGGGAAGCTGAACTGTACGCGGTGGACTGCGATGTGGACGTTTTGCACATCATCAGCGGTGAACTGACCCTGCGCATGACCCAGGAATCCTATGACCTGAAGGCGGGGGACACGCTGTCCTTCCCCGGACGGGAACCCCACAGCTGGGAAAACCGCTCGGCCCAGCCGGTGGAAGCCCTGTGGATCCTGGTGCCCGCGGCGTCCGGCTCCGGCGGCAATTAACCCACGTGCACCCAGGGCCGCTGGGTTAGATCCGGCTCGGCCTCACGCAGCACCTCGCGGGTGACGGGGGCGATCTCGCCCTCGCCGATGAACAGGAACTTCAGCAGATTGGTGATGGGGTTGCCCTCGTTCCAGCGGAAGTAAATGTGCGGGATCAGCCCGGTGGCGTCCCGGATGTGCAGCAGCACGGCGGCTATGGTGTTAGGCACGTTGGAGGAGTGGACCTCCAAAATCTTGAAGCCGTGCCGGGTAATGCCGCGCACCTCCAGGGCCGTTTCAAAGTCCGAGGAGTCATCCACAATGACCTCCATGAACAGCACCTCACGCGGGTCGCCCATCTCATTGACTGTGGCGGCGTGGGACAGCTTGCGGCGGTAGGCCGCGGCGTTTCGGGTTTTGGGGTCATGGGAAATGATCCGGATGGTGCCCTCATCCACCGCCGCCACGAAATTCATGGCAGCCTCATCCATGCGGATGTAAGTGGCCCGCAATTCAAAGGCGCGGCGCATGCGGGAGAGCAGGCTCACCACAACAATGCCCAGGATGAAGAACGCGGCGATCTTTAGGCCGTCCGGGCGCTCAATGGAATTCGCCACGGTGGTGTAGATGAACGCCACGGAGACGGCACCAAAACCCACAACCTTGCCCTTCTCGCCCTTGCGCTTGGCTGACAAGGTGACGGCGATGGCTGCCGAGGTGATGAGCACCAACACTCCCGTCGCGTAGGCACCGCCCTGGGCGTCGACGTCGGCCTTGAAAAGGATGGTAATCGCCACGGCGATGACTGTGAAAACCAGCACCAGGGGGCGGACGGCGGCAGCCCATTCGGGGGCCATGCCAAAACGCGGCAGGTAGCGCGGCACCAGGTTCAGCAGCCCGGCCATGGCGCTGGCCCCGGCGAACCACAAAATGGCAATGGTGCTGATGTCGTACACGGTGCCGAAGCCTTCGCCGAGGAGGTCGTGGGCCAGGAATGCAAGGGCACGCCCGTTGGCACCGCCGCCGGGCTGGAACTCGGCCGCCGGAATCAAGATGGTGGTGGCCAGCGAGGAGGTGACCAAGAAGGTGCTCATGATCAGCGCCGCCGTGGTGAGCAGCCTGTGAGCGCCCTTGATGCGGCCCTCGGGATGCTTCTCGGTGTCGCTGTAGCGGCCCTTGATCTGCGGCATGACGGCAACGCCGGTTTCAAAGCCCGACAAGCCCAGTGCCAGGCGCGGAAACACCAGCAGGGCAACGGCGATGATCATGAAGGGGCTGCCGTGCTGGGTTGTCAGGGCGCCCCACCAGTCGGCTGTCAGCAGCGGGCTTTGGGTCACTTGGGCCAGCGCCACCGAGATGACCACAAGGTTGAGCGTGAGGAAAACCGCCACGAGGGCCACCGCAATGCTCATGGCCTCCTTGAACCCGCGCAGGAACACGGCGGCCAGCCCGGCAATCAAAAACAAGGTGATGCCAACGTTGTGCCCCTGCAGGAATTCCGGCGCAAAGGGGTTTTCAATGACGTGGGCCGTGGCGTCGGCGGCGGACAGCGTAATGGTGATCATGAAGTCGGTGGCCGCAAAACCGAGCAGCGCCAGCACAAACAGTTTGCCCCACCAGCGCGGGAGCAGGCGTTCGAGCATGGCGATGGAGCCCGCCCCGTGCGGGCTTTCCCGGGCCACCCGCTTGTAGACGGGCAGGGCGCCCAGCAGTGTCACCAGCACCAGCACAATGGTGGCCAGTGGGGCCAGCACCCCCGCGGCCAGGGCGGCAATGGCCGGCTGGTAGCCAAGGGTGGAGAAATAGTCCAGACCCGTCAGGCACATGACCTGCCACCAGGAATGGGGTTTGTGGTTTGCTGCCGGCCGGCCGTGCGGGCCCTGGCGCTTGCCGGAGCTTTCAGGCATGCCCTCGAGCAGCCACTGGTGCAGCGCGGCCCTGCCCCGGGGCTTGAATCCGTCTCGGGGTTCCGACGGGGCTTTTGCAAGCGATGTCACACATGGGCCTTTCGTAGAGCGGCCTTTCGATGGCAGCTAATCGAGATTAGCCCCGGGGCGTGGGCAAAGGACCCGGTCTTGACGAAATTTTTACGCGCAACTTTTCGCGGCGGGACGCGGGTCACAGGCCGGCGGCACAAAATGTATCCCACGGAAAACTTTTGGTTCCCATTAGGCAACATCGGTTGTACTATGGTGAACAACCGCTTGGATGTGACCCACGTCTAGTCCGGGCATGAAACGTGACTGACACCAGTAAAGAATGAAAAGAGGAAGTCCATGAAAGAGCTCCGCATAGAGGCCAACGGCAACCTAGGCCCCATCGACTCCTCCCGGATTCCGCGCTACGCGGGCGCCGCAACGTACGCACGCCTGCCACGGCTGGACCAGGTCGCCAAGGCCGACGTCGCCGTCGTCGGGGTTCCCTTTGACAGCGGTGTTTCCTACCGCCCGGGCGCCCGCTTCGGCGCCAACCATGTGCGCGAGGCGAGCCGCCTGCTGCGCCCGTACAACCCGGCCTGGGATGTTTCGCCGTTTGAAAACTGCCAGGTGGCCGACGCCGGCGACATGGCAGTGAACCCGTTCAACATCAACGAGGCCATTGAGACCATCCAGGCGAACGCGCTGGATCTGACGGCCGGCGGCGCCAAGCTGCTGACCATTGGTGGCGACCATACGATTGCCCTGCCGCTGCTGCGTGCCGCCGCCGAGCGCGCCGGCGAGCCCGTTGCCATGCTGCACTTTGATGCACACCTAGACACCTGGGACACCTACTTCGGCGCCGAATACACGCACGGCACCCCCTTCCGCCGTGCCGTTGAGGAAGGCATCCTGGACACCGAGGCCATCTCGCACGTGGGCACCCGCGGCCCGCTGTATGGCAAGAAGGACCTGGACGACGACCACCGCTTCGGTTTTGGCATTGTCACCGCCGCCGACGTTTACTACCAGGGCGTGCTGGAAACCGTGGCGAAGATCCGCGACCGCATCGGCAAGCGCCCGCTGTACATCTCCGTCGACATTGACGTGCTGGACCCGGCGCATGCCCCCGGCACCGGCACCCCCGAGGCCGGCGGCATCACCAGCCGAGAACTCATCGAGATCATTCGCGGCTTCCGCGGCATGAACCTGGTGGGTGCTGACATTGTGGAGGTGGCCCCGGCCTACGACCACGCCGAGATCACGGGCATCGCCGCCAGCCACGTGGGCTATGAACTGGTGACCCTGATGGCGGACAACTTTGTTGAAGGTGACCGCTTCGGCGCGCCCAACGGCTATGCTGCCCAGGCGCTTGATGCTCAAGCACGACGCCGGCCGGCCGGCTTTGCCCCGGACGGCACCCAGTGAGCGCCCCGGTAAGCGAAACCGCTGTGGCTGAGGCTGTCGAGACCGCTGTTCAGCGCAATGGTGGCGACCTGGTGGTGGAAACCCTGGCTGCCTTGGGTGCCAAGACCGTTTTTGGCATCCCCGGCCAGCACGCCCTGGGCTTGTTTGACGCGCTGAGCCGTTCCCCGCTGCACTTCATTTCCTCCCGCGTGGAAAACAACTCGGCGTTCTCCGCCGACGGCTACTCCCGCGCAACCGGTGAAGTGGGCGTGCTGTTCCTCTCCACCGGCCCCGGCGCGTTGACGGCGTTGGCCGGCCTGCAGGAAGCCTACGCAACAGGCGTGCCCATGATTGTTGTGGCCAGCCAGATCCCGCTGGAGGGCCTGGGTGCCCGCCGCAAGGGCATGCTGCACCAGCTCGATGACCAAAAGGCATCTGCCGCGAACGTCACCAAGAGCCA
>JBDTQM010000204.1:0-7087 GCA_039932175.1 Specibacter sp.
AAACGCCCAAAAGAGGTACGCCGCAACGTGACCTCCGTCAGCGAGCTGCGGGCTACCCGCGCAGTAGATGCCATCACCCCGGGGTTCATGGCCTGGTGCGGGCGTCAGCGTGGCATTGAAGCGGCCCTGGCATTGGAAATGCTGGGTCCGGTCACAGCCCTTGTTAGCACTTACGTCCAGGAGTCGCCGGCCTCGGCGGCCACGAATTTTGATCCGGTGGCGTTTGCCGCCGCCCTCGGCCAGCTGCTGGGGCCACAGGATGAGGAAAATGAGCATGAAACGGTCTTCGTCATCGACGCGATCAACCTCTACCTTGAACTCCTGCTGGACTCGGACTCCTGGACCGGCACAAAGGAAGCATTCAACACCATCGGCGAGCTGTTTCAGGAGGACGGCGTGGGCCTGCCGGAGTTCATCGTCCCGGATCTGGACCCGGCCAAGGAACTGGCAGCCCTGGAAGGCGCCGAGTTGGCAGGCAAGGCTGCGGCATTGCTGCGCTGGTTGGATGTGGGAAAGGAGGTTACTGCCACGGGTGCATTGCGGCTGAAGGATATTGAGCCCGCCGCGGCCGCCATCGGGCTTGCCGTCCGTGGAGCCACACCGGCCAAGGCGCAACAGGAGTCCCTGTTCGGTGATTCTGGTACGGACGCTGTTCCGGTCAAGACTGTCAAAACAATGTTTGACGAGCCCCGGCTGACACTGCTGTGGATTGTTCTGGAGCAGACCGGACTCCTGCAGATCGGTCAAGGCAGGGCCAGGCCAACCTTGGATGCGCAGAATTTCCTCACCCCGGGGTCCTTGGGCCGTCTGAACCTGCTGCGGGACTTCATTACCATGTACATCCACCTCTCCGTGCTGGGGCCTGAAACGAACCCGTGGCTGGCCCAAATCTCCACTGCACAAACGGCAGTCCTGCTGGCAGCCACCACAGCGAACCCTCCGGAATCTATTCACCTTCGCCAGCTCGCGGAGACAGGTCCGGAAACCGGACTGGTCATTGACCCTGTCACGGCCGCATTTCTCATGGAGAGGCTCGGAGCCATGGTGGAGCTGGGTCTGCTCACCATGGGCCAGCACGTGGTGGTGCTTGAAGGCCTGATCGGCTGTTTTGTTGGCGCGCTGGCCGATTCCCTCAAGTTCCAGGACGAGGGCTTGGAACTTGAGCTCCCGGACTTTCCACCACCGGCGTCCTCCCAGCCCACTCCCCAGCCCACTCGCCCGGCGCAGCGAAAGCCGAAGAAAAACACCAAGGCACAGATCCTGCAGCTTAAAATCATGCTCAAGAGCTCCAAACCGCCCATTTGGCGACGACTGCTGGTTCGCTCGGACCTGACACTAACTTCGCTGCACCGCATTATCCAGATGTTCTTCGGATGGATGGATTGCCACCTCCATGAGTTCCGTGTGGGTGGCTATAAGGGAACTGTGTACGGACCGGCCGGGAACGACTTCGGCTTCGGCGATCCGCCCATCGAGGAGTCAGGCGTGGCCATCGGAGAGTTGCTGGCCGCGGAAAGGACACCCTTGCCTACGTCTATGACTTCGGTGACGATTGGGACCATGCCGTCACGGTGGAGAAGGTCCTCCCGTTCGACGACGGCGTACCCGCCGTGCGCTGCACCGGCGGCCGGGGTGCCGGGCCGGCCGAGGACAGCGGCGGGGTGTGGGGCTGGGCTTCCATGGTGGAAGCCGTCAACGATCCCTCGCACCCCGAACACGGCGAATACCGCGACTGGTTGGGGCTGGTGCTCGGGGAGACGCTGGACCCGAAGTACTTCGACAAGGACGAGCTGAACGAGGAACTAATCCACATGTACTGACCCGAGCCGGGCTGTGAACCATTCAAAGAACCACGACGGAGTTGGAAAGTGCGAAGGAGGTGGGGCAACAACACCTACAGCTCGAAGAGCGCCTCCTGAAGAGGAACTGGCTCCATAGCTGCTGGCTGAATAGGTGTTGAGGCGGCTGAGACTGGCATGATGTCCGTCAGGATCCATTCCTGCCACGGAGTGATGAATGCGGTGACCACGCGCCAGCGCCGGCTGATGATGGCACTGGCCACCAGATCCGGATCGGGCAGGTACAACAGCGTGAGGTGGACGTCATCGCCGTCGGCCCATGCATTGGCGATCAGCCACTCGTCCAGTTCCCGGCCCCATATCGGCAGTTCTGCAGGGAAGAACAGCTTCAGCGCCTCCGGCTTCCAACCCTCGCGATTGCCCGACGCCGGTATCGTCACGACTTCGTTGCTAAGAGTCCAGCCAGCCCGGGGATTGTGCCGCCAAGTACACGTTTCGTCCTGAAAGCGCCACTCATCCGTCTCATAATTTACCGCTGCCGAACCTATTACCCACTGCCCGAATTTGTCAAGGGTTTCAACAGTGGCACTCAAGGCCGAGGTGGGGCTGTCCATCCCCACGGTTTGGAGCATATACTCCCACGTCAGTGTCGTCGTCACTCTGGCAGAGTAGCACCGGCCGCGGCTCAAGGGCTTTTGATGCGGTCACCGTCCATCAAGAAGGCACCTCGCACTCCCAACGTGTCATCCAGTGAAATCCCGGACAGCTGAATCCTCCGCGGCGCTCCCCAACGCACAATTCGCATCTCATTAACCTGCCGTTCAGCTGATCTCCTCCAACTCGCCCCCCTCCCTTGCCACAGTGGCTGCATTGCATCCACGTTAGGAAGGTTCGCCATGAACGATCTCAAGAAGCTTTTGCCCATGCTCGGCCATACCCGCGGCAAGCGCAGCGCCGTCACCTGCATGCTCAAGTGTGACAACGCCTGTTCCAAGGCCGTCTGCAACACCTCCACCAACAGCTATTTCCGCGACATTGTCTCCACGGAGTTCTCCCGCCGCTCGGCGATGGGCATTGGTCTGGCTGGCATCCTCAGCGCCGCCGTCATGGTCCAGGGCAGCGGTCACGGCGGCAAGTTCGACGGCGGCAACAACGGTCATGTGGGCCAGCACGACGGCGGGGGCAAGGGGCAGGGTGGCAAGCTTGCGTTCGCGCCGATCAAGCCCGTTGATGCGTCCGTGGACACTTTCAACGTCCCCAAGGGATACAGCTGGCAGCCGATCATTCGCTGGGGCGATCCGCTCTTCACGAACTCGCCGGACTTCGACTTCGCGAACCAGAGCCCTGCGGCGCAGGCCGGCCAGTTTGGCTACAACAACGACTACACGGAGATCCTGCGCCAGCCCAACGGCAAGAAGGGCCTGCTGGTCTGCAACCACGAATACGTCAACCCGCAAATCATGTTCCCCGCAGCCCCGGCCAACGAGGCGGAGCAAGCCCAGCGGCGCAACATTTTCCGCAATGCCGTTGGAATGAGTGTGGTGGAGCTGGAGCGCGGGAAGAAGGGGCGGCCCTGGAGTTATGTCCGTGGCGGCAGGCTGAACCGCCGCATCACCATGGACACCAAATTTGAATTGACGGGCCCGCTGGCCGGCTCCGACTTCGTCAAGACAGCAGCGGACCGGCAGGGCCGCTTCGTGTTCGGCACGCTGGGCAACTGTTCCGGCGGCACCACGCCGTGGGGCACCATCCTCTCCGGCGAGGAAAACTTCAACGGCTTCTTCCGCACCAACGGAACCAGCGTCGAGGACCGCCGCTACGGCCTGGGCAACGCCGCCACGGGCATGGGCTGGGAGTTGGAGGACCCCCGCTTTGACGCCCGCGGCGAGGACTACCGCAATGAGCCCAACCGCTTTGGCTACATTGTGGAGATTGACCCGGAGAACCCCCACTCCGTCCCGAAAAAGCACACCAGCCTGGGCCGCTTCAAGCATGAGGGCGCCAACGTCATCATCGCAAGCAACGGCAAGGTGGTGGCGTACTCGGGCGATGACGAACGTTTCGACTACCTGTACAAGTTTGTTTCCAAGAACAAGTACAAGAAGAATGACAAGGCGCACAACATGACCTTGCTCAGCGAGGGCGATCTCTATGTTGCCCAGTTCACCGGTGACTCGGCGGCGGAGATCGACGGCTCCGGCACGGTCCCCGCGGACGGTGCGTTCGATGGATCCGGCACGTGGCTTCCGCTGGTGGTCAACGGCAGGAGCGCCATTGCCGGCATGAGCGTGGCGGAGGTTCTGGTCTACACCCGGCTGGCCGCAGACAAGGCCGGCGCCACCAAGATGGACCGTTGCGAGGACGTGCAGCCGAACCTGAAAACCGGCAAGGTGTACGTGGCCTGCACCAACAACACCAAGCGCGGTGTGGGGACCGGCGCGGTTGCCGACGAAGCGAACCCGCGCACGGAAAACCGCGATGGTCACATCGTGGAGATCACCGAGCGCCGCGGCGATGCCACCGCCGCCACGTTCAACTGGAACCTGCTGATGCTGTGCGGCGACCCGGCCAAGAACACGGAAACCTACTTCAGCGGCTTCCCGGCGTCGCAGGTCAGCCCCATTTCCTGCCCGGACAACCTGGCGTTCGACACCCAGGGCAACCTGTGGATCTCAACGGACGGGGCGCCGTCCACCATTGGCTACAACGACGGCCTGTTCAAGGTGGGGCTGGAGGGTCGCAACAGGGGCAACGTGGAGCAGTTCGCCTCCATGCCGCGAGATGCCGAGACGTGTGGACCCATCATCCACGACGACGAATCCATGGTCTACGTGGCAGTGCAGCACCCGGGTGAGGACGGGAGGTACGGGGCGCACACCTCATTCTTCCCCGACTATGTGGCTGCCGGCACCGCGCCGAAGCGTGGCCAGGTGCGCGCGCCCCGCCCGTCCGTGGTGCAGATCTTCCCGAAAGACTGATTTCACAGCTTCCATGCTGGTGGACCCAAATGTTTCGGAGATGCTGGGACTCTCCGAAGATTTCTAGGTTGTTCGCAGGGTATTGATGCGGGCGCTGCTTTCCGTTACCACGGAGTCCAAGAGGGGGTGGTCCCAGCCTTCTTCAATTGCTTGTTGTCGGACGGAAGGCAGCGCTTTTTCCAGAGCCACGAGCGTGCGATTGATGACTCTGTTCGCCGAGGGGCGCCTCATCCCCCAAGAAATTGCCTCGATAAGTAGATGCTGACCTCGGAGGTCGTTGAGGAACGCCTCGCCGCCGACGCGCAGGGACAGCTCACGTTCATGGTCCGGCCAGACGGACGTGGGTACAACATCATAGGCGGGTGTTAGACCGATCTCCCCGCCGTTGAGAAGTAGGGCCAAGTTTCTGGCATGCATATCGCAGTTTCCAAGGACTGCGTTGAGAACCACCATTTCCAATAGTTGTATGAGTGCTTTGGCCGGTGCTGTTGCGTGAAGGCTCAGGAGATTGGCCATGTCCAGCAGACGAGGAGGGGTCAACCCGTCTTGTTGGTACTTTTCCTTGATTCCGAGGGCCTGGGCAAAATCCTCCTGATGGATACGATGAACCGTGCCTAATTCGTCTTGTTCACGATCAAACCGTGTGGCCAATAGGCCAGGGCGTCCGGAGATATCTATGACGCGGGCATCGGAAGCGCTCACCGACACTCCAAATTTAGTGGTCTCCTTGATGAGTCGAAGACCCATGGCCTCCAGTTGTGCAATGCCGGGCCAGCGCTCCGAACCCTTCTCAGTAAGGCGGGCTGGCTTGAGGATGTGGGTTGAAGGGTGTCCGTTCAGAGGGATTCCTATCTGGTCACCGTCTACAACAACTACAAGTTTTCCTTGAAGTCCACCCAGACTGGAACGAACACCCGGTCCGGCTGAGACGCCCAGGGGTGCTGATGGAAGATCTGAAACCACTTCTGCGAGTTCATCATTGCTGAGCCAATGAACGCCTGGTACGCGGGCAGCCGCGGGCGAATCCGGGTCGACCACTTGAATAGCTCCGGCACAGTCGAGGCCGTATGCGCGCAACAGCCCGAAAGTGTCGTCGTTGGCTACCCGTGCGTGATCGGCCAGGAGAGCTCGGACCTGATCTTCAGGCAAGAGACCGTCAATAAATGTTCGTGTTTGCGTGGCCGGATACATGGTCGGCCTGACCGGGAGGCGAACAGAAAGTAGTGGGAACCCTAGGCCGAAGGTTTCCAATGCCAGTGGAGTATAGGTCAAGGAGGCGCCGCCGCCGGGGCCGTCAGACGTCAACACCCCAACGCGAGTATCTTTGAATAGCACATCGAGAGTGTCACCCATCGGCTGAGCGCCTGACTCTGATGCCTTTGGTGGCGGCTTGCAGATTCTCCTGCTCGAGTCGAATCTCTCGAGCTATCCGATTTTCTCGAGGGAGCATGAAGACATCTAGACCTATGGCTTCGGCGACCTCAAGTAACAGTTTCGTGCTGCCGAACCGTCCGTTTTCCATTGCGCTGATCTTTGGTCGAGAAATCCCCAGTTGCTCGGATAGTTCCTCCTGGGTCATTCCAAGGGAGATGCGGCGCCTGCGAATGGAGTTGCCTAGGCGCTTGGTAACCAGTGTTGCTGTCATCTGTATCCCTCGCTATAAGGGCCGACTTATGTATCCATTTTTGGGTACGTAGCTACATTATCACGCTAATGTACCCAAAATCGATAACATTGACCAATTTTTGGTCTAATGATCGGTCTTTGGGGACATTAGGGCGATGGGGAGCCGAGGATAGTGGTATGGCTCAAAAAAGTTCCCGGCCGCCAAATGCGGGTACTAGTCGCGGAAGGTGGCCTGGATTTCCATCGAGCTGAACATGCCGGTCAGCATGGCCTTGGTGTTCTCAGTTGCCCGCTTCTTCAGCTCCGATTCTTCAGCGGCTGCGGCGATTTTTTCTTCGGCCATCTTGTAGAACTTGGCTTGCTCTGGAACTGCCAGTGCATCATTGATGAGATCGAGCACGCCAAGTTTCTGCGATACCACCCCAGATCGTGACTGGTCAAGGTTGGGCTTGTCGAGTTTCGTTTCGGGTAGCCGGACCGTCACGCTCTTGCCATCGTCGGAAAAAGCCAGGTCATTTTCTACGAAACCGGAAAAGTCGACGTAGGCGTTGACAGTTCCCGCACCAACAAAGAGTGTCCGCCGTCCGGCAATGAAGCCGGGTACTTGTCCGGCAATGATGCCGGGCAGTCCTGCTTCGATTTTCGAAGCGGGGTCTTCGAAGTCGACCACCACGTCGAAGTTGC
>JBDTQM010000205.1:0-7048 GCA_039932175.1 Specibacter sp.
ACGCCCGCCTCCACGCCCGGCGGCAGCCTCAAGGAGTACGTTCTGGGCCTGGGCGCGATGTATGTGGCAGATCCACGGTTCGCGGCCAACTACGGCGGTACGGCCGGAGCCACGTTTGTGCGGGACGCCTTGGCCGCATACGTGGAACGGGAGCTGTAGCGGGGCCGCGGGGGCCGTTGTGGTCATTCGAGGCCGTTCCGGACGCCGCCTTGCAGGCAGGGGGCCGTTGTGGACATTCGCCCACGGTCCACCAGGGGCGAATGTCCACAACGGCCCCCGTGAGTGATGGGAGCGCTCCGCGGGCCTAAACTGGGGCCATGATCTTCATCGATCCGCCGTATTGGCCGGCGCACGGGACAGTGTTCTCGCATCTCATCTCCGATGCCTCACTGGCGGAGCTTCATGACTTTGCCGCAGCCAATGGCGTGGCCAAGCGGGCCTTTGACCTGGATCATTACGATGTCCCTGCGCGCCGCTACGACGACCTTGTGGCGGCCGGGGCCGTGGCCGTCCCGGGCAAGGACTTGGCCCGCACACTTGTGGCGTCGGGGCTTCGCATCAAGGCCAAGTACCGGGTAAAGTCGGCTGGATCGGTGCTGGAATTGCGCTGGGATGCACTCATGCCGGGGCAGCGGGAGCTGGGGGCCGAGTTGCTGCGCCGCTGGAACGAACCCCACCGCCACTACCATTCGAGCAGCCACCTTTTGGCGGTTTTGGAGTCCCTGGACCTGCTCACTGACAATTCCCCTCCGCCGGAAGTCGCCCTGGCGGCCTGGTTTCACGACGCCGTCTACAACGGGGTGCCGGGCACGGATGAAGAGGAATCAGCAGAGTTGGCCCACCTGCACCTTGAGGGGCTGGCGCCGCCGGCCGTTGTCACCGAGGCGGCCCGGCTGGTGCGGCTGACGGCGCTGCACTCCCCTGCCCCCGATGATCGGGCCGGCGCCCTGCTGTGCGACGCCGATCTTGCCATCCTGGGTTCCGAGCCCTTGCGCTATGCCCAGTATGTGACGGGTGTTCGCAAGGATTACGCGCACATTCCGGACGATCAATTCAGGCACGGACGGGCTGCGGTGATCCGCCAACTTCTCGCCGTGGAACCACTTTTCCACACTAAGCAGGGGCAGCAGCTCTGGGCGGCTCAGGCCCGGATCAACATTTCCACCGAATTGGCGCAACTGGACCCTGACTTCATCGACGCTGTCGGCAGGCTGGCACCATGACCGGCTACAGCACCCTGCCAGTGTGTGAATTCGCGTTCCCCGGCCCCTTGCGGGACCAACTTGTTGCTGCCGTCCTTGACGGTTCCAAGACCTCAACCACCGCCACGCGGCTCGAATATGAGGTTGAACAGGCGACGCTCCCCCTTGTTGGCTTGCAGGAAGTGGTGATCGACTCCGAGGGCAAGCCCGTGGCTGTCATTGAAATGACCGAGGTTCGTTTTGCCCGGCTGGCGGACGTGGACCTACAACATGCCCTCGACGAGGGCGAGGGTTTCAGCACAGTGGCCCAGTGGCGGGCCGGCCACGAGGAATTTTGGCATTCGGCGGACATGCGCCGCGCCATGGGCGACCCCCACTTCACCGTGGATGACGGCACAGAGCTGCTGCTTCAGCGCTTCAAGGTGGTGGCGCGGCTGCCCTAGCGCCGTTCGTCGATGAGTGAGTGTTATCAGACTTTCCCTGCCGCCGCAGCTGGATAAGCTGGTGCCATGGCTTCGAAAAGTGAACCGCGCGCACCCCGCCTGACGCCCCTGCACCTGCATGACCTGGCGGAGAACGACGATGCGTTCTTTGGCCCGGGCGACACCTATGACGGGCAGCTCTTCGAGAAACCGGCCTTTGACGAAGTGAACCTGACCTCCACCGATTTCCTGGAGTGCCAGCTCAACGGGCCAACCCTGAACAACACGGAAATGCGCGGCGTGCGCTTCCGCGGGACTGTGGTGAACGACAGCTTCGCCCCGGTCATGCACGGCGCCCGCACCAGCTGGCGCGACACCGAAATCACCTCACCTCGCTGGGGCTCGGCAGAGCTCTATGACAGCAGCTGGCAATCGGTGCGCATTGACGGCGGCAAAATCGACTTCCTGAACCTGCGCGCCGCCAAGATCACTGACCTGCTCATCAGCGACGCCATCATTGGCGAGCTGGACCTTGGCGGGGCCACTGTGACACGCATGGCCCTGAAGAACTGCCGGATCGGCACCCTTGACCTGCAACAGGCCACCCTGAAGGACCTTGATTTGCGCGGCACCGAGTTGCGCACCCTCAACGGCGTCGGTTCCATGGCCGGGGTCGTGATCGATGACTACCAGCTGGGCCTGCTGGCACCCATCCTCGCGGCGCATCTGGGCATCACTGTCGACTAGGGGACCAGAACAGCGCCAAGGCTGGCCCGCACCCCAAACGCCACGCCGCACACGTTGATGGAGATGACCTGCCACATGATGACGGCATTCCTGGGCGCCCCGAAGTCGACGCCGGCGGAAGACTTGGCCGACGTGATCCGTGACGTGGCGGCCGGCAAACGGTACTTAGACCCCGAAATTGCTGCGACAGGCTTGGCCGCCGAGCGCTGCCCGCTCACGGACCGCGAGCTGGATGCCCTGCGAATCAGCCGGACAACCACCAACGTGGCCCAAATTGCCCAGCAGCCGCATCTGGCGCCGGGCACCATCTGCAACTACCTGTCCCCGGCCATGAAGAAGCTCAATGCCAGCTCCCGGCATGAGCCCGCCGACAAAACATGGCAGCAGGGCTGGATCCAAGCCCCGGCGCTGCCCGCTGTCTGTTGCCCCACGGTGAACGGGGCTAGACTCGAGATGTGAAGCCACGTCCTACCTCTACGGAACATGTCCTTGCCCGCCGCGGAACTGCCGGCCACCGCCAGTACCGGATCCCGGCCCTTGCGGTTTCCCCGCGCGGCACCCTGCTGGCCGCCTACGACGGCCGCCCCAACCTGGACGACCTGCCCAACCCGATCGACCTGCTGATCCGCCGCAGCATGGACAACGGCGCCACCTGGGAGCCCCAGCAGACGGTGCGCACGGGCACCGGCCTGGACGGCTACGGCGATCCCAGCCTGCTGGTCGACACCGAAACGCAGCGAATCTTCATGTTCCACGCGGCGGGCACGCATGCCGGCTTCTTTGAGGCCGTTGAAGGCCTGGCGGACACGGACAGCATCCAGCATGCTGACCTCAGCTTCTCCGACGACGACGGCGCCACCTGGCAACACCGCCGCCTCACCTCCATGCTTAAACGCGAGGGCATGACGGGCCTGTTTGCCGCGGCCGGCGCCGGCATCCAAATCCACACGGGACCCTTCACGGGGCGCCTGGTGCAGCAGTTTGTGGTCCTGTTCCGCGGCGAGATCGCCTCCGCCAGCGCCTACAGTGATAACCACGGCGACACCTGGACGCTGGGCGAACTGATCGCCGGCGGCAACGAAAACAAGGTGGTGGCCCGCACTGACGGCAGCCTGCTCATGCACTCCCGCGCCACCCCGTTCCGACTCACGGCCGTTTCCACCGACGGCGGCCACAGCTACTCCCCCGCCCAGCCCCACCACGAGCTGCCGGACCCCAGCGACAACGGCTCCGTGGCCCGGTTTGACGGACTCCCCAACGTCCCAGGACTCGCATCCCCGGAGACGGACAACTGGCTCATAGCCACCCACAACCACGACCCGCTGCTGCGCCGGAACACCCTGCTGAAGCTCTCGCAGGACGACGGCGCAACGTGGCCCCACGCAGTCGTCCTGAGCGCAGGAAGCTCCGAGTACTCCACGGCTGCCCGGCTGCCCGATGGCCGGATTGGCGTGCTGTATGAGCGCCAGGGATACCAGGAAATTGTGTTTGTTGGCGTGGAACCCGCGGACTTGCTGGCCTCCCCTGCCGCTGCGTTGACGCACGACGGCGGCACCACGCACGCCGGTGAACTCGCCTTGGATGTGGTGTTGCGGTCCATTACGCCCGGCCGCCCCCCTGTCTGGGAAAGCGTTGGCGCGAGCTTTGTGCTGACACAGACTGACGGGGATTGGGACCCGGCCGCATGGAAGGAAGTGGGGCAGGGCTATTCGGCGGATGCGCCCCAGGTGCTGTCCAACCGTGAATCGCAGGATCTGAACTACGGGCCGGTGATCCCCGGATACAAGGTTGGGGACGTATTGGCGTTCAGCGGCCGCGTCCGGAATCACGGCGCAACGCCTTCCCCCGTTGCCGTTTTCCTTGACGGCTCCGCCGTGGACGCTGACGTTGCGCTTGCCCGGGAGAGGTTGAAAGCGGGCCAGGCCAGTGGTTTCACGGCCAGCTACACGGTGACGGCGGCGGACATTGCGGCCGGCAGTGCCATCGTGACGTTCACCCTGGCTGCCGGTGACACCGCGCCGGGCGCCAGGAAGGCCTTCACCTTCGGCATGGTGACCGGCAACGTCACCGAGTCTTGACCCTGGACCGTTCAAACAGGGCAGGCTAGCGTGCCGGCCCGTCCAGATCGTTCAGCGAGCCGGCGATTTTGTGGCGGGCATCGGCTGCCGCGTGCACGGCCTTGAGCGTTTCAGCGGTGACGTTGAAACCGGCCACCCGGGCCTGCAATTGGGTCAGGGCGGCAATCAGCATGGTCTCCTGCTCGGCCAGGGCGTCGCGCTGGGAGATCAGGTCGGCCATTTGCTCGCCCATGATCAGGTGGCGGCCCATGGCGGTTTGCGCCGCCACTTCGTCCCCGGCACCCTTCGATTCCTTGGCCTGGACGGACAGCCGGTCCATGGCTGCCTGCAGGTGGCCGGCCTGCAGGTCCAGGCGCTGCCGGCTCACTGACACGTCGGCCACGCCGCGGCGCATCTTTTGCACGGCCGCCTGCTGCTTAAGCTGGGCATCCGCCAAGGTGAGCTGGTTGCCAGCGGAGGCGCCGGCGTCGTACTTGGCCTTGGCACGCTTGGGATGGAAAAAAGCTGCGATCCTGGCAAACAAGCTCATGGCGGCGGGCTAGTCCTTGCCGAGGTCCGTGTAGGTGGTGGACCAGTTCTTGAGCATGGCGGCCTCAATTTCCAGGGTGCGGGTGAGGTCCTTCAGATCCACGTCGCCGGTGGGCGCGGCTGCGCTGGCAAGGGCGTTGCGCACACCCTTGGCCGTTTGGGTGATTTGCTCCACGTGGACGCCAAGGGTCTTGGCATAAACGCCCTGCACCGCGGGGTCGGGCTCCTGCTGGGCCACCAACAGCTGGTGCGCCATGACTGAGCCGGTCTGTTGGAGGGTGTTGAAGATGGATTCAAGATTGCCCGTGTACTGGCCGGTGCTCCGGGCCACGTCCAGGGAGCGCCGGGTGGCGTCCAACGATTCGGACAGGGCCACCCGCTGCTTGAGGATCTCGGCCACGGGCCCGGTGCTTGTCTCGGCCCGCGCTTTGAGGGCATTGCGCTTGGCGGACTCGTATTTGGGCTTGGAAATCTTCACCAGGCCCAGCACGCCGCGGCGGATCAGCACCCCCATGGTAATGGCCACACCCACCACAATGGCGATGACGACCAACATGAGGATCAAAAAGACTGTGCCGAAGTCCATGGTTTCTTCGTTTTCCTGACGTTGAAAATCGCTGGCAGTTGGTGCAAATCAGCCTAGCACCGGCCGCTGGGGAAAGCCGGGGGAAAGCTCAGGGTGATCCCTGATGCCATTGCGGGTGGCGGCAGGGCAGAATGGGATGATGAAGACAATCTTGAATGTCATTTGGCTGGTGTTCGGCGGATTTTGGCTGGCGCTGAGCTACTTCCTGGCCGGCATTGTGTGCTGCATTCTCATCATCACCATCCCCTGGGGCATCGCCTCCTTCCGCATTGCCGGGTACGCGCTGTGGCCCTTTGGCAGGACTGTTGTGGACAAGCCCGGCGGCACAGGCGTTGCCAGCACGCTGGGCAATGTCATTTGGATTCTGGTGGCGGGCATCTGGATTGTCATCGGCCACGTCACCACGGCCATTGCCATGGCCGTGACCATCATTGGGATCCCGCTGGCCATCGCCAACATCAAGATGATCCCCATCTCGCTGATGCCGCTGGGCAAGGAAATTGTGCCCACCAACCAGCCGTTTGTGCGCAGCTACCACTAGCCATGCGGGTCGCAAACCGCGCACGCCGCGCCGGGCAATGCCGCGTAAGCTGGTGCCATGCGTATTAAGTCCGACTGGCTGGACATCATTGTCAACTTCGCCAGTTTTGCAGCCATGATCCTGGTGCTCACCTTTGCCCGCTTCTCACTGCCCATCAAAATCGTGCTGGCCTTTGCGGTGTCCCTGGCCATCACGGGAGGCTGGTCCTACTACAAACGCAAGATCCGCCGTCGACCCTCAGACCCCAAGCGCCTGCACGTGTACAGCGTGAAGAATGAGGACGAAAAGTAGTGGAAATTATTCGTTACGCCTCGCTCAAGACCATGCCCTGGGCCAACGGGGGCGGGGTGAGCCGGCAGCTCGCTGCCGCTCCGGCCGTCGACGGCGGTCTGGACTGGCGCATCAGCATTGCCGAGGTTGCCAAGGCCGGGCCGTTTTCACCCATGCCCGGGATGGACCGGATCATCACTGTCATCGACGGCGAGCTCATTGCCCTGACCGTAGACGGCACCGAGCAGGCGCTGGAAAAGTTCCGGCCGTTCCGCTTTTCCGGCGATTCCGACACGTCCGCAGCCCTGCCCACCGGCACGCTGAAGGACCTGAACCTGATCACCCGCCGGGGCGCGTTCAAGGGTTACGCAGCCATCATCGAGCTGTCCAAGAAACGCCCGCACCCCGTCTTTGCTGACCAGTTTGCCGTGCTGCTGCAAGGCTCTGCCACTGTTTCCCCTGCTGCTGTTTCGGCGGACGACGCCGGAGCCTCCTCCGCCGCGCCGGCCGCCGAGGCGCTGGGCAAGTACGACACAGTGGTGGGGTCCGAGGATGCGCCCGAGATTTCCGGCCGCGGCTTCCTCGCCGTGCTGAGCATCGACCCCGCGGCCACCTAGTATCAATGCCGTGAAGTTAAGGGTTTGGTGCTGGCGTCAACCCGGGATGTAGGGCAG
>JBDTQM010000206.1:0-7044 GCA_039932175.1 Specibacter sp.
GTGCTTGATGACAACAATTTCCTCGGCTGATTTGATCATGCGCTGGCGCATGGCGGCCTGGGAGACATCGAGCAGGGCTGCGTCGGGGAATGCGGCCTGGAGTTTGTCGCGGAGCAGGACCGGGAGGGTGTCGTCTTCCACGCCCAGGCGGGTGGCTTTGATGCCGCGGCGGTTCAGTGCCTCCTGGATGCCGAAGTAGAAGTTGTCGCGACGCCAGTCGGTGTACACGATGTTGTCGCCGTAGCTGGTGCGCCACGGCATGCCGGCATCGATGTTCGCGGTGACGGAGACGGAGTCATCCGGGGTGACGACGAGGGCGTAGGAGCGGCCGAAGTAGGTGAACAGGTAGTCGGAGTAGTACTTGATGTTGTGGTAGCTGGTCAGGACGACGGCGTCCAGGCCTTTTTCCGCCATGATCTGGCGCAGCCCGCCCAAGCGGCGTTCAAATTCTGCGTCGGAGAACGTCAGCGGCGACTTGGTGCCGTTGTGCAGGGTCTTCAGGCGCTCCAACTCAGAAACGGAAGTGGCAGCGGATGAGATATCGATGGTCATGGTGCTCCTTATCATCTTGATGATGAAATATTTTTTTGGGGGATGCTAGGAAATTTGAGCTGGCTCCACGTGCTGCTCCACGGTGGCATCACCGTGCTTTGCCAACACGTCGTCTTCATGTAAGTCAACGCGGATGCCGAGGGGTACGCCGGCCCTGATGCGCTGGCGGAAGCGCGGGTATCCAAGGACGAAGTAGAGGCCTGCTGAAGTGACTGTGCCGGCCAGCCACGAGAGGTCGATTCCGCCCATGGCCGTTGCGATGGGTCCCTGAAGTGCCGGAATTCCGCCGTACATGAACATCCAGGTCATGATGATTCCAGCAAAGAAGGCGATGAACGCGATTGGATTAATGTTCTTAAGGGTGGTGGACTTCGGGTCCAAGAACAGGTATGAGTAGTCCTTGTGGTGTCGTTCAAAGACGAAATAGTGGACTGCCATGATGCCGCCCCATGTGGCTACCCAGGCCACAATGGTGCCGAGCCATGTGTCCAGGATCGTCGCGAAGTCCTCCGCGAACATGAAGAAGATGACGGCAATCATGGACAGGATTCCCACCAGGATGGAAAGCTTGCGACGGGAGAGCTTCACATCCAGGGCCTGGAAAGCGACACCGAAGGTGTACAGGTTGATGATGTTGGTGGCAATGGGGCCGTGGATCACCAGCAGGATGACAGGAATGGCCATGGTGCCGAAGTTGGAGACAATCAGTTCCCCGGGATCGGCCGAACCGTTCTTAGTTGCGAGGCTGGCGCCAAGGATGCCCAGCCAGACGACCGGCAGGAACTGACCCAGAACGCTGACCAGGAACAGCTTGGCCGGCTTGACCTTACGGCTGACAAACCGGGAGTAATCGGGGGCGTAGGTGAACCATCCGATTCCCCAGCCAATGCCGATCACAGTCATGATCGCGGACATGGCCGCGATGCGCGGCATGCCCTCCAAAACGTGGCCGGCCGGTCCTGCGTAGCCCCAGTTGATGTCAAGGTGCGTCCACGCGATGATGGACATCGCGATCAGGACGATAACGGTAGGAGGCATCGTGATGCGTTCGAACTTGGCGATGGCACGATAGCCTCGGTAACAGATGGCCACCTGGACTGTCATGATGACCGCGGCGACGGCGATGCGAACCAGCAGGTTGCGCTGGCTGGGGTCAACCCACCCGATCATGCCGAACAAGGCCATGACAAGGTCCAGGATGACCCACGTGTTCACGGCTGACCAGCCAATGGCGATGGTCGCCTGGATGGCGGCCGGGAGATAGGCGCCGCGCCGGCCAAAGGCTCCGCGGGCCAGCAGCATGCCCGTAGCTCCGGTCCGTTGGCCTAGGATCACGAAGAATCCGAAGCCCGCCATGCCGATGGCGTTTCCGACGATCAGCACGATAAGGGTGTCGCGCAGACCAAGTCCAAGTTGGATTCCCAGGGCTCCGAGGATCCAGTTGATCGGGGCAACGTTGGCGCCTGCCCAGATCCAGAACTGGCCGGAGAGTTTGGTGGTTCGTAACGATTCGGGGATGGGTTGAAGGACGTCTTCAACCTCGACGCTCGCAGATTCCTGCGACCGTCGGCTAACTTTACTCATGCAAATCTCGATTCACTTCGTTGTGATAGGAGCGGAATATAAGTCCAATCCTATGAGTGATCCGGCACACAACCTATATGCATTATGATTGCAATAGTTCAACATATAGCGACAAAATGTAACCATTGGATGGCAGGACAATCATGATCACCCTCGCAGAGGTCCTTGTTTCCCCGGCCATGTCGGCGGCAGACCCGATGCTGTGCAGCAATGTTCCCGGCACGCTGGGGCGCATTGTCCGGTGGGTGCATTCAAGCGAAGTGCTCGAGATTGCCCCGCTTCTGCGTGGAGGGGAGCTGTTGCTCTCCGGCGGGGCGGCGTTGCTGACCCTTCCCCTGCAGGAGCAGGAAGTGTACATCCGCAGTCTGGCGGGCCGGAATATCGCGGCCCTGGCCCTGCAGACGGCCGGTCAGGACGCCCCCTTGTCGGCGCGGCTCATAGCGGCGGCAGACAGGTACGGGCTGCCCTTGATCGAATTGCGCTCGGTAGCGCCGTTCGTTGACATAGCTGAGGCGGTGAACCGCTTGGTGGTCAATGAGCAGGCGGCCGCCCATCAGGTGGTCGACGACGTCTCGCGCCGTATTGCGCGCCAGATCACCGATAGGGGCCCCCACCTGCCGTCCATCCTTGAGATGGTTGCCACGGCCTTGGTGGCGGAGGTGTCGTTGGTCGCTCCCAACGGCTTGCCCATGGGCCATGCGGGCAGCGCCGTTGTCGGGGACGGATCAGCGGTGACCGCCGGGATTGTGGTGGGCGGACAGCTGGCCGCCGAACTGACCCTGCGTTCCCCGTCGACGGACCCGTTCTTGCTGGAGCTGGCAGCCGAGCGGCTCTCTGGCATTCTGGCGCTGGCTCTCGCCCAGGCTTTTCGCCCCACCCCGGCTCAAGTGGCCAATGCGCGACTTATGGAGGCTGTGATCGAGGGCGGCGGTGCCGGAACCGTCGAACGGCTTTGGCTGGCGGCCGAGTTGCTACCGGGCCAGGCGGCGGTCATGGCCGTCTTTCGGGCCTCGGGCAGGGAAGCCAACTTCTCCGCCGTCGAACGAGTCCTTCGTTCCGGGGGAGGTGATGTCAAGTCTCACTTGTGGGACGGGGAACTGGCCGTGCTGTTTGCCCTGCCCCGCGCCAAAGCCCGAAAGTCACGTGAAGCGCTGATCCATGCGGCGCGGGAGGCCGTGCGCGGAACCGACACCTGCGCGGCCTTTGGGCCGACCGTGGACGACGGTCTTCTCGCACACCGGTCCTATGTGGAGGCGCAGAAGACCATGGGGCTCGGCCTGCCTGTCGCGGGCGAGGTGCTGGACGCCATTGAATTTTTGGGGCGGCGAATCGTGGGGGCGGTGCCCGACCCGGGTTTTCTGGAGTTGTATGTACGCGCATGCATCGGGGAGGTATTGGACTGGGACCGCAAGCACGGCACGGCCCTGCTGGCCAGCCTGCTGTGCTGGCTGGAATCAGGGTGCAACACGACCGCGTCCGCTATCACCTTGAACGTTGAGCGGCAGACCATGCACAAGCGGTTGAATAAGATTCAGGACCTGCTGGGCGGGGATCCGCGCACCTCGGGCAGGCTGTTTGCCATCCACGTCGCCGCGGCGGCGGCCGGATACACCGCACTCGCCCCGCCTCTGTCCATACGAGCCATTCACTAGCTACAGCACGCTGCGGATCGTCTTTTCAAAGCTGGTCACGTGCTCCAACGCCAGCCTGCCGGCGAGCTCGGCGTCGCCGTCGGCGATTGCGTTGAGCAGGTCTACGTGTTCGATGATGTGGCCGGCCACGGAGGGAATCTTATCCAACACCAAGCACCAGATGCGGGTAGCCAGGTTATCGTACCGGATAAGCACGTCCTCCAGGTGCGGATTGGCGGCGGCTGCATAAATCTGCCGGTGCACCATGATGTCATAGCGCATGAGCGAGAGTTGGTCCGGGCCGCCGGGGCCTGACACTGCAATGTCGCCAGCCAGTTCCCGCAACCGGCTCCGAAGACCCGCGGTGGCGGTCCGAGCCGCCCGCCGGGCCGCCAGTGGCTCCAATAATTCGCGAATTTCGGAGATGTCGGCCAGTTCCGTGATGTCGACCCGGGTTGCAAATGTCCCCCGACGCGGATAAGACACTACCAGGTGGTCGCTTTCCAACCGTTTGAGCGCCTCGCGCACCGGGGTACGCCCAATCCCGAGCGTCGCCGCCAGGGCTGAGTCGTTGATCGCCTCGCCGGGGCGGATCTCCAGCATGATCAGCTGGTCACGCAGGTGCCGGTACGCCTGCTCCGACAACGGCAATTCGGCCCGGGCGGCTGCCTCATCTTCCACCGCAAGACTCATCGGGGACCCCTTCTATGGTTCTAGATTGTGCCGCCAAAGCTGGCCGCCAACATTTTGTTTCAACGACGCCCTTGACGTCGAGTGATCTACAACATATTGTTGCATTCAATCTAATATATCAGTCATGTATTAGTTGACTAGTAGTTGTTGACTACTAAAGACTTGCAAAGGAGCAACCCATGGTAGACGTGCTTACAGGCACCCTTTCCAGCGTAGACGCCGAAGTCGACGCGGCCATCACGGCTGAACTTGTACGCCAGCAATCGACGCTGGAAATGATCGCCTCGGAAAACTTCGCACCGACTGCGGTCATGGAAGCCCAGGGCTCGGTGCTGACCAACAAGTACGCCGAGGGTCTCCCGGGCAAGCGCTACTACGGCGGCTGCGAGCACGTTGACGTCATTGAGCAGCTGGCCATCGACCGGGTCAAGGCCCTCTTTGGTGCCGAAGCCGCCAACGTCCAGCCGCACTCCGGGGCACAGGCCAACGCTGCGGCCATGTTCGCCTTGCTGGATCCGGGGGACACCATCATGGGACTGGATCTGGCCCACGGCGGTCACCTGACCCACGGCATGCGAATCAACTTTTCCGGCAAGCTCTACAAGGTGGTGCCCTACCATGTGAGCGAAGCCACCATGACCATCGACATGGCCGAGGTTCAGGCGCTGGCGCTTGAACACCGGCCCAAGCTGATCGTGGCCGGCTGGTCTGCCTACACACGCCAGCTCGACTTTGCCGAATTCCGCCGCATCGCCGATTTGGTGGGCGCCTACCTCATGGTGGATATGGCTCACTTTGCCGGCTTGGTGGCCGCGGGTTTGCACCCGAACCCGGTGCCGTACGCCGACGTCGTCACCACCACCACGCACAAGACGTTGGGCGGCCCGCGCGGCGGCGTCATCCTCAGCAAGGAATCCTTGGCCCGCAAGATCAACTCCGCCGTTTTCCCTGGCCAACAGGGCGGGCCGCTGGAACACGTGATCGCGGCCAAAGCCGTGTCCTTCAAGATCGCCGCCACCGATGCCTTCAAGGACCGCCAGAACCGAACCCTGGAAGGCGCCAAGATCCTGGCCGAGCGCCTGCTCGCCCCCGATGTTGCTGAGTATGGGATCTCTGTGGTGGGTGGCGGCACCGACGTCCACCTGGTCCTGGTGGATCTGCGCAACTCCGAACTGGACGGGCAGCAGGGCGAGGACCGACTGCACCGGATCGGCATCACCGTCAACCGCAACGCCGTCCCCTTCGATCCCCGCCCGCCGATGGTCTCCTCCGGGCTGCGCATCGGCACCCCGGCACTGGCCACCCGCGGCTTCGGCGCTGCTGAGTTCACCGAGGTCGCCGACATCATCGCCGAGGCCATCAAGGGTGAGCTCAGTGAGGAAGCCGCCGTGCTGCTTCGGGACAGGGTCACCGTCCTGGCCGAGAAATTCCCGCTTTACCCGAACCTCTCCGACCCCAGCCTCGCTGGCACCGCCGGAACCACTTCGAACGGAGTCGCACCGTGAGCACCGAACACCTCCCCGAACACCCGGAATTCCTGTGGCGCAACCCGGACCCCAAGAAGTCCTACGACGCAGTCATTGTGGGCGGCGGCGGCCACGGTCTGGCGACAGCCTACTTCCTGGCCAAAAACCACGGCATGACGAACATTGCCATCCTGGAAAAGGGCTGGCTGGCCGGCGGCAACATGGCCCGCAACACCACCATCATCCGCTCCAACTACCTGTGGGATGAAAGCGCCGCGATCTACGAGCACGCGCTGAAGCTGTGGGAAATCCTGCCCGAGGAACTCGACTACGACTTCCTGTTCAGCCAGCGCGGGGTCATGAACCTGGCACACACGCTCGGCGATGTGCGCGAGAGCATGCGCCGCGTGGGCGCCAACCAGCTCAACGGGGTCGACGCAGAATGGCTGGACCCCAAGCAGGTCAAGGAACTCTGCCCCATCCTTAACATCAACGACAACATCCGCTACCCCGTCATGGGTGCCACCTACCAACCGCGGGCAGGCATCGCCAAGCACGACCACGTGGCGTGGGCGTTTGCCCGCAAGTGCGACGAACTGGGCGTGGATATCATCCAAAACTGTGAGGTCACCGGCTTCATCAAGGACGGCAACCGCGTCACAGGCGTCAAAACCAGCCGCGGCACCATCAACACCGAAAAGGTGGGGCTCTGCGCCGCCGGCCACAGTTCGGTGCTGGCAGAGATGGCAGGTTTCCGCCTCCCCATCCAGTCGCACCCGCTGCAGGCCCTGGTCTCCGAACTCCACGAACCCGTGCATCCCACAGTTGTCATGTCCAACCATGTGCACGTCTACGTCTCCCAGGCACACAAGGGCGAACTGGTGATGGGTGCCGGCGTGGACTCCTACAACGGCTACGGCCAGCGCGGCTCGTTCCACGTGATCGAGGAGCAGATGGCGGCCGCCGTGGAACTGTTCCCCATCTTTGCCAGGGCTCATGTGCTGCGGACCTGGGGCGGGATCGTGGACACCACCATGGATGCCTCGCCGATCGTGGGCTTGAGCCCGGTGGAGAACATGTTCGTGAATTGCGGCTGGGGGACGGGCGGCTTCAAGGGC
>JBDTQM010000207.1:0-7009 GCA_039932175.1 Specibacter sp.
CCGCTCGATCTCTTCAGCGGTGTGTGTCTCCACCACGGCGTTCATGCCCAGCTGATGGGTGAGATCAAGGTAGCTGCGCAGTTCCTCATCGGTCAGCGCCGCAACAATGAGCAGCACCAGGTCCGCCCCGTGGGCGCGTGCTTCCCAGATCATGTACTCATCGCAAGTGAAGTCCTTGCGCAGCACCGGAATCTCCACTGCAGCGCGCACGGCATCCAGGTCAGCCAGGGATCCGCCAAAGCGGCGCTCCTCGGTCAGGACGCTGATCACGCTGGCTCCGCCGTCGCGGTACTGCACTGCCAGGGCGGCCGGATCTGTAATGCCGGCCAGATCACCCTTGGAGGGGCTGCGGCGCTTCACCTCAGCGATGACCATCAGCTCGGGGCGCTGCGCCAGATTTCCGCCCAGGGCGGTCCAGGCGTCCAGCGCGGGGGCAACATGCCTAACCTGCTCCTGAAGCTCGGCCAGGCTGACCTTGTCCTGGCGGACCCGCAGGTCCTGACGAACCCCGTCAATGATGTCCAGCAAAACAGACACGATTAGTGGCCGGTGTTCTTCAGCTTGCTGCCACCAACACCGTAACCGGCCGCGCGCAGGACACCGCCGGCAATGAGGCCAAGAACCATGATGCCCACGCCGATCCAGAAGAGGATGGTTGCGCTTTCGCCGATCACAAAGGCGACGCAGCCGACAAGGGTGCCAACCAGCATGATGGCGACGCTTGTCCATGCTGCCGGGCTGTTGCCGTGGCCCAGTTCAATGCTGTGGTCAACGGGTTCGTGAACGGTAACTGATGCAGCCGACTTGTTGCTCATGGTAAATCTCCCTATTTAACGCGGATACTGAAATACATTCTGCCATTAGTTGCCCCAGGAAGCCGAAACCGCAGCCCCCTTGGACGTGAGCCGTGCCTAAACTGTGGGGTCCTCCCCGCGGCTTAGGCGGTCCCAACTGTCAATCTCGTCCACGGGTTCACCGGAGCCGGTCCCCGGGAACGCCGTGGCCGTGTCATATTTACTGCGAATGGTCCAGGAACGGCCAAACCACAACACGGCTGCGGCAGCCAGTGCCAGCAAGGCCGCGGCCAGCACGGCAAGGATCGGAAAGACTGTGGTGACGGCGTCGGAATGCTGGCCGATGATGCCGGTGGCGGCACCAACCTCGGACATGGCGGCTCCCGCCGGATTGGCCAAAACCCCCAGTACGACGGCGATGATCCCCACCGCGCTGAGCAAGACTATGGAGGAGGTGATGATACGGGCGATTTTCCCGGCAATGGTGGTTGCCAGTGCGCCGGCCAGAGCCACCAGGGCCAGAGCCGAGACGGCCACGGCAGCCTTGCTGCCGGGAATGTCCAGATCCGTCTGGGCCACTTCACCCGGTGCGATGGCCACGTGAATCCAGGTTTGGGTGGTGGTGCCAAACACGGCCAGTGCAGCCAATATTGACAGCAGGATCAGCGTTGACTTGCGCTGCCAGAGAGGAGTTTTGGTGGCGCTGGAGTGCGGGGCCACGGCTCCCATGGCTTCTGGATCCGACTCGTTTGATGCCGGAACTGGCGTGCTCACAATTCTTCCCCAACATTCTCATCCAGAGCCCTTAGTGAGGCGGCCGCATATACGGCGCGCAGCGGTGCCGCCGCCTTGTTGACTGTTTCCAGGGCCTCGGTTTCGTTGACGGAATCCGCCACGATGCCGCCGCCGGCCTGGACGTAGGCCTTGCCGTCACGCAGCAGGGCCGAACGGATGGCGATGGCCATGTCCATGTCGCCGGCAAAATCCAGGTACCCAACCACGCCGCCATAAATGCCGCGGCGGTGCGGTTCAAGTTCGTCAATGAGACGCAGCGCCCTGGGCTTGGGCGCGCCGGAGAGGGTTCCGGCGGGGAAGGTTGCAGCCAAAACGTCGTAGGCGTTCTTGTCCGGGCTCAGGGTGCCCACCACGGTCGAGACCAGGTGCATGATGTGGCTGAAACGCTCCACCTCCATGAACTGGGTGACATCCACCGTGCCGGGGACACAAACCTTGGACAGGTCATTGCGGGACAAGTCAACAAGCATCAAGTGCTCGGAACGTTCCTTGTCATCCTCGAGCAGGTCCTTGGCCAGCCACTTATCATCCTCCACCGTGCCGCCGCGCGGGCGCGAGCCGGCAATGGGGTGGGTGATGACTTCGTTGCCGCTGACGCTGACCAAAGCTTCGGGTGAGGAGCCTACGATCGAGTAAGGCTGACGATTTGAATCCTCGAAGCTGTAAAGGTACATGTACGGGCTGGGGTTGGTGTTGCGCAGCACGCGGTACACATCCAACGCCGTGGCCTGGCATTCCATTTCAAAGCGGCGCGAGATCACCACCTGGAACACTTCGCCGTCAACAATGGCTTCCTTGCTGCGGTCCAGGGCCGCAAGGTACTGGTTCCTGTCCCAGCGCTCCTGCACGCTCTCCGCGAAGGTTGCTGCGGGCACCTCCACCACCGACATGGGCTGGACCACGGACCTGCGCAACTGCTCCACCATGGCCCGAACCCGGGCCACGGCGTCATGCCAGGCCCCGTCCACGTTCTCATCGGTGCCGTTGGCGTTGATGGCGTTGGCTATCAACAGCACTGTGCCTTCATTGTTGTCGTGCACTGCCATGTCCGCCACAAGGTTCAAGGCAACTTCGGGCAGGTGCAGGTCATCCACGGGCGGCTGCGGAAGCTTTTCCCAGTGCCGCACAGCCTCCCAGCCCACAAAGCCCACCAAACCCGAGGTGAACGGCGGCAGTCCGTCGAACCGTTCGGTGCCCAACAGCTTGAGCGTCGCCTCCAAGGCATCCACCGGGCTGCCACCCAACGGCACGCCAACGGGGGGTTCACCCTGCCAGAACGTCTCGCCGTCGCGCGTTGTCAGTGTGGCGCTGGAACGCACGCCGATGAAGGAGTAGCGGGACCACACCCCGCCCACGGCGGCCGATTCCATCAAAAACGTGCCCGGTGCCTCTGCGGCAAGGGAACGGTACAGGCCAATGGGCGTTTGCGCGTCGGCGAGGACCTTCAGATGGACAGGGACAACCCGGCGGCTGCGGGCCAATTCCCTAAATTCCGACAGGGAGGGGCTGATGACACCTAGATCTTGCATGAAATGGTTGGCTTCCTTGAGTCAATCGGGTGAATGAAGCAAAAAACGAAAATCTGTGGCGGGCGCTATTCGCCGCGGTGGCCCACCACGGCTGTGAGTTCACGGTTGTCAAAGCAGGTGTGGGTGCCGGTGTGGCAGGCTGCCCCTACCTGGTCAACTTCGATCAGCAGGGCGTCGCCGTCGCAGTCAAGGGCCACGCTCTTCACATGCTGGAAGTGCCCGGAGGTGTCCCCCTTGCGCCAATATTCCTGGCGTGAACGGGAGTAGAAGGTGACGCGTCCGCTGCTGAGCGTCCGGCGCAGTGCCTCGTCGTCCATCCAGCCGAGCATCAACACCTCATGGGTGTCGAACTGCTGAATGATGGCCGCTACGAGTCCCGCACCATCATGCTTGAGCAGTGCTGCCACGTCGGCCGGCAAATGCGCGGGGACGTTGGCTGCTTCCGGAGCCGGTGGCTCGGCGGAGGAGTTGGCGGGCGTTGACTGGGGTTCTGGGCTGTGCTGCATCAGTGCCAATTCTAGTGCCAGAAAGCATCTCAAACCGTCATCCGGGGGCTCCCGCCAACATAACCGGGGAGGAAATACGGAACCCCAGACACCCATGCGGCGGTTCTTAATGCCTTTTGCGGGCAATACATGCTAATTTCACAAGTGATGCAATTCGTAGAACCATCCCGAGAAGTACTCGCCGAGACCTTGCTGGCAGCAGGTCCGGGAGCTGCCACGCTCTGTGAAGGATGGCGCACCCAGGAACTGGCCGCGCACCTTTACCTGCGCGAACACAATCCCCGCGCCGGCCTGGGCATGGTCCTGAAACCGTGGCGGAAAGCCACCGAGAAGGCCATTGCCAAGCTCGCGGCCGAGTCCAGCACGCCCGAGGCGTATGCCGCCCTGGTGGAAAAGTTCCGTGCCGGCCCGCCCAAAATTTCACCCTTTGCCTTGAAGGCTGTGGACCACAGCGCGAACCTCACGGAGTTCTTCATCCACACCGAAGACGTCCGCCGCGCCACGGACCGGTGGGCGCCGCGCGCCTTGGATGCCGACTACTCGCAGGCACTCTGGGCCGAACTGATCACCCGGGCAGCCTTTCTCTACCGCAGCGTGGACCTGGGCGTAGTTTTGGTCAATGCCGGCGGACCCCGGCACGTGGCCAAGCGTGCCCCCGTCTCGGTGGCCATCATTGGCGAACCTGGCGAGCTGCTCATGCACGCCAATGGCCGCACCGGCCAGGCCCTGGTTTCCTTCGAAGGCCAGCAGGACGCCGTCGCACTCTTACAGACAGCACCGGTGGGGCTCTAGTTTCACCGGGCACCGGCGGTACACCTCAATTGCAAGGAGATGGCCATGACTGATCTTGACTGGGGCGACGCCGGCACCAAGGATTCCCCGTGGCTGCTGAAAACCCCTCCCGGCACCTCCGAGTACACCATGTACCGCAACGAATCAGCAGAGCCGCCGGAACTTGTCTGCACGGTGGGCAAAACAGTTTTGAAGTACCAGCTGCGCCTCGTTGCCGATTTGGCGGCCATGCTTGCCGAACACGGCGACTGGCTGGAGCTGGGCAGCGCCGATGAGCAGAAACCCGCCAGGGACGGCACAGTGGAGGCGTGGGCCCGCGCGGAGTCCAACCCCGTGGGCGGCTGGTACGGGCTGAAAAAGGGCTACCGAGGACGGGTCGGCATGTACCTGCCCCCGCTGTTGGAGGCCCTGGGCCTGGCCGAGTTGGAGCACAACCCGCGCAACAACCGGATGCGCGCCCTCTAGCGCCGGTTCCGGCTGTCAGCGGACTTCGTAACCGGCGTCGCGAATGGCCTTTTTCACATCGGCAATGGCGTGGTCCGGACCAAAGTGGAACACGGATGCGGCCAGCACGGCGTTGGCACCGGCAGCAACGGCCGGCGGGAAATGCTCCGGCTTGCCAGCACCGCCGGAGGCAATGATGGGGATATGCACGGCGGCGCGAACCAGCCGGATCAGCTCCAGGTCGAAGCCCTCCTTGGTGCCGTCGGCGTCGATCGAGTTCAGCAGGATCTCCCCCACACCCCGATCCGCTGCTTCCTTGGCCCATTCGATGGCGTCCATGCCCGTGCCTTCGCGGCCACCATGGGTTGTCACTTCATAGCCCGACGGCGTGATCCCGCCCCTGGTGCGCCGAGCGTCAACGCTGAGCACCAGAACCTGGGAACCAAAACGGTGGGTGATCTCATCGATGACGGCCGGGCGGGCAATGGCTGCGGTGTTGATGGAGGCCTTGTCGGCACCGAAACGCAGCAACTTGTCCACATCGGACACCTCGCGCACTCCCCCGCCAACAGTCAACGGGATGAAAATCTGCTCGGCGGCACGGGAGACAACATCAAAGGTTGTCTCCCTGTTGCCGGAGGAAGCCGTGACATCCAGGAACGTAAGTTCATCCGCCCCGGCAAGGTCGTAACGCTTCGCCAGCTCAACCGGGTCACCGGCGTCGCGCAGGTTTTGGAACTTGACGCCCTTGACTACGCGGCCGGCGTCGACGTCCAAACAGGGGATGACTCTGATGGCAACACTCATGGGTCTTCTCCCTAGATGCGGCAGGCGTGGATGTTGCTGACCAGAATGGCGCGGGCGCCAAGATCGTACAGCTCGTCCATGATGCGGTTGGTGTCCTTGGACAGGACCATCGAGCGCACAGCCACCCAGTCCGAGTCCCGCAGCGGTGAAACCGTGGGCGATTCCAGGCCGGGGGTCAACGCTGTGGCCTTCTCCATGAGCGTCTTGGGGACATCATAGTCAAGGAGCACGTACTGGCGGGCAACCAAAACACTGTGCAGGCGGCGGATCAGAACTTCCACACCTGCCGGCGGGGTGACGCCGCGGCGGCCAATCAGCAGGGCCTCGGAGTTCAGGATGGGCTCGCCGAAGATTTCCATGCCGGCAGCCTTGAGCGTGCTGCCCGTTTCCACGACGTCGGCAATGGCGTCCGCGACGCCGAGGCGCACCGAGGATTCAACGGCACCGTCAAGGCGGACCACCTTGGCGTTGATGCCAAGTTCAGCCAGGTATTCACGCAGCAGGCCGTCGTAGCTGGTGGCCAGGCGCTTGCCCTCAAGTTCGGCAGCCTTGCTGAAATGGCCCACCGGGCCGGCAAAGCGGAACGTGGAGCGGGCAAAGCCCAGCGGCAACAGCTCCTCGGCATCGACCTGGGCGTCCATGAGCAGGTCGCGGCCGGTGATGCCAACATCCAGCGTGCCGGCACCAACGTAAACGGCAATGTCACGTGGACGGAGGAAGAAGAATTCAACGTTGTTTTCGGGGTCAACCATGACCAGCTCGCGGCTGTCGCGGCGTTGGCGGTAGCCCGCCTCGGCCAACATGGCTGAAGCGGCTTCGGACAGGGCACCCTTGTTCGGGACGGCAACACGCAGCATTTGAAAGTTTCTTTCAGATCGGTTCAAGCAAAAGGTTTTCGGCGTTCCAACGCCATTTCAGGGGTCGTAACAAGGCGCCACAGCGTGGCTACAGATGCTTGTAAACGTCCTGAAGGGTCAGCCCTTTTGCGATCATCATGACCTGCAGGTGGTAGAACAGCTGGGAAATCTCTTCGGCACAGGCCTCTTCCGATTCATACTCGGCGGCCATCCACACCTCAGCAGCTTCCTCAACCACTTTCTTGCCAATACCGTGAACGCCTGATTCAAGTTCGGCGACGGTACGGGAGCCAGCGGGCCGGGCTGCGGCTTTCGCACTGAGCTCATCAAAAAGGGATTCGAAGGTCTTCACGCTGACCAGCTTACTTGCTTTGCTGGCCGTCCAAGGATTCGCCCACCAGCCGTGTCCAATATGTGGACAGTTTCATGGCGGTTTATCGCCCGACCTTGACTGGCATGCCGCACAAAGATGCGCTTTGGCGGCG
>JBDTQM010000208.1:0-6992 GCA_039932175.1 Specibacter sp.
CTATTTCCACGGCAGGGCGAAGGCTGTGAGGGTCTCCCCCATTTTGACCCCGTGCGGCGGGACCACCATGATCCCGTCGGCACCGGCCAGGCCGCGCATCATGGCGGAATCCGTGTGCGCGCACGGCGATGCCAGCCCGTACACCAGGCGGTACGGCATGAGCCGGGTGGGGCCGTGAAACTCCTTGATGGGCGTCCCGCAGGGGACATCAAAGGTGCCGGGCATGGGTGCGCTGCCCAGCTTTGCCAGCAACGGGGCGGCCACGCTCAGCAGGGCCACCATGGCCGCCAACGGGTTGCCGGGCAGCCCCACCAGGAAACGGCCGTCGGGCAGCTCGGCCAACAGGGTCGGGTGGCCTGGCCGCATGGCGATGCTGTTGATGTGAAAGGTGCCGCCCATGGCGTGGATGGCCCGGCGCAGAAAGTCCGCTGTTGAGTTGCCCGTGGCGCCGGTGGTGATCACCACGTCTGCCGGGAGCTCCGGCGAGTCTTCCAACGCGGCCAGCATGGCCTCAATATTGTCCCCGGCGCGTTCCAGCCCCACCACCGAGCCGCCCAACAGGTTCACCACAAAAGGCAGCTGCGGCGAAAAGGCATCCCGCACCTGGCCGGCAGCCGGAATGCCGGAGGAAACCACTTCATCCCCCGTCAGCACGATCTTGACCAGCGGCTTGCCCAGAACACGGAGCTCGTCCGCCCCGCCCAGGGCCGCCAGGGCGATGTGGGCAGGGTTGAGCATGGTGCCGGATTTGATCAAAACCTCGCCCTCGGCAGCTTCCTGCGCCACGGGGCGGATGTGCTGGCCGTTTTTGGGTTCCCCGGGCCGGGAGTCCGGACCAAGAACCAAAACCGGCAGGCCGTCGTCGTCGATCTTAACTTGGCCGGACTCACTGCGCAGTACCGCCTTGGCACCGGCGGGCATGAGGCCTCCCGTGACAATGGGAACCGCCTGCCCGGCCGCGAGCCGCCGCCCCGGTTCAGCAAAAATCCAGGGCGGGCTCCCCGCCACGGCCCAACCATCCATGGCGGAGGAGGCATAGTGCGGCAGGGGGTGGCCGGCCAGCAAGTCCGCCGCCAGCGTGCGGCCGATGGCGTCCGCCAACGGCACAGGGTGGGCTGGCAGCGCGGCCGGGAGCGCATGGGCCAGCGCCCTGGCCTCGTCCCAGGTGCGCGGCAGGATGCGTGGCATGTCCGCTGGCGTTGAGGCCATGGGTTTAGTGTTCAGCTGCTGGGTCGGCAGCAGGCTCCGCCCGTTCCGCCGCAGACATGGTCTTGGCCAGCCCCAGTGCCGCTTTCATGGCCGTGGCCTCATCCACCTGGCCGGACCCCGCGGCCAGGCCTGCTGCCAGACCCGCCACAAAGGTGGTCAGCGGCGCCGCGGGGCGGACAATCGAGTGGGCTGCCACGCCGGCAAGATTCAGCACGGCCGCAATGTCCACCTCAATGTCGGCAATCTCAAAGGCCTCCTGAAGCTTGGCCATCCACGCCTGCAAAATCTGCTCCTGATTTTCCAACTGCTTCCTCATTTCTGCCCGCCGCCCTGCACCGCAATGCCGTGGCTGCGGGCGTCATCCCACGTGTCGATGTCGGCCGTGGTTCCCGCAGGGACGGCACATTCCTTAATGTCCACACTAGCAATGAGTGAGCGTACGGACGCGTTCGCCAACCGCTGTGACGCGCGCGCAGCATGCACCGCAGCCAGCAGTTCCGGCACGGGGTAGATGCCGGCCAGCGGCTGCACCCGGCCGTTGTCCACGGCCAGCACGGCAGTTTTTGGCTCATTGCTGTCAGATTCGAGCAGGAGTTGGGCCGCCGCTGCCGCCGCAGGCATGTCGCAGGCCAGAATCAGCACCCGGCCATCGCTGCGCGGCAGGGCAGCCAATCCTGCAGCAATTCCTGCCGCGGGGCCCGCAAAGGGCGGGTCCTCCTGGACGGCCACCACAAGCCCACGCAGTGTGGCCGTGCCCAGCCAGGTGGCGATGCTTTCCACCGGCCCGACGACGGCGATGCCCGGGCCGGTGCCTGCCTCCCCTTGCGCTCCGCCCGGGCGGGTGGCAGGGAGGGCGCCGTCATGTACGGCGATGGCTTGTGCTGCCGCTTCCACTGTGCGCGCCAGCAATGTCTTGCCGTCCACCATTAGCCCCGCCTTGGGCACGCCATTAAGACGCCGGGAGAGTCCACCGGCCAGAATCACTGCCTGCACAGGTGTGGCTTCAAAGTCAGCATATGGCCATGCTACCGCGCACACAGCGGGCTTTCCGTGAGCTGCGGAGTTGGCAATGCGGGGCCCCATGGCCGGCTCAGGGTAATTAAAGCAGCGAACCCCGTCCAAGGACGGGGTTCGTTGCTTGAAAAAAAGTTCTTAGTGACCCATGGCGATGTAAACGGGGCCTGAACCGACGTTGACGGAGAAAACAGCGGTTGTTCCGCCATCCCATCCACCGTGTACGGCCTGGCCGTTGCCAATGTAAACAGCGATGTGGGCCATGCCCATGCCGCCATCTGCGTAGTAGATCAAGTCACCGGGCTGAGCTTCGCCGGCGGAAACCGTGCGGCCCAAGCTCAGGTAGCCAGCGGGCCAGTCGTGGAAGTTAATTCCAGCGGCAGCCAAGGAGTTGCTGGCAAGTGCAGTGCAGTCCTGGGCAACGCCAAGCTGAGCCAATGCGGCGCTGGCAATGGTTGCGCCAATTCCGCTTTTGGTAACAGGCTTGGCCGCAGGGGCTGTTGTGGTGACTGTTGCAACCGGGGCTGCTGCAGCGGGTGCCGCTACTGCCTCTTCTTGAACAACAGGTGCGGCAACAACGTCGCTGCTCTGTGCCTCTACAACTACCGGCGCCTCAACTACAGGGGCCGGGGTGGAGGTGATTGCGGGGGTGGCGAAGGAGATCTTCACCGTGGAAGCTGCCGTGATGGCGGAAGCAAGTTCCGTCTTCATGTTCAGCGTGGTTGCACCATCAGAAGCACGCTCCACTGTGGGAGTTGCCGCGTTTGCTGCGATACCGGATGTGAGTACCAGTCCTGAAGCGGCTGCGAGAACAACTGCCTGACGACCAACCCCGCCGACGTTGGAGCTGACGGCTTTCGTGAGGGTGGAGATCGGACTGGTCTTAGCAACCTCGGCGCGGTGGCGCCCAAGGGCAGTATTTGAAGCCAAGAAGGTTTCCTCTCCCAATGCCTGCGAGGTAAGCTGTCGGATTCGGATGGGAGTCACCCGGCCGCTCCACGTTGTGGCACACACAAAGAACTACTTCTTTTGCGTGGTTGAACGTTTCGCGGCTTCACCCCAAGGACTTCTGCAAAAATATGCGAAATCCGTTTATTGGTTCCCCCGCCCCTGCCAGACGATTGATACGAACGGACCATGAGCAGTGGCAGAGCTAGGCAATCCACTCATGGACGTCAGCTTGATTCGAAGCTGGCGCGATTACGACGTTACAACAGATTTTTTGCAATGTCACGTTCAGGTCACGGTCGTGTGACTAAGTCGTAATCAAAATCTGCCTGTGGATGAATTAAAGCCAGCCCAGGGGGTCAACTGTTTCATCGTCAACAATTACTTCGAAGTGCAGGTGGGGGCCGGTGGATGCCCCCGTGGAGCCGCTGAGGCCCACCACGTCGCCGCGTCCGACCTTCTGGCCCACCTTGACCGAATTGCTGCTCATGTGGTTGTAGGACGTTGACAGCCCGTTGCCATGGTCCACAACCACGCGGTTGCCACCACCATAGGTGTGCCACCCCGAAAAGGTGACCGTTCCACCGGCGGCTGCAAGCACCTGCGTGCCGCTGGCAACGGCGAAGTCCTGGCCGGTGTGATGTTCATCAACCTGGCCCGTGATGGGGCTGATGCGGTCCCCAAAGGGAGAGCTCGGAGTCAGGACCTTCAGCGGCGCTGACAGGGTTCCCTTGGAAGCAGCCGGGGTGACCTTGGCGGCGTTGACCTTCAAGGTTTCCTTCAGCTGACCGTCAGGGTTCAGCGCGCTGCCAATTTCAGGGGACGCAAAAGTAATGGGAATATCGGCCGATGCCGTGACCAAAGTCTGCGTAGATGCCGTGAATTCAGGCTCGATCTGCTGCTGATCAATGGCTTGGGTGGACGGCAGGGTGACAGCCAGGACCAGACCTGTGGCGGCCATGGCCACGCCCATTTTCTGGCCTGCACCGCTGGCTGCTCCGGCACGCAGCAATGCGGCTACGGATACGCTCGACGACGTGTTGGCACGCTCCGCGGCAAGTGCCTCGCGGCGGCTGCCACTCATGATGGTGGGCTCATGAGCTGCCGGCGACGACGCGCTACGGCGTCCCCGCTGCTTAATTTCTGACACTAAAAACCTCTCTTTGATGCACCTGCGAAGTTAGCTGTCGGATTCGGATCAGAGAGTGGTGCTTTTTGATCCGGCCCAGCCTCAAGACACACGTCTATCCATGGCGCCGCCCCATGGACCGCGTCAGCGAATTGTTTGCTGTGTTTCGAATTCGGGCTTCACCCCAAGGCCGGCTGCAAGCCTGCCAAAAGTGGTTCCCCCGCCCTTGCCTGAATGATTGCTGCCCGTTGTGCGAAGGCAAGGTTCGGTGTCGCACAAAGGTAACGCTTTGATTACAGCGCTTATTTATTACTATACGTTACTGGCGGTAAACGTAATAATTCCGTTACCTTAGTTATCAATAACTGTGAGTCAGCTCATGGCGACGAAAATGTGGGCGGCCACCTCGGGCGGCAGCTCCAACGCCCCTTCGATGCCCGGAACACGGACCGAAATGTACTCCCCCACCTGGGCCAGGGAGATTTGAGCGCCAGGGCGCAGCCCGCCCTCATCCAATTGGACCAGTAGTTCCGGATCCACCTGGATGCGCTCGGACAGCCTGTGGATGACCACCTGCTGCTCCGGGGAATAGCTGCCCATGGCGTCAACGAGCGTCACCAGGCCGGCGGCAAACAAGGGCGAAATGGTTCCGCCGAGTTCTTCAAGCCCCGGAATGGGGTTGCCGTACGGGGATTCCTCGGGGCGGCCCAGGAGCTCGAACAAGCGTTGTTCAACCCGCTCGCTCATGACGTGTTCCCAACGGCAGGCTTCTTCATGGACGTAGGCCCAATCCAAGCCTATGACGTCGGAGAGCAGCCGTTCAGCCAGGCGGTGCTTGCGCATCACGCGGGTGGCCTTGTCGCGGCCGGCAGGGGTCAGCTCCAGGTGCCTGTCACCGGAAACTATGACCAGGCCGTCGCGTTCCATCCGGCCGATGGTTTGGGAGACTGTGGGGCCTGAATGATGCAGTCGCTCGGCAATGCGTGCCCGCAAGGCCACAATGTTCTCTTCCTCCAACTCCAGGATGGTCCGCAAATACATTTCGGTCGTGTCAATCAGATCAGCCACGGCAGTATCCTCCTGTTGTTGAGTGAGATTTTGGGCAAGACTTTGTTCTCTACGTTAGCCTGATTGGCGCTGCCAAAGGAAACTTGGGGCACGCGGGCACCGCGGCATTCCGGGCAAGTTATGCCTTACATGTCAGGATTTTTCCTCTGAGCGTAGTTCTACGGCAGAATTGGCAGCAGCCCTTGGGTCCTACCTAACTTCCATCGCTTAATTTTTGGAGCTACTTGTGAGCGAATCCACGCCCCTCACCATTCCCGCCAATCTGCGCCCGGCCGACGGCCGCTTTGGCGCCGGCCCCTCCAAGGTTCGCCCCGAGCAGATTGCCGCGCTCTCCGAGGCCGGAACAAAGCTCCTGGGCACCTCCCACCGCCAGGCGCCCGTCAAGAACCTGGTAGGCGATGTACGCAGCGGCCTGAAGGACTTCTTTGGCGCCCCCGACGACTATGAGCTCATCCTCGGTGTTGGCGGCTCCACGGCGTTCTGGGACGTTGCAGCGTTCGGCCTGGTTGAGAACAAGGCCCAGCACCTCTCCTTTGGCGAGTTCGGTTCCAAGTTTGCCTCCGCCACCAACAATGCGCCGTTCCTTGAGGCATCCTCCATCCTCACCTCAGCCCCCGGCACCCGCCCGGTGGCCGTTGCCGAGGCCGGCGTGGACACCTACGCGTGGCCGCAGAATGAAACCTCCACGGGTGTTGCAGCTCCCGTCAAGCGCGTTGCAGGCGCTGACGACGGCGCCCTGGTACTGGTGGATGCCACCTCCGCCGCCGGCGGGTTGGCCGTGGATGTGCGTGAGAGTGATGTTTACTACTTCGCCCCGCAAAAGAACTTTGCGTCCGACGGCGGCATTTGGCTTGCGCTGTTCTCCCCCGCTGCGCTGGAGCGTGCCGCCCGGATCGGCGCTTCCAACCGTTGGGTTCCCGACTTCCTGAACCTGACAACTGCCATTGACAACTCCTTGTTGAACCAGACGTACAACACGCCTGCCCTCGCCACGCTTGTCACCCTCAACAACCAGGTCCAGTGGCTCAACGCCAACGGCGGCATCGACTTCGCATCGGCCCGCACGGCCGACTCCGCGGGCCGCCTCTACTCATGGGCCGAGTCTTCCCCGATCGCCGCACCGTTCGTGGTCAACCCGGAAGACCGTTCCAATGTCATTGTCACGATCGACTTCGATGAGTCAGTGGATGCGGCAGCCGTGGCCAAGGTGCTGCGCGCCAACGGCATTGTGGACACCGAGCCTTACCGCAAGCTTGGCCGCAACCAGCTGCGCATTGCCACTTTCGTGGCCATCGACCCCGAGGACATCACCGCACTGACCAAGTGCATTGACTACGTGATTGAAAACATCTAGTCCCACCCCCTGAACAGGGCACAAAGAAGGCGGCTTCCACTGCGGCAGCCGCCTTCTTTGTGCCCTGCCGGATCGTTGCGTCCGGAACATTCCGCCGTCGCGGCTCCACCTTCCAGACATCAGCGGAAGGGAGCCCCGCCAGCGGCTGGTGGGGCTCCCTTCACAGTATTTGTCCTTAGTGGGACTGGCCCGTCTCGTCGTCGTGACCGGAAAGGTCAGAGTCCGTCTCGTCGTCGTGACCGGAAAGGTCGGAGTCCGTCTCGGCGTCGT
>JBDTQM010000209.1:0-6919 GCA_039932175.1 Specibacter sp.
CCCGGAAATTCAACGAACCCACAATCCCGCCAACTACCATGTCCGGAGTCCTGAGCCTGTCGAAACCCGGGCCAGTTTTTTCAGGCCCTTCCTGGGCGGCACCCTGACCGGCTCCGGCCAGCGGGGACTCAGGGAATCACCCAAGGTGGTGCCCCTGAGTTTGCGGCCGAACAGGGGCACCACCCACTCGGTGAGCCACGCATATTGCACCCGCGTCCACTGCCTGGCGCCGTGAGGTGCCTGGATCCTGTGCTTGTGCACGATGGAGTGCGGCACCCCCAAAGTGTCCAGGACCCGGGCCGCCAGGTACTTGTGCCCGGCCTTGGACATGTGCAGCTTGTCCGGCCCCCACATGCGCGGATTGGCGTATGCCGTAAAGCTTGCGTAATCCACCAAAACTGCGCCATATTTGCCGGCGATGCGCCGGACACCGTCATTGTAGGCATGGTTCTTGCGCCGCAGCGGGCCAAGAAGCGGGGAGACTTCCACGTCGTATCCGGTAAAGAGCACCAGGGTGGCCCCGGTCTGCGCCAAGTCCGCCACGAGGCGTTCGTAGAGGGCCAGAATGTCGGCAACCTTGGTGCCCAAATCCATGACATCGTTCCCGCCCGCATAGACGGTGATGAGCGTTGGCTCCAGGGCAACGGCAGCTTCGCGCTGCTCGGCGATGATGTGCCGCAGCCGCTTGCTGCGAATGGCCAGGTTGGCGTATTCCCAACCTGGCTCCTGCCGGGCAAGCCCCTCGGCCACGCGGTCGGCCCATCCCCTGACCCCGTTGGGCAGGTGCTTGCTGGCATCCCCCACGCCTTCGGTGAACGAGTCGCCGAGTGCAACGTAGCGACCCGGGGCGTTGCGGATGAGGCGCGTCATTTATGCCCGCACGGCCGGGATCAGCGGGTGCTCGGCAATGGCCTGGCTGTAAATGTCCATCAGCTGCCCGCAAACGACTGACCAGCTGCGGCCTTGAACCTGTGCAACGGCGGCAGCGGCAAAGGCGGCACGCTTCGCATCGTCGCCGATCAGGTCTTGGGCGTAGCCCCTGAGCTGGCCCAGATTCCCGGGTGCGTAAAGCCAGCCCGTGCGGGAGGAATCCACCAAATCCACGGGGCCGCCCCTGCCCGTGGCGATGACAGGTACGCCCGAGGCCATGGCTTCCTGAATGGTCTGGCAAAACGTTTCCAATTCGCCGGGGTGCACAAAGAGGTCGAAGGAGGCCATGGCCGCCGCAAGGTCTTCGCCCCCGAGAAAGCCGGTGAAGTGCGCATGGGGCAGGGCTGATTGGAGCACCTCGCGCCGCGGCCCCTCGCCGACGATGACCAAGGTGGTGTTGGGAAGGCCCGCGAGCACGGCCAGGTCCTCGACTTGTTTCTCGAGCGCCAGCCGCCCCACGTAGCCAATGATCTTGTGGCCCGGGGGTGCCACCTTTCGACGAAACGCTTCGCTGCGCTTGCCGGGGTGGAAACGCCCGGTGTCCACTCCCCGGCGCCACAGCTTCACGCGCGGGATGCCGTGGCCGCGCAGCTGGTTCAGGGAATCCGTGGAAGGGGCCAGTGTTTTGGTGGCTGCCATGTGGATTCGCTCCACACGGTGCCAGGCCCAGTTTTCAAAAAATGGCATGCCGTACCTGGCCGCATATCCGGGGACGTCGGTTTGGTAGATGGCCACCGAGGGGATGTTCAGCGCCGCCGCCGCCCTGACGGCCCGCCACCCCAGGACAAAGGGAGAGGCAAGGTGAACGATGTCCGGCTCAAAGTCGGCGAGAAGTGTTTTGAGTCTTGCAACACCGCCAACGGCAATGCGGATGTTCCGGTACCCCGCCAAGGGAACTGCCGGAAGCCGGCGGACAATGGCGCCTTCCACCACTGCCGGGGCATCATGCGCGGCGGATGGTGCAATGACCAGCACGGTGTCGCCCCGCTCGTTTAGGTGTTGCAAGATCTTTAGTAGTGAATGGGTTACCCCATTCATCTCCGGCAGGAACGATTCAGCAACTATGGCAACCTTCACGATTCAACCCTGCCCGGCGAAGGTTGCAGCCGAGGATCGCTGCATAAACGCTGCGGTGAAAACTGGGTGAACAAGGCGTCCGCAGGAAGGTTTCGGCCAAAGGGGAAGCCCCATCGGCTTAGTGCCGTCGGTGGGGCTTCGACTTTCATCCCGCTATGTGACGATTAGCGGTCTAACGGGTGCCATTAACTTTCAGGACTCATCACCGCGTCACCGGTGTCAATGAACCTATTCGAGCTTTCCGCCGAAACGGTGTCTCATTATTAGACGGTTCAGTCACTGAATTTCTGGTACCTGTCAGCCCTTTCCTTGGCGGATTGGGTACTCATTAGTATGCGCCTGCCAGAACGGCAAAACAAGGGCCGAAACAAAATTACTTTGTTGTAATTTGTTCCGGCCCCTTTCGGTACCGACTACCCGAATTGCGGGTCTTCGGTGCGGCTGCGCTTGATCTCAAAGAAGTACGGAAAACCAGCTAATGTAACGGTCGCATCCCACAACTTGCCGGCTTCTTCACCGCGGGGGATGCGGGTGATGACAGGACCAAAGAATGCTGTGCCGTTGAAGGCAACGATGGGAGTGCCAACGTCCTGGCCCACCTTGCTGATGCCCTCGGCGTGGCTGGCGCGCAATGCCACGTCATGGGCGTCCGTGGTGGCTGCGGCCGCAAGCCCGGCAGGCAGGCCAACTTCGGCCAGAGACTTGGCGATGACGTCGGCCGAGTCCTTGTTGCCGTTGTTGTGAATGTGTGTGCCCATGGCGTCGTACAGCGGCTTGATGACCTGCTGGCCGTGTTCCTGTGCGGCCGCAATGATGACACGGACCGGTCCCCAGGCCTTGTCCATGTGCTCACGGTAAACAGCCGGCAGATCGTGATTGTTTTCATTGAGCACCGCAAGGCTCATGACGTGCCAATCAACCTTGATGTCGCGGACCTGCTCCACTTCGCCGATCCACCGTGAGGTCACCCAGGCGAACGGGCAGGCGGGGTCGAACCAAAAATCGGCCGTTTCGGTGGCGGCTGCAACGCTTTCGGACACGTGAAATCTCCTTGGTGGGTCATGGGTTCATGAAGTCGAAGGGGACACCGGGCCCCATTCCAAACAACTCACACTTGCCGAGTTCTATTCCGCAACGAGCGGGGAAGGCCTTATGCGGACTTGTTCCTGCGCTTGGCGGCCACCTCATGCGGAATGAGTGTTGGCTCGGCTTTCTTCCCCACGACGTCGGCCGTTATCACCACTGTGGCAATGTCTTCACGGCTGGGCAGGTCAAACATGACAGGCTGCAGCACTTCCTCCAGGATGGCGCGCAGGCCGCGGGCGCCGGTGCCGCGCACCAGGGCCAGGTCGGCGATGGCCGTCAGGGCCTCGTCATCAAACTCAAGTTCGACGCCGTCGAGCGTGAACATCTTCTGGTACTGCTTGACCAGCGCGTTCTTGGGTTCGGTCAGGATCTGAATCAGGGCCTTGCGGTCCAGCTGCGTGACGGTGGTGATGACCGGCAGGCGGCCAATGAACTCAGGAATCAAACCAAACTTCAGCAGGTCCTCGGGCATGACGTCGGCGTAGCTGGCCTCCGTTTGCTTCAGCGCGCTCAGCGGCGCACCGAACCCGATGCCTTTCTTGCCGGCGCGGGAGCCGATGATCTCTTCCAGGCCGGCAAAGGCGCCGGCCACAATGAACAGCACATTGGTGGTGTCGATCTGGATGAATTCCTGGTGCGGGTGCTTGCGGCCGCCCTGCGGCGGAACTGAGGCAACAGTTCCCTCAAGAATCTTCAGCAGCGCCTGCTGCACGCCCTCACCGGAAACGTCACGGGTGATGGAGGGGTTCTCGGACTTGCGCGAAATCTTGTCAATCTCATCGATGTAGATGATGCCCTGTTCGGCCTTTTTCACATCGAAATCGGCAGCCTGGATGAGCTTGAGCAGAATGTTCTCAACATCCTCACCCACGTACCCGGCCTCGGTCAGCGCTGTGGCGTCGGCGACGGCGAACGGAACGTTCAGGCGGCGGGCCAGGGTCTGTGCCAGGTAGGTTTTGCCGCAACCCGTGGGGCCCACCAAAAGGATGTTGGATTTGGCGATTTCAACGTCATCGTGGACGCCGCCGGAGATGGTGTTGCTCTTGACAGCGTGCCCGGACTGAATGCGTTTGTAATGGTTGTACACGGCTACGGCCAACGACCGCTTGGCGGGTTCCTGGCCAATGACGTATTCCTGCAGGAAGTCGAAGATCTCCCGCGGCTTGGGCAAATCAAAGGCGTCAAGGTCGGCCACTTCGGCCAGCTCTTCATCGATAATCTCATTGCATAATTCAATGCACTCATCACAGATGTACACGCCAGGGCCGGCAATCAATTTGCGAACCTGTTTCTGGCTCTTTCCGCAGAAAGAACACTTCAGCAGATCGGTGCTTTCACCCATCCTGGCCATTGATGTGTCCTTCCGCGAATAACCCGCATGGCGCGTTGTTATCTTGTGAACCTGCTTCGCTGCCGGCTGGTGCCGGAAACGTCCTACGAATACTCTAATCCACACCACTGACATTGCATGGAAAGCAAACGCCGGAACAAGGGAATTTCCTCTCCCCTGCCCCGGCGGTTGACCACACGGCAGCTAGCGTGTGATGGCTGCTGCCTTCATCTTGCGCGGCGCCAACACTTCATCGATCAGGCCGTATTCCTTGGCCTGCGCTGCTGTGAGGATGTTGTCGCGCTCAATATCATTGCTGACCTGCTCCGGCGTGCGGCCGGACAGGTCGGCCAAGGTGTTCTCCAGCCATTCGCGCATGCGCATGACCTCGTTGGCCTGAATCTCCAGATCCGATGCCTGGCCGCCCTGGCCGCCGGACAGTGCCGGCTGGTGGATCAGCACGCGGGCGTTCGGCAGGGCCAAACGCTTGCCAGGGGCGCCGGCCGCCAGCAGCACGGCTGCCGCGGAGGCTGCCTGGCCCAGGCATACTGTCTGGATTTCCGGACGGATGAACTGCATGGTGTCGTAGATGGCCGTCATGGCCGTGAACGATCCACCGGGAGAGTTGATGTACAGCGTGATGTCACGGTCGGTGTCATCGGCTTCCAACACGAGAAGCTGTGCCATGACGTCGTCGGCCGATGCGTCATCAACCTGGACACCCAGGAAAATGATCCTGTCCTCAAAAAGCTTGGTGTACGGGTCCTGGCGCTTGAAGCCGTAGGGTGTGCGCTCCTCGAACTGGGGAAGCACGTAACGGCTGGAGGGCAGATTGCCGGCAGTGTGGCCAAAAGCTGTGCTGCCAAAGTTGTAAGTCATGATCGGTTACTCCTGAAGTTTCTCTTTGGCTGGCTTTACTTGGCGTTGGTTCCGCCGCCACCGGCAACGGTTCCTGCGTGGCGGGCGATCTTGTCGAAGAAGCCGTATTCCAAGGCTTCGGTCGCCGTGAACCATTTGTCGCGGTCATTGTCCACAAGGATCTTCTCGATCGTCTGGCCGGTCTGCTCGGCTGTCAGTTCGGCCATGACCTTTTTCATGTGCAGGATCAGTTCAGCCTGGATCTTGATGTCCGACGCCGTTCCACCGATGCCGCCGGAGGGCTGGTGCATGAGGATGCGTGCGTTGGGCGTCGCGTAGCGCTTGCCCTTGGTGCCTGAGGAGAGCAGGAACTGACCCATGGACGCTGCCAGCCCGGTGGCGACGGTGACGACGTCGTTCGGGATGTACTGCATAGTGTCATAAATTGCCATGCCGGCTGTCACCGAGCCGCCGGGTGAGTTGATGTACAAGAAGATGTCCTTATCAGGATCTTCGGCCGAGAGCAGCAACAGCTGCGAGCAGATGACGTTCGCGTTGTCGTCGCGAACTTCCGAGCCCAACCAAATGATGCGTTCCTTCAGCAGGCGGTTGAAGATGTACTGATCCTGGCCGTTCGAGTCCGCGCTGGCCATCGTCGGGGTGGTTGGCTGTGCCATGGTGGGTTTACCTCTCCTTCGTGTGGTCCGCCGGGCGGGCCCGGCGTGCCCATCACTAATGTTCACTACTTGGACAGTAGCCCTTTTTGGCAGCGCGTTGGGGCCCATCAGTACACTGTTCGCTGTAGGCGCACGATACCCGAAGATGCGTGGGCGGCGGGAATAAAACGGGGCCTTCTCGGCAGTTGGGACAGCCGTTGGGAGGGGGCACAAAAAAGCCGTTGCCGGCTCCTTGTCGAAAGGAACCGGCAACGGCCAGTAAATCTATTTACCCCTGAACGGGGCGCGCATTAGATGCGGACTTCGCCCGGATCCACAACTGCTGTGGGCTCGATGGCGTCATCTTCAGTGGTCTCTTCTTCATCAGAGGCAACTGACACGAAGTCGGTCAGGTCCACTGCAGCGCCGGCGGAATCCTTGACGGATGCCTTGGCCAGAACAGCTGCCAGTGCCTTGCGGCGGCGAACTTCGCCGACGATCATGTTGACCTGGCCGGAGGAGTCCAACATCTGGGCGAACTGGTTCGGTTCCATGCCGTACTGGCTGGCGGAGGAAACGATGTAGTCGATCAGTTCAGCCTGGCTGACGCTGATCTCTTCCTTTTCAGCGATCGCGTCGAGGATGATCTCGTTGCGGAAAGCCTTCTCGGTGTTTTCCTTGACCTCGGCGCGGTGCTCTTCGGTGTCGTGCTCTTCGGTGCCGTGTGCGTTCTCAGGCTTGAAGTGCTGCTCCAGCTGATCAGCGATCACGGAATCAGGAACGGGAACCTCAACAAGCTCAACGAGCTTCTCGAGTACCTTGTCGCGGGCCTCAACACCCTGCTCAACAGTCTTGGACTCGGCAGCCTGCTTGGCCAAGTCTTCCTGCAGTTCAGCGATGGTGTCGAACTCGGAAGCCAGCTGTGCGAAGTCGTCGTTTGCCTCAGGCAGTTCGCGGACCTTCACGGAGGAAACCTTGACGG
>JBDTQM010000210.1:0-6905 GCA_039932175.1 Specibacter sp.
GCCGGTCGACGTCGCACTTGTCACCTTTGGCGTCGCCGCCCTGGTGGGCATCGGCATCACCGGCGCGGTGATTGACCGCGCGCTGCGGCAATTGGTGTTCGCAAGCCTTGCCGTGTTCGCAACTGCCGGGCTGATCTTCATGTTCGGCCACCAGTCGCTGCTTGCCGTCCTGACTGCGATAGTGTTTTGGGGCGTTGCGTTTGGCGGTGCGGCGGCCCAGCTGCAGACTGCCATCAGTGCTGCCGGGGGTGAGAACGCGGACGTCGCGAACTCCATGCTCGGCGTCGCCTTCAACCTGGCCATCTTCGCCGCCGGAGTGGCCGGTGCCGTGGTGGTCGGCAACGTTGGCGGACTCGCACTGCCAGTCGTGATGATCGGGCTCGTCCTGACAGCGCTCCTCATTGCAGCCCTCGGGTGCCGCACAGCCTTCCCCACGAAAATCTAGCCGGAAGACGGCTGCCACGTGCCGCCGTCGCACTCCCCCACAATCCACCTCTGTAAATCAACAACAGGAGAAATCATGTTTACCGTCAATGCTTACGCCGCACCTTCGGCCACAGGCGACCTGGTCCCCACCACCATCGAGCGCCGGGCCGTGGGCCCCCACGATGTCCTGATCGAGATCAAATACGCCGGCATCTGCCACTCCGACATCCATACCGTCCGCGGCGACTGGGGCCCGCAAAGCTACCCGCTGGCCCCGGGACATGAAATCGCCGGCATCGTCACCGAAGTTGGCTCCGCCGTCGCCAGGCACGCAGTTGGTGACCGGGTGGGCGTGGGGTGCATGGTGAACTCCTGCGGTGAATGCGCCAACTGCCAGGCCGGGGAGGAGCAATACTGCCTGGCCGGAAACACCGGCACCTACGGGGCAGTGGACCGCGACGGAACCATCACCCAGGGAGGCTACTCAACCCACGTGGTGGTGACGGAAGATTTTGTGCTCCACATCCCTGACGGACTCGAACTCGACGTTGCTGCTCCCCTGCTCTGCGCCGGCATCACCACCTACTCCCCCCTCAACCACTGGGGAGCCGGACCGGGGAAGAAGGTCGCCATCGTTGGTCTCGGCGGACTCGGCCACATGGCCGTCAAGATCGCCCACGCCATGGGTGCCGAGGTCACGGTCCTGTCCCAGTCACTGAAGAAGCAGGAGGACGGTCTCCGTCTGGGCGCCGACCAGTACTATGCCACCAGTGATGAAAACACATTCAGCGACCTGGCCGGCAGCTTCGATTTGATCATTAACACCGTCAGCGCCTCTATTGACATCAACGCCTACCTGCAGCTGTTGCGGCTCGACGGCACACTGGTCAACGTCGGTGCCCCGGCGGAACCGCTCCCGGTTCAGGCATTCTCCCTCATCACGGGGCGCAGGTCCTTCGCCGGTTCGATGATCGGTGGCATCCGCGAAACCCAGGAAATGCTCGATTTCTGCGCCGTACACGGCATAGGCTCCGAGATCGAGGTCATCCCGGCCAGCAAGATCAACGAAGCCTACGAACGGGTCCTGGCTTCCGATGTCCGCTACCGCTTCGTGATCGACGCCGCAACGATTTAAACCATGACGGGCAGGCGGCCGCGGCGGTGATCCACTCTTGGATCGCCACCACGGCCGCCAGCCGTGCCGTCCGGGACGACTGGTGTTTGAGGCCGAGCTCCACGGATGTTGTGGAAAAACTGAAAGATGCGCTGCCCCGAACGGTTGATCCAGGTTGCCTTGAGCGTGGCGGGCTGCGCCGTGGTGTCGGCCTCGATCCGGGCGAACACGTTCGGGTCGGCAGCACTGTTCACCAGAGCCCGGTGCGGGACGTTGAGGCTGGCGCTGGTGCGGTCGTACAGCGGGCTGATGAGCCACTGCCACGGCTCGCATCCTCCGCGCGGCCCATGGTTGAGTGCACGTCAGACGTGGATGTCGCCATTGAGCAGCACCACTTCCGGGATTTCTCGGTCCTTGATGAAATCGACCATTACCTCCCGTTCGTGCGGGAATGTTCCCCAGTCGTCATGCTCGGCGTTTTGTTTGTCATCCCAGATCATTGCGCTGATGACGAGCTTGAACGTCGCATCAATGTCGCGCAGAACTTGCTAAAACCAGTCCCACCGCCTTGCGCCCAGGCAGGTTGGCTGGCCAATATCGGCCCAACCTGCCTCGGTGCGGCTGAACCGGCGCGGGTCCAAGCGGAACACTTCCACCGGTCCGCGAGGGAACAAGATGTACACGCCCTCGCCACCGTCGCGCTCCGTCTGCAACTCACCAGTGCTGGAGCGGCCTTAGGAGGCATTGGCGCGTTAGCCGACAAACGCCGCCCGCGTATTATCCTTGCCCTTGACATGACCCAGGCTGACATTGAAGACAAAGTCATGATCGTCCCAGGTGCCCACGTCGGAACCGAACGGATGAGCCTGGCGACCTCGGGAACCTGCAGGAACTTACGGTGCCGCTGGCGTGCGAGCTACAGGTTGACCGAATCGAGGTAAGGGGTGTCCCCCCCATGAAGCGGCACCTTCCGCACCCAAACCGTGCCAGAGGCAGAGGCCGCTCTCCGGACCCGCAATGCAAGACCGATGATCCGACCCACCACGCCGCAGGAACAGGACGTGCTGGATTTGGGCAGTGGTGCGAAGGCCACAGTTCTGGAGCGTGTGCGATTCATCGACGACATGCCTGTCAGCGCCGCGGTATCCATACTTCCCTCTGCGCTCGTGCCCCGCCTGGCAAACTTGCTCACCGAGGATGGCTCACTGGATGGGCTCCTGCGCAGGCACCACGGCTGCGCCCCGCGCCGGCAATGGACCCAGAACCGACTCTCGGCACCGCCCGGCATTGTCCCCGCAACCCTTGGTTTGCGGGGACAACGTCCCCAGATACTGCTCCGTGGGCTTGTTTCCTGCACACTGACCGGCCAAAAACTCGAATATGTCGAAAGCTACCTGAGGCCTGATGTCTTCGAGGTCGTGGCAGAACTGGGCTCCTGCTGAACCGAGACACCCTCTGACACATCCGCGCCGCAACCACCGCAAGTGTGGGTGGCCAAGGACGGCTTGGCCTGCCGAAAGCAAGCTGCCCTCCGCCGGCGTCACCCCCGCATTTCATGCCATCTCGTTTCAGCGGACCACATCGGGATGGATTCATCAGGAGCCGAATATCCCGGGGGGGGGCGCCGGGAGGCCGCGGCTGATGGCACCATGTGCCCGCAACCAAAATTCGAGCGTCAAGGTTTCGTTAAGATGGCCCGAATTGGCGCATGCCCGATGTTAGGCTCCAAGATGCGTACCGAACGGCACTGCACCGGCAGGGCCCGGACTTGCAAGAGGGTGGCTGCGTGGAGCGCAGACGGCAGGGATGTTCTTGACAACGGAGAGGTCCAACTAATGCTGACAGCTGTGCACGTTGCCCCACGCGGTGGCCTTGCAGGAGTGGTCCACCCCGAACGGAAATCCTCTTGAGGGCCTTCGTCGCGAAGGGCCTTCGCCGCGACACCCCGGTGACCCGCAGGTCACCGGACTTTAAGGTTCCCGCCTCGAAAAGGGATTCCCGGCTGGCCCGCGCCCTCCGCCATCCTGTGCGCACGGTGCCGCTGGCTTTTCTGGCGGTGATCATCGTGGGGGCCGGGCTCCTCATGCTTCCGCTCTCGCGCACGGCAAGCGACGCTGACTACCTCATGCCCGCGCTGTTCACGGCAGTCTCGGCGGTCTGCGTTACAGGTTTGACCACCGTGGACACAGCCACATTTTGGACACCTTTTGGCCACTTTGTCATCTTGGCGCTGATCCAGGTTGGCGGCTTCGGGATCATGGCACTGGCGACCTTGCTGGCGCTGTTGGTGCGCAAAAGCATCGGGCTGCGGGGCCAGCTCGTGGCGCAGTCCGAAACTCACACCCTGAACTTCGGTGACGTGAAAGCGGTGCTTTTTCGGGTCTTCAAAATCATGGCAGCGATTGAGCTGGCCACCGCTTCCGTCCTGAGCGTGCGGTTCTGGCTCGTGTATGAACGCAATCCAGCCACCGCCGTCTGGCACGGCTTCTTCCATGCCATCTCGGCGTTCAACAACGCCGGTTTTTCCCTCTACAGTGACAACCTGATGGGTTTCGCCGAGGACCCGTGGATCATCGTCCCCATCTGCGCGGCCGTCGTGGCCGGCGGGCTCGGCTTCCCGGTGATCATCCAGCTCCTGGCTGGCCGGTTGAAGCTCAAGGACTGGAGCATCCACCTCCGCCTGACCGTCTACGGCACAGTGATGCTGCTGGTGGTTGGATTTGCATTCTTCGCCGCCATTGAATGGAACCGGGCGGAAACCTTGGGCCCGCTGGGCACGGGCGGAAAGATCCTGGGCGCCCTGGGCGGAACTGTGTTTCCCCGCACGGCAGGCTTCAACAGCATCGACTACGGGGCCGCATCGGACGACACCCTCATGGTCACCGACGTTTTGATGTTCATTGGCGGCGGCAGCGCAGGTACCGCCGGAGGCATTAAAATTACCACCTTCCTGGTGCTGGCGTTCGCCATCTGGAACGAGATCCGTGGCCGCGAACAGGTCACCATAGCCCACCGTTCCATCAGTCCCTCGGTGCAGCGGCAGGCACTGACGGTGGCCCTGTTGGGCGTGGCAGCGGTCATGACGGGCACCCTGCTGCTGCTCATGACCACAGACTACAGCCTGGACAAGGTGTTGTTTGAGGCCGTCTCAGCCTTTGCCACAGTGGGCGTGAGCACGGGCATCACCTACCACTTGCCGGCAAGCGCCGAATGGGTCCTCATGGCCCTGATGTTCACCGGGCGGCTCGGGACCATCACTGTGGCCTCGGCCATTGCCTTGTCCTCACGTCCACGGCTGCACCGGCTGCCCGAGGAAAGGCCCATCATCGGCTAGTTCCGCTCCAGCCCGGCCAGAAAGACCCCCAGCCCAAAGTCGAAGGCTGCATCGGCGCCGTCGTCCATGTTGTCCAGCAACCCCGCCCGGGCAAGTCCGGCCCGGGTCTGTTCCTGCGTGACGGCGCCCAGAATGTAGTGGATGAGCGAGTCGGCGCCCCACTGTTCCTCCTGCGCGGAAAGCTCACGGCCAGACAGCATCTGGCGCACTTGCAGCAACGGTGAAGGGCCCTCCGGCGCCAGTGCATGGGCCAGGGCCACCACCTCGGCACCGTCGCGCACGGACAGCAGCGCCCCACGAATGGCCAGGGCGAGTTCGCGCAACGACGCCGGTCGGCCAACAGCTTCCAGGATGAGTCCCGCCAGTACAGTGAGGAGATCCTGCTTGTTTTTGATGTGCCAGTAGAGGGCGCCCGGCTGGACCTCCAGATCCCTGGCAAGGCGGCGCATGGAGAGGTCCGCCAGCCCGTATTCGCGCAGGATTGCCATGGCGGCGTCGACGATCTGCTCGCGTGTCAACGCCATGGCATTGGTCCCTTCAACGGTGCTGCCGTGCCCCAGCGGCACCCCTCCATCTTCCCCCATGGGAGGTGGCCCCAATTGACAGCGGCACACCCGCCTCGCACAATTGAACGGTGTTCAATTACTTTGATGACCTTGCAAGCCGGCAATTGACCGGCGCCACCTTGTCCCGCGCGGAGGCACTTGCCATCCTCGAATCCACCGACAATCAGCTGCTGGAGGTGGTGGCTGCCGCCGCCCGCCTGCGCCGCGCCCACTTCAACAACACCGTCAAGGTGAACTACCTTGTCAACCTGAAATCAGGACTCTGCCCGGAGGACTGCACGTACTGCTCGCAGCGCTTGGGTTCGGCCGCCCAAATCCTGAAATACACCTGGCTCAAGCCTGAAGATGCCGTGGCACAGGCCGCCACGGGCATCCGGGCCGGCGCTTCCCGCGTGTGCATGGTGGCCAGCGGCAAGGGCCCCAGCGACCGGGATGTGGACCGCGTCGCCGGCATGGTCACCGAGCTCAAGGACCAGCACCCGGACGTTGAGGTGTGCGCCTGCCTGGGCATCCTCAAGGACGGGCAGGCCTCCCGCTTGAAGGCCGCCGGCGTTGACGCCTACAACCATAATCTGAACACCAGCGAGGAGATGTACGCCGAGATCTGTTCCACGCATGAATTCGCCGACCGTGTAGCCACTGTGGAGCAGGCCAAGGACGCCGGCCTCTCCCCTTGTTCCGGGGTGATTGTTGGCATGGGCGAGAGCCACGATCAGCTCATTGATGCCGTGTTTGCGTTGCGCGAGCTGGGCAGCGATTCCATCCCCGTGAACTTCCTGATGCCCTTCGACGGGACCCCGTTGGAGGGAACCTGGCTGCTCACCCCCGCGGCCTGCCTGCGTGTGCTGGCCCTGGTCCGCTTTGCCTGCCCCGCCACGGAGCTGCGCATGGCCGGCGGGCGCGAAATGCACCTGCGCACGCTCCAGCCGCTGGCCCTGCATGTGGCCAATTCGCTGTTCCTGGGCGACTACCTCACCAGCGAGGGCCAGGAAGCCACCGCGGACCTGGACATGATTGCAGACAACGGTTTCGTTGTCCTGGGCCGCACGCCGGCCCCAGAGCCGGACGACGGCGGCACCTCCGCCGGCGGGTCCCTCACCATTCGCCGCCGGGGCGCCGGCACTGAAATGGCCCCCAATGCTTGATGGCCCCTGCTCGGTGCCGCCCCTCATGGCGGACACGCCGCCTGCCGGAGCCACACTGATCGAGCGCGACAGTGGCCTGCTGTGGCACCCCTATGCGCCCTTGGATGGCGACGCACCCTATGCGGTGCACGGCGCCGGGGGCACACGGTTGAGCCTCACCGCCGCGGACGGCACCAGCTTTGAGGCGGTGGATGCCATGAGCTCGTGGTGGTCGGCCATCCACGGCTACCGCAATCCCACACTGGATGCCGCACTGCTGGCCCAGGCCGGCCGCTTCAGCCACGTCATGTTTGGCGGACTGACCCATGAGCCCGCCGTGC